>CAYTGC010000457.1:0-4048 GCA_964437195.1 uncultured Myxococcales bacterium | reverse complement strand
AGCGCTTGAAAGTCGGCTTGGCAGGTGATCGTGGACAGAGAGTCGGGAGTCGCTCCCGCTTCGATCTGGCAGGCTCCTTCCTGGACTTGGTCATCGGGTTGACTGCATGCCAGCGCAAGTACACAGAGCGTAGCAAGCCAAAGTGTAGATAAGCGCATCGCGGACTCCTTGATTGCCTAAATGTTGCGGCCTGCGCGGGTCGGGGTCAGCGCAATGAACAGTCCGGTTCCGTCGGGTAGTCGTCCGTACGACTTGCCCGTAGGAGCGGTCAGGGCATTCCAGCTCGTGCCATCGATCTTCACACCAGTCGGATCGAGGAAGTTGATCTGATCGGCACTGCCAAGCTTGAACGGAAGGTGGATGCGATCGCTGGCTCCCCCATCCGGAATGTCGTCGCAGTACAGCACCAGGTAGCCGCCCGCCGGGATGATGGTCCCAGCGGGAATCGCCACCGTGGTCTTGCTGTCTCGCACTCGGTAGCCACTTACATCCGTGGCTGCGCTGCCGGTGTTCTTTAGCTCGACCCAGTCTGGATCGGTCAGGGGATCTCCACCGTGTGGATAGACTTCATTTACCACCACTGCGGTGGGGGACCCGGTGGCGCCGCCGTCGGTCGCGTCTGCTCCCCCTGAAGAGCACCCCAGCGTAAACAGCAAGGTGGCGGTAAGTAGAACGCGCAGACCTTGTTGCTTGGTCTGTGAAGACTTGGTGATGATCTGCCCGCTCAGTGTTTCAGATGGTGTTTCTTCTGTCCCGTACATGGTGTCCCCCCCCACGCATGGCACGTAGACGCATCGACCCGCTTTGCGGGCCAGTCCAGGCCTGTGTGTTGTTTAGAGGGGGATTCGGCTTAGGCGATTGCAGCCGATCGTGACAAAGCGGAAACGCGCGCAGAAAGCGGAACGGAATCGCTAGGTTCGGCGCATTGCGAAGTAATAGACCAGACCGGCTGCGGCAAAGCCGACGAACCAGGCAAAGTCATACAGCCCTTTGAGCGCGGGGAACAGCAGTCCTCCCCACGCGAGCCCGCAGCCAATCAGCGTGGCGACCACGGCGGCAGGATTCCAGCCGCGGCTGTAGCGATAGCTGCCATCGGGTACGTACAGGTCGTACAGCTTGAGGGTACGCTTGCGGATCACCCAGTAGTCGATCACCATGATCGCCGCGATCGCGCCGAGTCCGCCCGAATAGAGCACCAGCCAGCCGACGAGGTAGGCGTGGGAATCTTCCGTCAGCTTCCACGGCATAAACAGAATTCCGACGATTCCGGTGATGAGTGCCCCGCGTCGGAAGTTGATGTGCCTTGGCCAAGCGTTGGCAAAGTCGTTGGCAGGGGACACCACGTTGGCGGCGATGTTGACTGCCAGCGTGGCAATCACCAGCGTCAGTGCCGACAGACCGACCCACAGCGGATCTTTTAGCTCGCCGATGAGAAGCTCGGGCTTCCAGATGGTGCGACCAAACACCACTGAGGTCGCCGACGTGATGATCACGGCCATCATCGAAAAACCAAACATCGTCGTCGGCAGGGCGATCGTCTGGCCGATCATCTGGGCGCGCTGGGACTGACCGTAGCGCGTAAAGTCCGGCATGTTCAGGCTTAGCGTGGCCCAGAATCCGACCATGCCGGTGAGGGCAACCGGGAACACTTTCCAGAACTGCGCCGCAGACAGAGTGGCCGGCCGGTCGATGATAGGGCCCAGACCGTGCGCCTGCTTGACGGCCCACGCGAGCAGAATCCCGGCCATCACCAGCACGAACGGCGCAGCGAAGTTTTCCAGCTTTCGCACCAGGTCCATGCCGCGGAAGATCACGACGATGTTTAGGCCCCAGAACAGCAGGAACGAAAGCCACTGGGTCGGAACGTAGCCGCCGATCGGCGCGCTTCCCAGAAGGTGCGGCCAGCCGGGAATCACCGAACCAAAGAATGTGTGGAGCACCGCGCCACCAATCCACGCGTTGATTCCGAACCACCCGCAAGCGACGAGCGCCCGCATGAGCGCAGGGAGGTTCGCACCATACGATCCGTAGCTTGCGCGGAGCAGGACCGGGAAAGGAATCCCGTAGCGCGTTCCGGGGTGGCTGTTGAGCAGGATGGGAACCAGGACGATCACATTCCCAAGCAGGATCGTGAACAGCGCCTGCATCCACGACATGCCGGAGTCGATGAGTCCAGACGCCAGCATGTAGGTTGGAATGCAGTGCGCCATGGAGATCCAGAGGGCGGCGAAGTTGTAGGTGGTCCACTTGCGCTGCGGGAGTGGGACGGGGGCGAGGTCGGGGTTGTACAGCGGGCTGTCGGTCAGGGCTTGCAGATCTGCTTGCTCTAACTCGATGCGGCCATCTGCGTGATGGATCTCGGCCATGTGATCTCCTGGCGTCACGCTGCGGGGCCCCCCTACCCTGCGACGCTTTTTTCTGATCCGCTTTCGAGGCCAGAAAAAAGGTCTTCGGTCGGCCCCACAGCTAGGGGTTCCTGCTGTTTCGGTTCCCTTGTTAGTTCTTGGCCGCCTCTGTGAGGGCAACGTCTAGGTGGGTGAGGGCTTCCTCGATCTGGGCCTCGGTCACCAGCATTGGGGGGGCGATGCGCAGGGTGTTGCCGTACAGTCCGCCTTTGCCGATCAGGAACTGGCGCTTGCGAAGGATTTCGATGATGAGGTTGGCTCGCTTGGCGGCTGGCTCTTTGGTCTTGCGGTCTTCGACCAGCTCAACGCCTTGCATAAGTCCCATGCCACGGACATCGCCGACCATGGGGTGCTTGTCCTGCAGCGCCAGAAGTCCTTGGCGGAGCTTATTGCCGAGTCGGGCGGCTCGCTCGGGAATGTTCTCACGCGACATGACATGGATGGTGGCGAGCGCTGCCACCGAAGAGATCGGATTGCCACCATACGTCGAGATGGTAAGACCCTTAAACGTCTGGGCGATCTCGGGCGTCGTGATGGTCGCGCCCATCGGCATTCCGGACGCGATTCCCTTGGCAAAGGTGATGATGTCGGGCTGGACGCCGTAGTGCTCGATTCCGCACCAGTATGTACCCGTGCGGCCAAAGCCGGTCTGGACTTCATCACAGACAAACAGCGCGCCGGCCTTGCGAATGGGCTCCAGGACTTTCTTAAAGTACTCCTTGGGCGGAGTGATGAATCCGCCAACGCCCAGGATTGGCTCAGCGATGAACGCAGCGGGCTGGCCCGTGGTGGTGGTGGCGATGACTTCCTTGACGTCATCGGCGCAGCGCACATCACAGCTTGGGTAGGAAAGACCGAACGGACAGCGGTAGCAGTAGGGCGCGGGCATAAGGCTTATGCCCGGCATCACCGGTGCAATCGGTCGCCACGCAGCGTGTCCCATCGCGCTAATGGCATACATGCCGCGGCCCGAGTAGCTGTGGCGCAGCGCGATGATCTCGGAGCGGCCCGTATACAGCTTGGCCAGCAGGATTCCCATCTCGTCGGCTTCGCTGCCAGAGTTGGTAAAGAACGTCTGCTGGAGCTTGCCCGGGGTGATAAGCGCCAGCTCGCGCGCCAGGCGGACAATCCACTCATTTTGGTACAGCGTCGAGGTGTGGCCCAGGATTCCCAGCTGCTCGCGCACCGCTGAGACGACCTCGGGATGGCAGTGGCCCAGGCTCACGGTCAGGATGCCGCCGAAGAAGTCCAGGTAGGTGACGCCATCGGCATCGGTTAGGTACATTCCTTCGCCGCGCTGGAGCACGAGCGATTCGGGATAGTAGTGGAACGTGGCCGGCATCACGTACTCGCGGTGCAGCTTGCGCACGGTCGCAGAGTCCATGTTGGATAGGACCGTGAGGTGCTTTTTGCCGTCAGCGCCCGTGGATACGGCGCCCTGTTGTGCCTGGCTCATGTTCGTCTCTCCTTAGAAAACCGTGCAGGGAAAGGGCGGACAGTACCAAGGATGGCTTGCGACCTGCAATGCCCCTTGCGTGGCCTTGGAAAAGGTGAGCTTATGGGTCAAATAGGGCCATGCCATCACCGCTGTCTCGTCGCGAGCTGTTCTCGATCTTTCGCCGCTCGGCCAACTCGGCTGTGCG
>CAYTGC010000456.1:0-4057 GCA_964437195.1 uncultured Myxococcales bacterium | reverse complement strand
CCAGACCCGCGTGCAGCGACGCAACATAGGGAACCGGTAGCTCCCAGCCGAGCAGATGGCGGTTGGTGTTGTCGCGAGCCCACAAGAGCAGCGTGCTGCTCGCCTGCATATGCGGGATGGTCAGCAGTACCGACAGCACGCACAGACCGAGCAGCATCCCCACCGACCCTGTACCGTCGGCGTTGCCGACCTCTCGTGGGACCGGTCGTTCATTCTCGGCGGCCCGAAAGACGTGCGACTGAGCTTGGATGATGAGCCAGGCAGCGACGAGGCTAAGCGACGCCAGCGCGAAGGAGGCTGGCCAACCGAGCCACGATCGGACGGTTTCACCGATAACCGGACTTACCAGGGCGCTGACGTTGGCGAGCAGGTAAATCAGCGTCAGGCCTCGGTCGTGCAGCTCGGGTCTGGCGGCAAACAGACGGGTGGCGATGGACTGGGGTGCCAACTTCGCGGCACCAGCTCCGAGGGCGATCAGCGACAGACCCACATAGACCATCGGGCGGCTCTCGGCCATCAGCAGCGCGTAGCCGACGGCAGCGACTAAATACCCGAGAGCCGCAGCTCGCACGATGCCCAAACGACCGTCGGTAATCGTGCCAGCAAGCAGCGGTGACACATAGGTAGCAGCGATGAAGCAGCCGAGGACATCCGTCGCCTGCGCAGTGGCAAATCCTAGCCGCTCGGTGAGGTACAGCAGCAGCAAGCTGGCGAGCAGAAAGAAACCAAACCGCTCGCAAGCGACCGAGGCTGATAGGGACAGAAAACCGGGTGGGTAAAGGCGCATGGGCCACACTCCTTGAGTGGGCCGAGCGTCATTTGTTGTGTTCGGTAATGCGAGCTGTGGTCAGTTCAGGTACAGGCTGTATCCCGAGGGGTGGTACAGAATGGGTACAAACGTGGCAGCGAATTGGTACGCAGCAAAAGGCCTCGTCTGAGAGCTAGCGCACGCGCTGGTAAAGCAACAGCCTTCTTGGGTGGTAATCTTTTACCATGCGCCAGTGCGCAACCGCTTGCCAGCCTTCACGGAGCATCGTTTCGTTGAGCAGGCGCTGGTCATGACGCTTGAGGTAGGCGATCGAGAAGTGCTTGGACTCGCCGCTGGTCATCTTGACGGTGGCACGGATGTCGGCGGCATAGCTGCCGGGTATTGGACATGCTGCGAAGTCGAGCACGGACGTGATCTCGGTGCTCTTCAAACCATGAATGTATCGTCGCAGCAGGTCGCAGAACATTCGGGATTGCATCGAGCGTCCCGTGCTCATGGTTTCGGTGGTTCGTCCTGCGAGCAGCCGATCCTTCGCAAGGATCTCGTCGGGCTTGTCGGCAGGAGCCAATGCTTCACCGATGGTCAGCATCAGGAAATCCCCAGGCGCAAACCCCATAAGGCTGTTTCGCACAAACAGGATTTCGTTCTGCAAGTTGGCGAACGTGTTGCCAAACAGACAGACCACACGCCGACGATGCGAGCGCTCCGGTGAGTGGAGTAGCGACGTGTAGCGTCCCAAGTTGTGGAAGTTGCCTTGGATCGCATAGACGGAAACCGTCGCTCGATCGGCCAGCGCCTCGGCTGCATGTCGGTACGCCGAGCAGAGCAACGGCTGGCTGATATCGAGTAGATAGAGCCTGAGGTTCCGGTTTCGTCGGCGCTCTAGGAGGCACTGCGTCAGTCGAACCTCGTCCTTGCCATCGCCGCAACCAAGTCCGATGACATCCAGACCGACGGAACCAGCCCGCTCAGTGATGCACTCTGCGACGTTATCCAGGGGCATCAACATCCGAGAGACGGTGTAGTCCTCTTGCTCGGCAATTGAGTACCACGCCGCCGCACTGCTCGGGTCGAGGTACAGGTACGTCTGCTCAAGATGCCCGCCGCGCCCGTTGAGCAGCATCGTCATTTCATTGTGGAGCTTGAGAGCGTCGTACTCTGGCGTCAGCCAGCAGTTCGGTGAAACGTCCTGATGCACTCTTCGTCGATCTGCAATGTGGTCCCCGATCGGCGTTGGATCGATACGCAGCTCTGGCACGGACTGAAGGTGCATGATCGTCGTGCGCGTTGGTGCCCGTCGGCCCGTCTCGACGTTGCGCAAGGTGCTCTCGGACAGGCCAGCCCGCTCGGCCAGCACCGTCCGCGATAGCCCCGCAGCCTTCCGTCGCTCCACAAGGTCCGCCCCCCACGCGCGCAGCGCTGCTGCCTCGCCACTCGGGGGCTCGACGATACCAGCCGCAAGATGAAGCTGCTCCAGTGCCGTCGGTGGATCTTGCTCCGGTGGCTCCTGTTCAGCACGCGGCAGAGAGGTTCGGAGCGTTGCCATCGCACGCTGAATGGCTGCACGCTCCGTCGGTGAACCGGTCCTGCTCAGGCGCTCTAGCGCCTTCATCGTAACCGAAAATGCGGCACGAACCGGGATGCTCTCAAACTGTTCCACGACATCCTCCTACACTGCCCGAGAGCTAGCACACATCCGACGAGACACCAAAGCACTTCTCGTCGGAGATAGCGAAGCCAACCGTCTCGATGCAAGATTCAGCATCGCGTGGCTAGTCGGGCCATCGTTGACTCAACAGACTGCGCTGCTCAAGCGCGGTCCCGCTGAAGTAGTTGGCCTACGGCTGCTAGAACTTGAGCCGAAGAATTTCTGCCTGAAGGTGCTCACTCGACAGGTGGCTGTAGACCGACGTCATCTTCAGCGAGGCGTGTCCCAGCATTGTCTGAAGAGCGATCAGCGAGCCGCCACGCATGAGGTATTGGCTGGCGAAGCTGTGCCTGAGTACGTGCCACGGAGCTTTGGGGATCGCCAGTCCCGCGAGACGGTACGTGTGTTTGAGGCACGGTCGATTTTGTGCGGGAATCCAGTGCCCGTCGAGGCTAAGGACAGGGCACACGACCCCCGCGTCGGTCTGCGGACAGCGATCACGCCAAAGTCGTAGCGCGGCGCCGAGATCTTCAGCGATCGGGACGGTACGGTGCTTTCCTGATTTCGTTGGTGCGCCTCGATAGCTTTGTCGCACGGTCAGGACGCCACGATCGAAGTCGACGTCTCGCCATCTCAGCCCAAACACCTCGCCACAGCGCAGCCCTGCGTAGACACCAAGGCGCACAGCGATCGGCAGCATCGAGCCGCGCATGTCGTTCCGTGCGTCTGCGGCGGCGATCAGGGCTTTTATCTCGGCCACCGATAGATACTCGACGGTTTCGTCAATGCGGGGTGGTTTGGTTCCCTCAAACGGATTCAGCGCCGCCAGACCGTGACGGACAGCCCAGCGAAACGCAGCCTTTAGCGTCGCCAGCTTCTTCGCCGCGGTGTTTGGCTTGTGCGTCGACGATAGATGCCTGACGATGCGTTTGGCATCATCAATGGTGAGGATACGAAGCAGCATCGGCAGCAGCGGCTTCATCTCATAGCGAATGCGCCTGGCCCATCGATCGCGATTGCGGGTTGTAGCGTCTGCTTCATCGACGTAGCGACGCAAGATCTCGTCCGCAGTGAGCTGCTGCGCCTGCTCGGGGACGCCCAGCTTGCCGCGACCGATGCGCGCCTCGATTTCGGCAAGGATGCGTCGAGCCTCCGCCGCAGAGGTCGCCTTCGTCGCCTTCGTCTTGCGGACGCCGCCCTCGTACCACCGTGCATACCAGCCGACGAAGTCGCCCTTGGCGTTGGTTTTGCGTATTATCTGTCCCACTTGAGAGCCCCTTATGAGCCCACCGATCGCTTGCTTGGCCTGTCTGTTCGCTAAAAGCCGCTATGAAGTGAACAACTCAGCAGCGACGGAAGACCCTGGTATTTTTACATTTTTTTGTAAGCAAACAAACACCTTAGCGAAGTCATTCAGCGGCACTAACGCCCGTCGGTGTACCACAACTTTGTGAGCTTGTGTGCCCGTTGTGAGCCTACTTGAGCAGCGAGTTGTGGTTGAGAGCGGGGCGACTCTCGCTTGGCTGCTGATTGGCAAACGTCTGACAGAAGGCCGATGCTGCTCCGTCGAGGATACTGTGTTAATGCCTCGCTTTCAGTCTCTGACTCATGCCCCGAAAATCGCGAGCATGGATGTAAGT
>CAYTGC010000455.1:0-4066 GCA_964437195.1 uncultured Myxococcales bacterium | reverse complement strand
CACACTGCGGCACTGGGTCAGCCGCCTGACGTTCACGCTCGGGGCTCGCTTTTATGCGTGGCAGACGTGGCACTCGGTCTGGCGCGAGCACTGCGGCAGCCTGGCGGATTACTTTCCGTCACCACTTCTTGCCGGGCGACTGTCTGTGCTCGATCTGGGCATCGGGCCGGGCGTGTCGGGGATTGGCATTTTAGAACGTCGTCCGGACCTGTGGCTCGTCGGGCTCGACTTTTCCGGCGAGATGCTCGACCTGGCGCGTCACTACCTGCGCATCTCGGGCAACGACTTTCCCCTGGTCCACGGCGATGTGACGCACCTGCCGTTTGCCGACGATAGCTTCGACGTCATCACGCACCACAGCTTCCTGTACCTGCTCGGCTGCCGGGACGCTGGTCTGGCCGAGATGTATCGCGTGCTAAAGCCTGGTGGATGCTACGTGATGCTCGAACCGAACAGGCGTGGCAGTGTGATGGTCGTTCCGTCGCTCAAAGGCCCGTTCCGGTTTCGTTTGTCGATGTTTCTGTGGCGGATTGTCTCGACGGGATTTGGCCAGTTCGAGCGCGACGAGCTTCTGACGCTGCTCGAAAAACATGGCTTTGCCTGCGAGCGCATCGAGGAAACGCTCGCCGGGATGGGCTTCATCGTCGTGGCGAGAAAACCAGTGGCCCCAGCTTCTCCACGACCAAACCCCTAGAACCTACTTTTGAAGGAGTCGCACCATGCAGTTTCCTGAGTATCGCCCGCGACGGATGCGGCGCAGTGATGGTCTGCGTCGGATGATTCGCGAGACACGTCTCTCCATTGATAACTTCGTCTACCCGATCTTTGTCTGTCCGGGGCGAGACGTGCGGCGCCCGATTTCGTCGATGCCTGGACAGTCGCAGGTGTCGGTGGACCAAGCGGTGATCGAGGCGAAAGAGTGTCTCGATCTCGGGATTCCCGCGGTGATCCTGTTTGGCGTACCCGACGATGCGAAAAAGGATCGGGTTGGCAGTGATGCTTGGCACAACGATGGACTGGTCCAGCAAGCCTGCCGTGCGATCAAGCGGACGTGTCCCGAGCTGGTCGTCATCCTCGACTCTTGCTTCGATGAGTACACAACGCACGGACACTGCGGCGTGGTGATGCCCGAAGCGGGCTGGCCGGACGTCGACAATGACGCGACACTCGAAAACCTGGGCCGGGTCGTCGTGTCGCAAGCCAAGGCAGGCGCGGACATGGTCGCTCCATCGGGAATGATGGATGGCTTTGTCACCGCAAGTCGCGAAGCACTCGACGAGGCCGGTTATTCGCACGTCGGCATCATGGCGTATTCGGCCAAGTATGCGAGCTGCTTTTATGGGCCTTTCCGTCAGGCTGCGGGCACGGCGAGCGGCTTCGGTCACCGCAAGAGCTATCAAATGGACCCAGCGAACAGCGACGAAGCCATTCGCGAAGCCGGGCTCGACGAAGGCGAAGGAGCGGACGTCCTTATGGTCAAGCCGGCGCTGGCGTATCTCGACGTGATTGCGCGGCTGAAAGAGGAATACGATTTGCCGATCGCCGCCTACAACGTCTCGGGGGAATACGCGATGCTGAAGGCAGCGGCGGAAAAGGGCCTTCTTTCCGAAGAGCAGGCTGTGATCGAGGTGCTGACGTCGGTGAAACGGGCCGGAGCCGACATCATCCTGACCTACCACGCCAAAGACGCCGCCCGCTGGCTCGTCAAAAAGTAGGGCTGCTGCAATCTCTCCCCCAACCAGTGATGAAAAACCGCTACGATCGCAAACCAAATGACACTTGGTGGTTCTCTGGAGGTCGTATGAAGACACGGTCGTTTCGTTGGCTGCGCGGACTCACTGCGGCGGCGCTTCTGTGGGCTGGTTCAGGCTGTCTGAAGCTGACGCTGTACAACGCTGCGGTGATGAAGCCGAGCCAGGTCGCGGTCTACTTTTCGGTGACGGACTCGGGCGGCAATCCGGTTCCCAACCTGACCGCGGAGAAGTTCCACATCCTCGAAGACAACGGTCTGGTGTCGGTGTACGAATCGAAGCAGACGATCCTCAATCCCGAGGTCGCAGCCGTTCACTACACGCTGCTGCTCGTCGACTTGTCGGGATCGATCACCCAGTCGGGTGCGATGGAACAGCTCAAGCCTGCGGTCCAGAGCTTTGCCGATCGAGTCGGTAGCCTGCAGAAAGTCGCGATCTACGGCTTCGACGGAAGCAAAGAGATCTTCCCGATCATTGGCTTTACTGACGGTGAAGGCGGCGTGCGTGCGGCTGCTGAACGGCTTGCTTCGTTCAAGAGCCGCGATCCCTCGACGAACCTGAACGGCGCGGTGATCGAGGGACTGAAGGTTCTCGACAAGAGCCTCGAACATGCGACGACGCCGCTCAAGTTTGGTTCACTCGTGGTGTTTACCGATGGAACCGATCGGGCCAAGCGTGTTCTGCGCCCCGACCTCGACAAGTCGCTGGAAGAAGCGCAGCAGAAAGACACGGCGCTCTACGTCATCGGTGTTGGCAAAGAAATCGACACGGGCGAGCTGCGCAACATTGGCCGCACGGCGTCGTTTTTGAGCACCGATCCGGCGGCACTCGCGAAAGCCTTTGAGTCCATCGCAAGCCGCGTCGAGGCCTACACCAAGAGCTTCTATCTTCTGTCCTACTGCTCACCGGCCCGCGCCCAAGAACACGACTTGAAAGTCGAGACGGGTGGTGGTCTCTCGAAGGGCAGTCTGAGCTACCACTTCGATGCGACGGGTTTTGGTCCAAACTGCGACTCGAACCGCATGCCGAAGTTTGATATCCACCGCCCGATCCTCAAGCAAAAGAAGTAGGCGCTCGACGCCAATCGCCGGTGCCCAATCGGCGTTGTTACTTTTTCCTCCCAATCGTGTAATAAGCTGGCTCATCTGCTGCGGTTTCGCCGCTTGAACCGTTGCGCCGCGCTCGCGGTGTCACACCAAACGGCCATATTCCTGGCTTCCAAATAACCCCCCGAGGAGGAAAAAATGAAAATGACGCTAAGCAAGACACTAGGACTTGTGGCGATGGCCTTTGCCGCTGCCTGCGGAGAGCCTGAGCCCGCCGACAACCTGGACCCGGTTGTGAAGGGCGAGATCGAGGATGCACTGGCTCGCTTTGAAGCCTCGCCGCGTGCGTTCATGGATGCGCTGCCGACGAAGGTTGGAGCGCCGAGTCCGGCGTTTGCACCCGGAGTGGTCAAGAGCCTGGACTACATCACGGCGAAGAATGCTCGACGGCAAGACGGTCCTGCCGATGCACCAGGCTCGAATGACCTGGCGAAGAACCTGGTCGACAGCCTGCAGCTGACGAACTTGGCGGACATGCACAGCATCCGCAACTCGGCGTTGGCGGAGTCACCGTTTTCCGACGACTACTGGGCGATTTATGCGGGCGTGATCGCCAAGCGCTATAGCGATCCAAACTTTCCCTCGGGCGAGGACTGGAAAGTCCTGACCGATTACGTGCGCAACAAGCAGCCGACCAATCCAGACGACCTGTCCGCGGCTGAGAAATACGACCTGCTGGTCGGCGACACCACCAACAAGACCCTGACCAAGTACAACTTGAACGAAGGCCAGTCCTACTACACCAGCTCGGGCAAGGTGGAGACCTGGATGGGCATCTGCCACGGCTGGGCGCCTGCTTCGTTTATGGTCCAGCGTCCGACCAAGGCGGTGGAAGTCCTCGCGGCTGACGGCAAGACCAAGATCAAGTTCTATCCATCGGACATCAAGGCGCTTGCGAGCCTTCTGTGGGCGAACACCAACCCGGCCACGAAGTTCATCGGCGGCCGCTGCAACGTCAAGGATCCGGCCAAGGATGCCAATGGTCGCATCAAGGATCAGGCCTGCCGCGACACCAACGCGGGAACCTGGCACTTGGCGGTCGTGAACCAGATTGGCAAGTCGCAGCGCTCGATGGTCATCGACGCGACCTACGACTACGAGGTCTGGAATCAGCCGATGTATAGCTATTCCTACTCGTACTTCAATCCGCAGACCAACAAGGCGTATCAGACGCTGAGCTACGCCAAGGTCGCGGTCGCCGACTTCACC
>CAYTGC010000454.1:0-4077 GCA_964437195.1 uncultured Myxococcales bacterium | reverse complement strand
TTTGCAACGCTCGATTTTGACTGTGTTGGCGCTCGCTGCGACGCAAGCTGTGGTGAGCCCAGCTCGGGCCCAGACTTCCCAGCCCAACATGGGCTATCAGCTCAATCGATACGAGCCGACGGCTGCTGGTGAGTGGTCCTTTGCCGTATCGCATCCGTGGTACTCGTCGACGCGCTACTTTGCGGCTGGGCTCACGCTCAACTACGCGCACAAGCCCCTCGTGCTTGGTTACAAAGACAGCACCGGTTACACCGAGACGCAGACGCTGATCGCGCACCAGCTCATCGGGCATATCGATCTGGCGGGTTCGTTTCTGGATCGCGTCCTCGTTAGTGCATCGCTGCCGGTGGTCATGCTCAGCCAAGGTTCGCTCACGGATAAGAATCCCAACGAGGGCAGCTTTTCCGTTGGTGACCCGCGAATCGGAGCGCTGGCGCGCATCTACGGCCAGCCAAACCAGAGCACTTGGTCTGTGAGCGCTGGCCTCGACCTGTGGATTCCGCTTCGTGCGATGTCCGAAACGCTTCCTTCGATCGTGAGCGATCAGTCGGTGCGCGTGCTGCCCAAAGCGGTCTTCGCCGGTGTTTGGAAAAAGCTGATGTGGTCGGGAAGCCTTGGTTTCCTGATTCGGCCCGAGGCCCAGACGATGCTGCCGCAGGAGTGGACCGGCATCGATGCTGGCCGAGCTGCATCAGAGCTACAAATCGGTCTTCGCGCTGCCTACTACGATCAAGATCGTCGGTTTGCGGTAGGTCCAGAACTGCTCATTGCTTCAGCGCTGGCTGGCAAGGACAGCTTCTCGCGGTACGGCACCAGCCTCGAAGCGCTGCTTGGTGGACACTACAACATCATGAACACCGTGCAGGTCGGTGCTGCACTCGGGCTCGGCTTTGTCCGCCAGCCCGGAACGCCTGATGTGCGCGGACTTCTGCGCGTCGCCTATGCTCCGCAGACGAAGAAAGAGCCAGACGGGGACGGGGACGGAATCATCGATAAGTATGATGCCTGCCCGACGGAAAAGGGCGTAGCCAACCGCAATCCGAAAAAGCACGGCTGCCCGGTCGAGGTTGATCGCGACAGTGATGGCGTGCCAGACAAGGCCGATCTCTGTCCGGATACGCCGAAAGGTGCCGCTCCAGATCCCGATCGCCTGGGCTGCCCGCTGCCCGAGAAACCACAGCCTGAGCCGGACCGCGACGGCGATGGCGTGCCCGATCGCAGCGATCAATGTCCGTCTGAACCTCAGGGTGGAACGCCCGATCCGGCGCGGCTCGGTTGCCCGGCGACGGACAGTGACAAGGACGGCGTGCTCGATCCGGTCGATCAGTGTCTCTTCGAACCGGCTGGCGCAAGCCCCGATCCGGCCCGGCCCGGCTGCCCAATGGCGGACAAAGATCGTGACCAGATTCCCGATGCCCAGGACGCTTGTCCGGACAAAGCTGGCGCGCCGCATCCTGACAAGAAGCGCCATGGCTGCCCGAGCGTCGTCGAAATCCGCGGCTGCCAACTGGTGATCCTGAAGCCGATCCAGTTCAAGCCCAACAGCGAGATCATTGACGAAAAGCAGAGCGGCAAGGTCCTGCTTGCTGTCGCTGATGCAATCAAGGCGTCACCGAGCATCAAGCGGCTGCGCATCGAGGGTCACACCGACTCGCAGTGTCCGGTGAAGTTCCGCAAGAACTGCAAGAACTACAACCAGGATCTCTCGGAGCGTCGCGTCGTCAGCGTCCGAAAGTGGCTTATCAAAAACGGCATCGAGGAAGGTCGTCTCGAGGGCAAGGCCTACGGACAGGACAAGCCCATCGCGCCCAACAACGCCACTGGCTGGGCCAAGAACCGCCGCGTCGAGTTCCATCTCCCCGACTGTACGGGCAGCGGCAACTAGCCCGTCCCCTCGTCTCGGTCGTCGCGCGATCCATCGATAGCTGACCCCCCACTCGCTGCGAAAAGCTTCCCCCGCAGGCTCTCGTTTTACATACTTGCCGTCCATGCAGCGGGCCTTCTGGGTCGTGGTCGTTTCCGCACTCGGCTACTTCGTCGACATCCTCGATCTATTTTTGTTTAACGTCGTGCGCCAGCCGAGCCTGCGCGATCTCGGCGTACCGTCGACGGACTCGCTCGCTTGGGGCATGCGCCTTCTCAATGTCCAGATGACGGGAGTTCTCGTCGGGGCGCTCGTGTGGGGCATCTTGGGCGACCGGCTTGGGCGACTGCGCGCGCTGTACGGCTCGATCCTCATCTATTCGGTTGGAACGCTCGGCAATGGGCTCGTGCAATCCGTAGAAGCGTATGCGTTGTGTCGACTGCTCGCGGGCTTTGGCCTTGCCGGTGAGCTTGGGGCCGCCGTGACGCTGGTGAGTGAAACCCTGCCGCAGAATCGACGCGGGCTCGGGACAACACTGGTTGCTGGTTTTGGTCTGCTCGGCGGTGTCGTGGCTGCACTGCTTGCCGAGATTTTGCCGTGGCGCACCTGCTACTTCGTCGGAGGTTGTGCGGGCCTTGGGCTTTTGCTACTGAGGATTTCCCTCGCTGAGCCGCAGCTTTTCATCGAAACCCAGCGTCAGAAGGTTCGCCGTGGCAGCCTTACTTTGTTGTTTTCTACGTCGGATCGGCGGCGGCGCTTCCTTCTGCTGTTGCTCATTGGTCTTCCGGTCTGGTTCATCGCCGGCATCGTCATCGCTTTTTCGCCGGAGCTGGCGACGGCTCTTGGGACGCCCGGCGTCATCGCGTCGCGCGCCGTGCTCTTTTCCTATGTTGGCGTTTCGCTTGGCGATTTGCTCTGTGGGCTGCTGTCGCAGCTTCTGCATAGCCGTCGTCGCGCGATGATGCTGTCGTTGTCGCTGCTGTGTGCTGGGGTCGTGATGCTGCTGCGGCTGCGTGGACTTGGTCCAAATGGGTTCTATGCAATGAGCTTCGGGCTGGGACTCACGACGGGCTATTGGGCGGTGCTGGTGACGACAGCCGCAGAGCAGTTTGGAACCAATCTGCGAGCGACGGTGACGACGGCAGTGCCGAACCTCGTGCGTGCGTCGGTGATTCCGCTGAGCATGCTTTACCAGAAGCTACTTCCATCGCTGGGAACGATACAAACCGTGCGGCTTCTCGGGGTTGGCTGTGCTTTGCTCGCCGTGGTGTCGCTTCTGCGCTTGCCTGAAACGTATCATCGCGAGCTTGGTTTCCTCGAGCGCGAGCCAAACGCCTGACGCACGGCAAAAGGGGTCATGAATGGGAGACAGTCCAAATCTGCACGGCAAGACCTGCCTTGTCACCGGACCGACACAGGGCATCGGTCGTGTCACCGCCATCGATCTGGCCCGTCGCGGTGCGACGTTGGTTTTGATCGCTCGCGACGAACAAAAGGGTCGTGCGCTGGTCGAAGAAATCACGGCCAACGGCAACCCCAATGTTGAGCTGATCGTCGCAGACTTGTCCGTTCAAGCCGAGGTTCGGCGGGCTGCGTCCGACTTTTTGCAGAAGCACGATCGACTGCACATCCTGGTCAACAACGCCGGTGGCATCTTCCACGAGAGACGTGAGACCAAGGATGGGCTGGAGATGACGTTTGCGCTCAATCACCTCGCGTACTTTTTGCTGACGAACCTGTTACTCGATGTGATGAAAAAGAGCGCGCCGGCGCGCATCGTGAGCGTCGCCTCCCGCGCCCACACCCGTGGACAGATCTGTTTCGAGGATCTTCAGTCGACCAAGTCGTATCGGGGCTGGTCCGCGTACAGTCAGTCCAAGCTGGCCAATGTGCTATTTTCCCATGAGCTTGCTCGTCGGCTCGCCGGAACTTCGGTGACGAGCAACAGCCTGCATCCGGGCGTGGTCGCAACCGGCTTTGGCACCACTGATCGCGGCATGTGGGGATTTGTGACCCGCCTGGCTGCGCCCTTTTTGCTGAGCCCGGAAAAAGGGGCCGCGACATCCATCTACTTGGCCACCAGCCCAGAAGTCGAAGGGGTAACCGGCAAGTATTTTGCCGACTGCAAAGCCGTTCGTCCGGCACCTTGTGCGCTCGATTTGATGGTGGCAAGCCGACTTTGGCAAGTCAGCGAGAAGCTTACTGGTCTTGCC
>CAYTGC010000453.1:0-4083 GCA_964437195.1 uncultured Myxococcales bacterium | reverse complement strand
CGTACGCCGGTGTCTCGACCGCCATCCTTCTGTTCACCAAAGGCGGCAAGACCGACCACGTCTTTTTCTACGACGTGGCCGCCGACGGCTTCTCACTCGATGACAAGCGCACCCCCGTCCCCGCGAATGATCTCCCCGACGCCCTGACCCGCTGGCGGGCCCGTGACCCCAAAAAGGACACAGACCGTCAGGTGAAGCACTTCACGGTTCCGGTCACGGAGATTGAGGAGAAAAACTTCGACCTCTCGATCAACCGCTATAAGGAAGCCAAACACGAAGAGGTCTCGCACGACCCTCCCAAGAAGATCATCGCCAAGCTACGGGCTCTGGAAATAGAGATCGCGAAAGATCTGAGCGAGTTGGAGGCGATGCTGTGAAAAGCCCCCAACGAGTCACGAAGCGTTTAGCTGACGTGGCCGAGGTCGTGACTGGGTCTACCCCATCGACTTCTTGCCCCGAATACTACGGTGGGGAGATCCCATTTGTCGGTCCTAGCGATTTGGGTAACACAGGGCCGATTCTCACAGCGCCTAAGACACTTACACCGGTGGGGGCCAAGCAAGCACGCGTGCTGCCGGAGGGTGCAGTTCTCGTTTGCTGCATCGGTGCCACGATCGGCAAGGTTGGGATAGCAGGCCGTCCGCTTGCAACGAATCAACAGATCAACGCTCTCGCATTCGATGAGCGAGTCATATGGCCACGTTATGGCTTTTATTTTTGTATGACGTTAGAACCGACAATTCGTGGATTAGGTACGTCGACAACCCTTCCCATATTGCCCAAGAGCAGGTTTCAGGAACTTCTAATTTCATTTCCTCCTTTGGATGAACAGCGCCGCATCGCCGACATTCTCGACAAGGCCGATGCCATTCGGCGGAAGCGGAAGCAGGCCATCGCGCTGACCGACCAGCTTCTCCGCTCGACGTTCCTGGAGATGTTTGGGGATCCGGTGACGAATCCGAAGGGGTGGCCGGTTCGGAGACTCGGCGATGTTAGCATACTGTATTCAGGTAATAGCTTGCCTCCTGGTGAGGAATATCGTGGGCAGCAGAACGGCACTCTACTGCTCAAAGTTGGAGATATGAATCTACCTGGCAATGAAAAGGCCATCCATGTTGCCCGAGAGTGGTCTCCAAGCACGAGCGGTTGCGTCATCGCCCCTGCGGGGTCAATCATTTTCCCCAAACGCGGTGGAGCGATTTCAACAAACAAGAAGAGATATCTGGTCCGTGAAGTCGCATTAGACCCCAATCTCATGGCCGTATCTCCCAGCGAAGAAATCTCTACTGAATTTTTGCTCGGGTGGTTTGATTTGATGGACCTCGATACCATAAGCAACGGCAGCACGGTCCCGCAGCTCAATAAGAAAGATATATCTCCATTAAAGGTCTTTATGCCGCCAAAGAATACTCAGCAGACTTATTCAGTTTTTTGCATGCGCATGGCAGCTCTGAACCGAACGCTTGCGCAATCGCTTGCCGAATCGGAACGACTGTTTGAATCCTTGGTAGACCGCGCCTTCCGCGGCGAACTGAGTCGGACTGAGCATGTCGCGGGGCAGCTTTCGATGTTTTGAGTGTTGGCGTTCCTAATCCGTTGCGGGGCTGATCCGCAGCCCCTGTTTGCTGAGGCCAGTCATGAGCAAGAAAAAAGACAGAGGCGGCGGGCAGCATCGTTCTTCGGGCCCAAGCGGTTCGCCGTCTGAGACTCCGCAGCTCACTGCATCGGCCCCAGCCGCCCCTCCTCTACTTGACCAGACCCGCGAACTCCTGAAGCAGCTCGTCGAGGTGGTCGGTCGCTTGGGGGATGAGCTATCACCGGGGCGGATTGCGTCGGCAGTTGAGAAGCAGGTAGGGGTTTCGCCGGGGGTGATTCAGGAAGCGGTCCAATCGCACCGAGAGCTGCGGGAAAACCTCTCGGCTCTGCAACGCAAGATGACGGGCGTGGACTCGCAGCTTGGGACGCTAAGCACCCGGACCACGACGGAGGACGTGCGCAGCGCGATTGACGCGACACTGCGTCCCGAGCTGAAGCAGGTGGGCCAGCAGTTTGCCGACTTGCAGCAGAAGTTGACGACGCTCCAGCAGCGGACCAGCAGCGGACAGATTGCGCAGGATGTGCAGGCGGCGGCGGCTGAGCTGACCCAGCAGTATCAGGCGGAGCTGAAGAGCAAGCTGGCGACGCTCCAGCAGGCGTTTGACTTCCTGGACAGTCATCAGGAACAGCTGCGCATTCTGATCGATGCGTTTGGGCCGGGGGGGCTGCCGGTACTCAAGCAAAAGAACGATGCGCTGGAAACGCAGCTTGCCGAAGAGCGCAAGGCGCACGCTGCGGTGCGGCAGACGCTGAAAGCGCGCGAAGAGCAGCTGACCGAGTGCGAACGTGAGCTGTTTGGTCTGAAGGCGGGACAGGGCAGCGTGGTCTCGCTGGAAGAGCTGGAGCGGCGTCGCAAGGAGCTGGCCGAGCGCGAAAGCAGGCTGACGGCGCAAGAGGCGTTGAGTGCGGAGAATCTGCGGCTGCGCAAGGATGTGGACGACCTGCGGCGCGAGCTGGGCGAGCACGAGCGCGAGCTGGAAACGGCCCAGCTGGATGCGGAAGAGCGTGCAGAGCTAGAGCGACTGCGGCGCGGTGTCGAGGATGCGGATCGAGCCCGTCTGACGCAGGAACGGCGGCGTATTCAGCTTGAGCAGGAACTCCGACGACTGCGGTCTGAAAATCGCGATCAGGAAACCAGACTGCACGACCTGGCTGATGCTGAAGCCCTGGCCACCAAACGGCAAGAACGTATCCAGAAGCTCGAAGAAGAAAACCAAAGTCTGCGAGCAACCGTGGAGGAGCAGCGCACGCGAGAGTCGCAAGAGCGCAGCGAACGCAGACAGCAAGCCGAACGGATCGCGAGTCTGGAGCGCACGTTACAGACGCAGCGAGAGCGTGAAGCGCTGCTGGAATCAGCGTGGAGGGAACAGCGTCAGCAGCAGTGGGCCGAAGAGGCACGAGCACTGCACACGAAAGAGCACGAATGGGCCCAGAAGCACGCGCAGATCTTGTCCCAGCAGGTTGAAACCGATCTGACCAAGGCGAACGAAGGGCTTGCAAAGTACAAGCAGCTGATTGCGTCGCTGGAAAACGACCTGGCGACGAAGCGCAAAGAGATTTCTCAGCTTCAGCTGGACCTTGCGAGGGCGCAGTCACAGCTAGACGTTGAAAAGGCGCGCGTTGCCGGTGAAAGGCAATCGCTCGCAGACGAACGTCAGCGGCAAGAAGAGCATATTGCGCGTCGAGAAACCGAAGCGAAAGGTCGCATCGCGGAGCATAAGCAGGATGTCGAGACGCAATTGCTGCAACAGCAAGAGCGCACGCAGCACGAGTGCGATGCGGCCCAGGGCAAAGCAGATGAGCTGCGCAAGGAGTTGGTCGAGCTGTCGGCTCGTCGCGGTGAGCTAAAAACGCAGATCGAGCAGCTAGAGCAGCAGCGCGAAGACCTGCGCGACAAGATCCTGCCGCGCGAGGAGCGGCTGCGCCCGCTACAAGCCAAAGTCTTCTCCCCCGACGAGCTGCCCAACCCGATCAAGCCAGAGTCAGAGTTTAAGTGGCTCTCGCGTATCGAGACGGACCTAGAGGCCGCCGGATACACGTTCCACCCTCGACTGGTTCGGGCGTTCCACACGTCGCTCAAGGTTGCCAAGCTTGCGCCGCTGACAATCCTGGCCGGCATCTCCGGGACGGGAAAGAGCGAGCTGCCGCGACTCTATGCGGATCTGGGCGGCGTGTCGTTCTTGCCGATTCCGGTGCAGCCCAGCTGGGACAGCCCGCAAGACCTGTTCGGTTTCTTCAACTACACCGATGGACGCTACAAGGCCGAACCTTTGGCGCGGCTGCTGTATCAGATCAACCAAGCATCTGATCCGCTTCGCCAGGGGCTGACGGTCGTGCTGCTGGATGAGATGAACTTGGCGCGCGTCGAGTACTACTTTGCAGAGCTGCTGTCTCGGCTGGAGGCTCGACGGTCGATTGATGTGTCGCGACCAGCGACCAGAGCGCGTGCTTCTGTCCATCTGGACATTGGAGCGGGAGAAGCAGCCG
>CAYTGC010000452.1:0-4085 GCA_964437195.1 uncultured Myxococcales bacterium | reverse complement strand
TCGGGGGAGTTGTCTCCGTCAGTGGACCTTTACGCGCTGGGCATTATGCTGCACGACACGATCGTCGGTGAGCCGCCCTGGCGTGGGGACATCAAAGAAATCATCAATGGCCACATGAACGTGGTCCCGCCGAAGCTCTCTGAGCGGCGGAGAGACTCGTTGATTCCGAGAGAACTGGACGACTTGGCGGCACAGCTGCTGGAAAAGAATCCTAGTCGGCGACCAACAGCGACGGAAACAGTCGAGATTCTAACGCGCATCCGGGCGCTTCTGCCGGCGCGGTCGGTGCAGTTGCGACGCGGAGATCAGCCCAAACAGAAAGCAGCGACGGAGCCTGGGCTCGCTGGCAAGGAAACCGTGCTTTTGCCACGGCCAACCGACGAGCCGCAAGATGTTCGCGGTGAGACGGTGATTCTGCCGCGTACCGAATCGAACGCAGCGGCTCGGCAGGCCGAAATCGAGGCGATCGATATCGAGATCGTTGGCCTTCTCTCGCGGCTCGCCTCGCTGATCGAACAGGTGGCACAGAAGCTGTGGGTCGATAAATGGCCAGACAAGCCGCAGATGCTCCGCGAGCTTCTCGTCGGTAACACCAAGTCACAAGAGCAGCGTCAGCAGCGAATCAAGCTGCTGACGGATCATGTGCAGCAGCAGCAGTCTCGGCTCCAGCATCATCGCAGCGAGCTGCGGCAGCAGATCCTGTCGTTGAGCGAGCGGCTGCAGCTGGAAACCCAACTTCCAGAGTCCGAACAGCGGCGGATCAAACGGCTCATCGAGGAGAAAGAGCGGCTGCTCGCCCAAGTGCTCTTTTCCGCGCCGACCTCGCCCGAGCCAGAGCTGTTTCGCTTGCGACGAGAGCTTCGCGATTTGGCCGAACAGGCGCGAACCGGCTGGCCCCAGCTTGCGCGACTGCTCATTGATGACCCGAAGGCGGAAAAATTTCCTGAGCGCGGGACGATCGAGCTGGTGATAGAGCAGCTCTCGGCGGCGCAAGCGATGCAGGTGCTACTTCAGCGACAGAACGTCGCGATTTAGTCGTTCGCGGCTAGGTTCGGGACTCGGGGTGCTCGTCGAAGTAGGCGCGGCGGCTCTCGCGAGAGATCTCGACCTCGACATCGCTGCTACCCAGCTTGGCCTGACAGCCAAGTCGTGAGCTTGCGCGAACGTCGAAGGCCTTGTCGAGAATGTCCTCTTCGCGATCTTTTTGCGACGACAGCGAGGAAAGACCGCTTTTGACGTAGACGTGACAGGTCGAGCAAGCGCAGACGCCGCCACAGGCATAGCCGACCTGGGCATGGGCGCGCTTGGCCGCGTCGAGGATGCTGGTGCCTGGCGGAACTTCGATTTTTTTGGGTTGCCCGTCGGGACCGGGGTCGTTCAAAAAGGTGACGATTGGCATGTTCTCACTCAGCGAGTGGCACGGTCTTGGGCAGCTCGTTTTCGTCGTAATGAACCGCTTGCTCGATGGAGCTGACCGATTTTCCGGCCACGGCCCGGCTAAGCCCCGCATTCATTCGACGCTGAGCGAATTCTTTGCTGGTTACATCGAGTGCAGTGATGCAGTCGGCAATGAGGCGATGATCCAGCCCGTTTTTCGCCGCTTGCAGAGCCGCTTTCGCCTCGATGATTGGCTGCAGTTCTTCGTCGCTGAGCAGGTGACCGTCTTGGGTCAGTGCAGCCTCGAGTGCCTGCAGGATTCGCTCGGCTTCTACGCGCTGCTCGAGGAGAGCTCGCTTGCGCAGATCCCCTTCGGCATGCTCGAAGCTATCGACGAGCATCTTTTCGATCTGATCTTCGCTCAGTCCATACGACGGCTTGACTGCAATGTGTGCCGCCCGTCCCGATACAAGCTCGCGGGCGCCGACTTGAAGCATGCCGTTTTCGTCGATCAGGAACATCACTTCGAGGCGCGCCATGCCGGCGGCCATCTTCGGAATTCCTGTCAGCTTGAACCTGGCGAGGCTGCGACACTCACTGGCGGTCTCTCTCTCACCTTGCACCACATGCAGATCAAAGCCGGTCTGTCCGTCCGCATAGGTCGTGAAAACCTGCTTGGCTCCCGTCGGTACGCGGCTGTTGCGCGGAATGATCTTTTCGACGATGCCGCCCATCAGCTCGAGGCCGAGAGACAGTGGCGTCACGTCGATGAGCAGCGCGTCTTGTCGTTCACTCGACAGAATATCTGCCTGCACCGCTGCGCCGAGCGCAACCACCTGTTCTGGATCGAGATCACACAGCGGAGTCTGCCCAAACAGCTCGCCGACGAAACGTCGTACCGCAGGAACCCGCGTAGCACCACCGACGAGAATCACGCCGTTTAGCTCTTTAGCGGCCAGCTCTGCGTCTTTCATCGCCCGACGACAGGGCCCAGCCGTGCGCTGCAAAATCGGTGCGATAGCCGACTCAAACTCACTGCGGGTCACAGAAAGCTCGGAACCTTCCCATCGCGTCGTCGCCGAGTCTATGTCGGTGAGCTGGTGTTTGACCGCCCGCGCTGCATCGAGCAGCCGACGTGAGCGAACCGGGTCGTGCGAAATCTGCGTGCGCAGCGTCTCGCCTGCGGGATGCTTCGCGATGAGAACGTCGGCCAGTGCCGAGTCCATGTCATCGCCGCCGAGCGCGGTATCGCCACAGGTCGCCATCACAGTGAAGATCCCGTCGCACAGATCGAGAATCGACACATCGAAGGTGCCGCCGCCCAGATCGTACACAGCGAACTTGCCCTCGCGCTTCTTGTCGAGTCCGTAGGCCAGCGCCGCCGCTGTCGGTTCGTTGAGCAGCCGCAGAACGGAAAGGCCCGCGAGCCGCCCGGCATCTTTGGTTGCCTGCCGCTGCGCATCGTCGAAGTACGCCGGAACGGTGATCACTGCACCTTCGAGTTCCCCGCCGAGCTGCTCTTCCGCCAGCGCCCGTAGCGTTCGCAGGATCTCGGCGCTGACCTCGATGGGCGTGACCGGACGTAGTCCTCGGGGCCCAGCGACGAGCAACCGAATCACGCCATCTTGAAACTGACTCGGGTCAGCAAATCGATACTGGCCGAAGCGCTGTGCGGTGCCGTCTTTGGCAACGTCCCCCGGTCCCCGTCCCATGAATCGCTTGACCGATGCAATGGTGTCGTGAGGCGCCTCAAACGCCGTCTGCTTCGCTTGCTTGCCAACGATCGGGGCAGCAGAAGCACGGTAACGGACCACCGACGGTAGAAGCGCTGAACCCGAGTCATCGAGCAGACAGGTCGGTTCGGCATCACGGACCACCGCGACGAGCGAGTTGGTGGTGCCGAGGTCGATACCGATGACACGACCTTTGCAAGCATCCTTGGCCTTGGACTCGCCAGGCTCGGCAATTTGAAACAGGCTCATTCCTTCTCTCTACAGGGAAACGGGTGGGTAAAGTCGGGCGCGAAAGTCTGCGGCTTATAGCACGGCAGAATGACCCGCCGTCGCTTCTTCAAACTCGGAGATGTCGTCGGCGAAGCGCTGATAGTAACGCTGGGCGTAGCAGATCTCGGTCACGTCCGCGAGCGCCGCTGGATCATCGGCTTGCAGTCGGGAAAAACCATCGCGCAGTCGGCTGGCGAGCTGCTGCTGCTCAGACTGCACTTTGGCTTTGATTTGTTCGAGTCGTTTGCCATCACGCTCAACCCGCGCATCGGCCAGCTCCTCGCGCAGCTCCAACACTTCGGCCAGGAAACCTGGATCGAGCGCCGGTTTCTTGCTTTCGTCACCGAGGTCCACGCCATAAAGTTTCAGCAGATACTCGGCTCGTTTTCCGTCGCTGCGCAGTGTCCGATAGGCCTCGTTCAGTTCGGTCGCCCGCTGAAGAACAGCCGCGCGTTCACTCAACGGGGCACGGCTGAAGCGGTCAGGGTGCCAGTTGCGCGACTTTTCGCGATAGCGCCGCTCTAGCTCTGCCGCGTCGAGGACATAGCTCTCGGGCAGATCCAGCAGCGCAAAATACGACTTAGAACTGGACGCTCTCACCGCAACCACAGCTCCCCTTGGTGTTGGGGTTTTGGAACTTGAAGCCGTAGCCCATCATGCTGGTGACAAAGTCCAGCTCGGTGCCGTTTAGGTAGACCAGGCTCT
>CAYTGC010000451.1:0-4105 GCA_964437195.1 uncultured Myxococcales bacterium | reverse complement strand
GAGGCGGGGACTAATTCGTCGCGTTGCGCGCCGCCAGCCACTCCTTCGGTAGAAGCTCGGAAAGACGAGCATGGGGCCAGCCGCGCGATAGCTTGAGGAGTACGTCCCGCAGGTATTCCCAAGGGTCACGGATTCCCACAAGCTGAGCCGTGGAAAGGAGTGTCTGGTGAATCGCGAGCCAGCGCGCTCCTTCGTCGGAACCGCCAAACAGCCAGTTCTTCCTGCCGAGACCGATGGGCCGCAGCGTCCGTTCGCAGTGATTGTTGTCGATGCGCACCGCGCCATCGTGCAGGAAGGTTTGCAGCGTCTTCCATTGTCGCATCGCATAGCCCACCGCTTGACCCAGCGGGGTCTTGGGAGGAGCCTGCGCGTGCAGATGGGAGAGCTCCTTTTCCATCTGCGCCATCACCTGCGCCGACTGACTCTGTCGCAAATGCAGACGCTCGAAGGAGTCGAGATTCTGCTCGATCGCCTTCGCTTCGAGTTGGTACAGCTTCCGAATGAGCGCCAGCACGACGGCGGCGCGGGCATCTCCGGCTTCCAGCGCTTGGACAAACTTCCGTCGGGCATGCGCCATACATCCGGCCCGCTTGGGAGTCCTCTCTCGCTTCTTATACAGAGAATTCAGTCCCGCAAGTCCGTCGGTTTGGAGGACTCCTCACCGGCGTGTCATCGAGCGACAGATGCGAGCGGATTACGACTCTGCTTAGCAGCGCTTTGTACAGCGGTTCGAGGACTTTCGCCGCGCCTCCTACCCAGTCCCCCAGCGTCGATGCAGACAGCACAATTCCGTAGCGCTGCGCAAAGGTTTTGCTCTGCCGATACAGCGGACAGTGCTCGCCATATTTGCGCACGATGACTTCCGCCACAAGACCTGCGCCGGGCATCGCTTGCTCTAGGACTCGGTCTGGACCTTTCCCAATCACCACTCCGATTTGGCACTGTGGACAGGCGTATTTCCGTCGGTCCGTACGCTCGACATAGAAGCCGCCTGGCTCGTACTCCAGGACTTCGGCGAGCTCACTTCCCATGTACTTTTTGGGCTGCGCGCAGTCGTGACACCACAGCGCGTGCGCAGGCGGTTCGCTCAGCACAGTGCGACGTTCGATGGTCTGCGGAATGTGTCGCGGCGTCCGTATTCCCTTTCGATGGATGCGCTCTTTCGGCCTGTCATCTGGAAGTCCGGCGGAGAGTTCTGCGACGGAATCAGAAGGAGGTAACATCGCGAGCGCCAGTTGCAGTTGGCTAGCGCTGACGCGTTCCCGTTTGCTTCCGTACGCTGCTTGCAGAAGCTTCGCTACGCGCTGCTCACTCCGCTGCAGTCTGTCGCTTTGCTGTTCGATGACATCCAGCAGCGGCTCGATGAGCTCATCGGCTTGCCCTTGCGCAACACGCTCGCGGCAGTACGTTCGCAGCGCGACCATGTCCATCGTTTCACGACGGGAAATCGATGCACATGGAAGCGAAACCATGTCTGTGCAAATGCCGCATCCAGCGCGTCCGCGCAAGTCTTTTCTTTCAAAGAATAGAGCATTCCTATCGTGCGTAGGAAGGGCTGGACAGACACCCCTTGGAGGATTCCCTTACGGGCTCTTGGAATGCATGGGTTCCCACCGCGGACGCCTGCGCGCGCCAGCCAGCGAGATGCCGTCCAGAATCAGCGCCAGCTCTGTCGCTTCGACGGTCACTGCACCATCCACCTCCTTCCAGGTGGACGGAAGTGCGAACCGACCTCGCTCCAGTCTCTTTCTCCACAGCGCGTATCCGTTCCGATCCCAGTACAGAATCTGGACGTGATCCGCGCGCCGGTTGAAGAAGACAAACAGGTGTCCGCACAGCGGCGATTTCTTCAGCACGGACTCCACGTACAGACTCAGTCCGTTAAAGCTCTTGCGCGCATCGACAGGCTGGGTCGCAACATACAGCTTCACAGACGGTGGAAGCATCATCATGGACTCACCGCAATCGCACGAAGAATCGCGCGCAGAAGCCGTTTGGGAATTGCCTCTGTCATCTGCATCCGGACTCCGGAAGGGAAGCTCAGAGTCATGCATGCAGCGTCTTCACCGACGCCAAGGCCAAAGGACTCCGCTTGTCGTTCTGCACCCGAATCACGAACCTGGACTGGGACCAAATGGGGTGTGAGGGAGCCTTGCCGTTTCGGAACAGAGCTCCGTTCGCAGGCCTCCATCGCCCGCTCCGCAGCCTCGACAGAGGGGAAATTTTGCCAGCGCAGCGCAGGCTCCTCAAGCTCCAGCGTCACCAGAGAATAGCTGTTCGTCTTTCCTATCTTGTGGAGCCACTGCACCACGCACAGCAGCGCAGCACCGTGTCGCCGAAATGAAAACAGGCGCCACATCGCCTCTTGGCCTCGGGTGGCTCGCAACAGGTAGTCGTGCACGAAGCGCTCTCCGGACCTCTGCAAGTTCAGTCCGAAGTCTTGCGGCTCGACTCCCTTTTTCAATTCCTTCTTCGATTCCTTTTCCGATTCCGACTCTGATTCCGACTCTGATTCTCTTTCAGGAATCGCCTCGGTCGGTGCAGTCCTGAGCTTGGCGCGTAGCTTGGACTTCCAATTGTAGAGTCGGCCCACCGAAAACCCCTGCTGCGCAGCATACCGAGCCTGACTCAGTCCGCTCCTACTCTGCGCCTCCACTACTCGCGCTGCCTGCTCCCTCGTCCACGTCGGCAACTTCAAAATCTCGGCCAGGGTTTCCTGCTTCCTTCCGTTCTCTTGTTCGGCCATGTGTCTCCTCCACTCCGGAGGCTGACCTTCTCCCCTTCATCCCTCAAGATGCGGTTGGTCGGGGGGACACGAACCAAAGACATAGTGTTCCGCGGGTCTTGCCCATCATCTCCGATGGGCATGGAACGCAACTGATGCGTTCGAGATCAGTGGCTGATTGTGCGCTGTCCCTCAGGCTGTTGAAAAGACAGGCGGCGCAGGTTGGTTCCTATGCTGCTTGGGAGTGTGGGGCAAGTCCCAAGTGTTGATCTTCTTCACGCAGGGCTTTGATGAGGGACGGAAGACTTCGGTATTCGTTCAGACTTCGGAGTCGCTTGGCGGCATCCATCGCCGTCGCACAGGTTCAGCGCAGAGCCATCTGTCCATCTCTCCGGTTCTGCCCCCGTGCACTGAGTTTGCGGACACTCCCAATCCGATTCTTGATCAGGCTGGTGCTGGACAGATGACGCTCAAGCTCATCTGGGAGTCGCATCACGGATAGGGTTTCCGAAAGACCCTCACTCCGTCGAGCATCGGGACACACAGGCGAAGGGAATCGAGCGGGCGGCGAAGGGAATCGAGTCGGCGGCGAAGGAATCCTTCGCCCTGCGCAGTCGTCAGTTTCATGAAGCAGCGACTCAGCGCGGGACCGGCGAAGGCGGAAATGCATCTCGCCACTTTGGTACCCATCCCGCAACGAATCCAAGCTGCCATGCAATCGAAACCCCAGTGCGGCGGTGGACAAACGTCGGATGGGCGTGGCAGCGGGAGGCGACGCTGAAAATCGTTGTTAGTCTGGAAGCGATAAGTTTGGAGGCCTACGGTCAGACAGTAAGGTCGCCGGGCCCCCCCGAATCCTGGTGGCATTCCGTACATTCATGTGCACACGGACTTCGATGCGTCATCGTGGACGCCAAACCTGTGTGTAGGAAGTAGGAATCCGCCCCCCTTCACAGATCCGGCCCCAGGGGGACCTCGCGCCCGGTTCACACCCCTTGGCCGGGTTTCGTTGCCCAATTTCCCCAATCGTTGCCCAGCTCTAGAGGTTGCCCCAAATCCTACCTTGCCGCCAAAACAAAAAAGCCCGTACTTCCGAGGAGAAGCACGGGCAATTCGATGTGGAGCTGAGGGGAGTCGAACCCCTGGCCTCTAGAGTGCGATAATCAGCCAGGCGGGGGGATTCTCGACGGATGCCTGTCACCTCTAGAGTTTCCACAGCGCGCAATCTTCGACGGAAATTGCTTTGGAAACTCCGCTTTTTTCAATCGGGGGACTTGGCCAAAAACAGCCATTTCTTGACCCCCACCTCTAGAGGCCAAGCCGCCGATGTCCCTGACCTGCAAATGGCGTTAGGGCGCTGCATCCGGTGGCGGAGTCCCA
>CAYTGC010000450.1:0-4111 GCA_964437195.1 uncultured Myxococcales bacterium | reverse complement strand
ATCTCGGTGGATGATTCCTTTGATGTGGGCGGCGGCTAGGACGTCGGCGACTTGGAGGGCGATGAAAGTCACCTCCGACGGGTTCATCGGGCCGCCGAGGTGCTCGATCCGGTGGCCGAGGGACTCTCCCTTGAGGTATTCCATCACGATGTATGGAATTCCGTCGGAAAGGGTGCCGTGATCGGTGATTTGCACCACGTCGGGGTGGTCGACGATGTTGCTCGCACGCGCCTCGTTGGCAAAGCGCTGAGCGAACTCCTCGTTGCGCGCCACCTCGGGGTGCAGCACCTTGATCGCGACGTGGCGACCCAGCGTTTGGTGCAACGCCTCGTAGACCGACCCCATACCGCCCTGCCCAAGCTTGCGAACGATCCGGTAGGGACCGACCACCGAATTCTCTTCGAGCGTCGCCATAGTTCTCTCTGATAAAGAGTCTCTAGGCGCCATGGAAATCCGTGGCGCTTACTACTCATTTTTCCACCGAGAGAATAGGCGGTCAATCTGCGATTTTCATAGGTTCCGTCAGAGGCCACGAATCAGCGAAGGTACGCCGTTTTGTCTGGACTAAAGCTTGTAGAGCATCAGGTAGACAAGTACGCCCGTCACCGACACGTACAACCACACCGGCCACGCGTAGCGCACGATCTTGCGGTGATCGTCGAGTCGACCCTTCAGCGCAAGCCAGACCGCCCGCAGCGCCAGAGGAGGAACCGCCGCCGCCAACGTCATATGGGAAAATAGCATCCCAAAGTAAACGATCCGGAGCACGCCATCGCCCGAATAGCGGTGTGCACCTGTGAGATAAAATCTCGTAAGGTAGCATGCCAGAAATACAGCAGAGACCACCAGCGCGCCAAACATGCACTTTTTGTGAGCCGCTGGGTTGTGCGCTTTCGCAAAGCCATATCCGGCAAGCAGAAACACCGCGCTCAAGCTATTGAGGCCGGCGTTGACTGCTGCCAACGTATCACCGAGAGTTTGCGGATCGGACACCGACACGAACATCCTCCTGCGAGGCGGGTCAAACCTTTGTTGGCCTCGCGGGCGCGCAGTGTGGATCAACCGGTGGCCCAAACACAAGCCTGTCCGTCGAAACCAAAAATCGACAGCTTGAGCAGGCGACTGCACCAAATCGCCGAGAGACGGCATCTCAGAAAGAAGCCTCTGTGAGGCGTTTACCCGCGAGCACCTTCCGAGTATCCTTCGGAGCATTCAGGCCTGTGCACAGATCGCGGGGATGCCCGTGCGAGCAAATTCACAATGAATGCGTCGGACCTCAAGCTGGTTGGACTTCTCGGAGCCAACCTTCGTTACCTCGATGAACAGTACGAACTTTCGCAAAAATCTCCGTCGGCAGTTGAGCCCAGCTTCGCGGCACTTCTCGACAGCGGGGATGCATCTTTCTCTGGTGCAGCGTCCACGGAGACGACACCACTAGCTTCGGCGGGCGGTCGCACCGACACACTCCCGAATCGTGTCCAGAGCCTGGTCGCGGCGTTTCGTCGCTACGGCCACCTGGCTGCACAGCTCGATCCGCTTGGGCTCGTCGCACCAGTGGGCAACCCCGAGCTCGCACCAGCGGCGCACGGTCTTGGTCCAGATGACCTGGGCCACCCGGTTCACGGGGCACGGCTGTCAGGCATCCCCGACGGAACCACTGTCGGGCAGATCGTCCAGCATTTGCGAACCGTCTACAGCAGCAGCATCGGCGTCGAGGTGATGCACATCGACGACCCGCAACGCCGCCAGTTCATGCTCGACCGCGTCGAGGGCCGAGTCAACCGGTTTTCCCGCAACCGCGACGAGCAGATCCACATCTTGCGTCGGTTGGCGGATGCGGAAATCCTCGAGCAGTTTCTGCACACAAAATATGTCGGGGCCAAGCGGTTTTCTCTCGAGGGTGGCCAGACTCTGATCCCGCTTCTCGACTATCTCTTCCAGCTTGCCGGCGAGCGCGGTGTTTCCCAGGCCGTGATCGGAATGGCGCATCGAGGCCGACTAAACGTCCTTGTGAACCTGCTCGGCAAGCGTCCACGACTGCTCTTCGCGGAGTTTGAAGACATCCAGGCGGAGACGGTGATGGGCTCAGGCGACGTCAAGTACCACATGGGTTACTCGACGGAGTTTCTGACCCGGAGTGGAAAAAGCCTCCATCTTTCGCTCGCGTTTAATCCGAGCCACCTTGAAGCCGTCAATCCGGTTGTCGTCGGGCGAGTCCGCGCCAAGCAGCAACGTCTCGCTGACCAAGAGCGCCAGAAGGTGCTTGGTGTCCTGGTTCACGGTGACGCGGCCTTTGCTGGCCAAGGCCTGGTGACCGAGACGCTGGCTCTGTCGGGGCTACCCGCGTACGAAACCGGCGGAACGTTTCACGTCATCGTCAACAACCAGATTGGGTTCACGACGGACCCGAGCGACTCGCGCTCGACGCGCTACTGCACCGACGTGGCCAAGATCCTTCACGCACCGATTCTGCACGTCAACGGCCATGATCCCGAGGCGGTGATCCACGCCGTCGAGATTCTGCTCGATTACCAGCGCGAGTTTGGCTGCGACGTGCTGCTCGATATGGTCTGTTACCGTCGGTACGGACACAACGAGTCGGACGAGCCAGGCTTTACGCAGCCGCTCATGTACCAGCGCATCGAGCAGCTTTCCTCGGTACGGTCACTGTACGCACAATCGCTGGCAGAGCGCGGTGTACTACCGATTTCCGAAGCCGATGCGATGGTGCAGCGCAAGCAGGCAGAGCTGGAGCTGGAGCTGGCAGCAGCCAAGTCTGCATCCGAGCGACCTGTCGTCAATGCCGGCGACGGAGTGTGGCGCGGCTACCAAGGCGGACCAGACACAAGCGTTGCCGATGCTGACACCCGTATTTCTGCAGCCACTGTTTCGGCGCTTGCGCAGCGGCTGTCGTCGGTCCCGGCTGAGTTTGCACCGCATCCCAAGATCGAACGACTGCTGCAGCTCCGTGCTGCGATGGGCCGAGGCGAGCTTCCGATCGACTGGGGAATGGCGGAGCTGCTCGCGTTTGGCTCGCTGCTCAGCGAAGGAACCCTGGTTCGACTGACTGGACAGGATTCTCGTCGCGGAACGTTTAGCCAGCGCCATGCCGTGCTCACCAGCATCAAGACAGGGGAGAAGTTCACGCCCCTTTGCCATCTCAGCGGCAGTGCGGGGCCCGTCGGTGAATTCCAAGTCTACGACAGTCTCCTGTCTGAAGCAGCGGTGCTTGGCTTCGAGTACGGTTTCAGTCTGGACTATCCTGACGCGCTGGTGCTGTGGGAAGCGCAGTTTGGCGATTTCGTCAACGGCGCCCAGGTGATCCTGGACCAGTTCATTAGCTCGGCGGAAGACAAGTGGCGACGCTTGTCGGGTCTGACGATGCTGCTTCCGCACGGCTACGAAGGCCAAGGTCCAGAGCACTCAAGCGCACGATTCGAGCGCTTTTTGCAGCTCTGCGCCGAGGACAACTGGCAAGTCACCTATCCGACGACACCGGCGCAGTACTTCCATCTTCTGCGTCGGCAGGTCAAGCGGCCTTGGCGCAAACCGCTGGTCGTGATGTCACCAAAGAGCCTGCTTCGGCATCCTGGGGCAACGTCGGCAGTCAGCGACCTGACCGATGGCGGCTTCCAAGCCGTGATCACGGATGCGAAGGCCAGCCCGGCGGAAGTGGTCCGGATCATGCTCTGCACGGGCAAGATCTACTACGACCTCGTGGAGGAGCGGAAGCGGCGCGCCGACGGAAAAACTGCGCTGTGCCGAATCGAACAGCTGTATCCATTCCGCGTCCCCGACGTGACTGCGATGATGGCTCGCTTCCCCGGAGCGCGCGAGCTGGTCTGGGTGCAAGAAGAACCGGCGAACATGGGGGCGCAAGCGTTCGTGGCTCCTCGACTCACCGCACTTCTGTCCCCCGGAATGACGCTCCGGTTTGCCAGCCGTGTCGAGAGCGCGAGCCCAGCGACGGGTTCCTACAAAGCGCATGTGCTGGAACACAAGAAGCTGATGGAAGACGCCTTCGCCGCGCCGATCTCGTAGTTCGACGGCACTGACGAAGTGCCGATAGAGGAAGAAACGACATGTCGATTGAACTCATCATCCCGCCACT
>CAYTGC010000449.1:0-4111 GCA_964437195.1 uncultured Myxococcales bacterium | reverse complement strand
TGCTGGAACAATCTGCGCCTTGGTTCGATGCGCTGCGGGAACTCCTGCGGCTGCAATCCGTCGTCTGCGCGGCTGTGCTCGGGCTTCTGGCTGGCGGAGCACTCCGCTTGTTGCTGCTGTTGGGACTGGACGCTCAGCAGAGTCGTCCCCACGCAGCGCTGCGGTTGCTGGTTGCGTTGGGCTACGTCGGACTGCTGCTAGGCTACCTTTCTCTTGTGGGGCCGATGTTGCAGTGGGACTTGCGAAGTCTTGCGATTGCTGGTGGCGCGGTGCTGGTGATGGTAGCCGGTCTGCTGTTTTGGAAAGTACTCCGCGGAACTGTGCCGCGACCCTCGCTGGTGTCTTTCCTGGTGCGGACGGTCCTCGTGCTGTTGGTGCTGCTGCTGGCTCTGGTGTCTGTGATGCGGGCCGGATTCCTCCACCTAACGACCGATCGTCCCGTCCTCCTGCTCGAGTTGAGTGGAGAAACCCGGAAACAGACCGTACGCTGGGCGGCCCCAGACCAGCCCATGCAAGAAGTAGAAATGACAGCGCATCACATCCGATTCCGCACGCCAGAAGGAGCACTGTTTTCCGAAGAGTGGCTCTACGGAGACCAAGTGGCCGTCAAGGGTCGGAGCCTACGGTTTCATCCATTTCTAAACGCTGCGGGAGTGACCAACCTGTTTGATCTTCAGTTTGTCCACAATGGCTACTTCACTGCTGAACGTCACAACACAAATCCACATCAGGCCCGGCCGCTTATGCCGATTGGCTCGTTGAGTGCGCCTCCGAAGCTTCTACCGTTGCGTGACGGACTGCTACACTTCTTGGCCCAGCGTCCTGACAACAGCCGGTGGACTGTGCGGGCCGTGACCAGTGAGTCCACCTACTTCCCACTCGTGGATTCCCAAGGCCAACCTGTGAAGCGCACGTTCGAGCTAGTGCTTACCCCTTTTGGATTGACGGCCCGATAAGAGGGTCGGACCGACCATGCTTTGGATCGCTCTGTGAGCGGTTTGACCTTATCCCGTGGTCGTCGGGGCTTGTTCTCTCTTGTCCGGCTCTTTCTTGTCCGGCTCTTTCTTGTCCGGCTCTCTCTTGTCCGGCTCTCTCTTGTCTGACTCTTTTTTGTCCGACTCTTTTTTGTCCGACTCTTTCTTGTCCGGCTCCTTTGCTACCACCGCTGGACTGCTGCTGCGCGTTGGGTCCACGGGCTCGATAGGGGGCGGATCTTTTGCGATGGCAGGCACGGACTCCTTGTTCGATGATTCCTTGCCAGCGGTTTCTTTCGCTGCGGACTCGGGTTCCTTGGTTGGTGGATCTTTTCCAGTGGGTTCCTTGGTCGGCGCCGGTTTGGCGGACGTTGACGCTTCAGCCACGGCGGCAAGCGCTGCGCTCAACTTCTGCTGCAGCTCAACGTTCTGCTGCTGTTGTTGGACAAGTCGCTGCTCCAGGGACGTTCGCTGGTGCTCGCTCTGGTCGAGCAGGGTCCGGAGTCGCTGCTCGCTCTGTGCTGCCGACTGCACGGTCAGCAGTGCTTGCTTCTGGGTGGCGTCAGCCTTCTGGTTGGCCGACTGCGCGTCCTGCGAAGCGAGCGCCGCGCGCTGGAGTGCTGCCAGCGCATTTTGCCGCGCCTGCGCAGCAATCCCTCGCTGCTCTGCGGCCACGCTCTGTGCCTTTCCTTGGGCCTGCAGCGCTGCCGACTGCGCGGCGAGCGCTTCATCGGCTGCACGCAGAGCCAGCTGCGTTTTTTTGCGGGCGCCGTCGATCTGATTGCGCGCCTCCACCGCTTCATTTTGTGCGCGCTGCGCATCGGCCACCGCCAGGATCAGCTCTGCTTGTTTGCTGCGCACCGCTTGCTCTGCGCGCTGGGCATTGCGCAGAGATACGGCTGTCAGCACCAGCATTCCCACCACCAGAATCAGTCCAACCGATAGGGAGACAATTTGCCGGCGCTGGCCTTTGCGTTCCCGCTGTAACGAATGACCAAGAAAGTGCTGCTCTTCAGCAGTCAGATCACTTCTTCCCTCGGACCAGGACAGGACTGTCGCCAACGTCACGCCCGATAGCAGATAGCGCTCGTCACCGCCGCGATCGCGGAAGATTCGCAGCGGTTCTGCAATGGGACGTACTCTGTCTTTTTCGGCGAGCCAAGACTCCCCGAGCAGTCTTCTGCAGAGCGGATTGCGCAAGACGAGCTCGCGGTTCCGCCATGCTGCGACCCCTGCGCAGACGAGCGCAAGCTGCGTACGTGCGGTCGCTTCTGGCCCCCAACTTCCGGGGATTGTTTGCCCCGCCAACAGACTTGCATACAAGCGTCGCGCTGCGATCGCGCTGTCATCGCTTCCCGTGAGATAACGCTCTGCGCCGGTGAAGATGGGCTCTTCCTGACGAGCTTGGGCCGCAGCAAGCGTACTCACAGCGGACTCCACCACTGCTTTCACGCTGGCATCTGGCAACGAGCCTGCGCTGACCGACTCGCACAGTCTCTGCATCAGATAGGGATGACCCGCGCTGAGCTTATAGAGTTCCCCAAACACACTCTCAGAGGCCGTTCCAAGCAGATGTAGCCCGGGAAGGAGACCACTGGCTTCTTCGATGCTGAAGTCGGAGAGTTCAATCCTTACCATCGCCTTTCCTTTGCGTGAACTAGGGCCATTTGGGGCTACTGGAAAAGCGCTGGGGGCCGTGTCCTGGTCTGTGGATGGCGGAGGTTCATTCCAGATCGCTGGATTCCCAAACAGACAAACGCACACAGAGCCGCGTTTGCCGCTTGGACTGGACGGAATCCGCTGTGTTGTAAGGGACTCCATCAGCTGCTCACGGAGGCCCTGCGGTAGCTCGGCCACGACATCCAGATGGTCGACCAACAGAACTGCAGGTTGAGACAGAAGGGAGGGTAGATCCGCTAAAAGACGCAGCCATCGATCGCAAGGTGCTAGCTCGGTGTGCGAGTTCCAGAAGTCAGAGGGAGAGCCGTCCAGACCGAGGCCACGGTGCAGTTCACGTACCAGCTCGAAGAAGAAGCTCTCTGCCGTTCCCGTTCGACTGATGGACAACAGATCGATGACGCTGCAGCGGATTCCTTCCGGGTGTTCTGCATCGCGAAGCGCTGACAGCCGATGTTGGATTCGAATTCGCAGCGAGGTGCGGCCACTCAGGCGGCTCCCAATCAGGACGACATCTTGACCGCGACGGAGTGCCTGAAAGACAGTCTCATCGGCAGCTCGGCGGAGATAGAATTCTCCGTCGCGCACGAAGCCTCCAGCGCGGAAGCGAAGGTTGGCACCAACCAATCGTTCAAGGGTGCGGGCAACCTCTTGCATTGTGGGGCGCTGCTGTCGTTCCTTCGCCATCATCCGTTCGACCAGTTGACTGATGCGAATCGGAATGGACGCGTCCAGAGTGTGTAGCGCCTTGGGAATGAGCCGACTGTGTTGCTCCTGCCATCGAGCGATGTTGTCCTCGGCATCGTCATACGGAGGCTTGCCCGCAAACAGCTCATATGCGATGACGCCGAGTGAATACACGTCGGCGGATTGGTCGATGTTTTGCGCTCCCTCCCATGCTTCAGGGGCCATATACATCGGGGTTCCGAACAACCCTTGGGAATGCCCTGCGGGCCGAACCTGATCAAGCAGCTTGGCGATGCCGAAGTCGAGGATCTTGACCCGTTCCCCACCAAAGGTAAACGGATCATGAAGCACCATCATGTTCTCGGGCTTCAGATCGCGATGCACGATTGATTTCTGATGGGCTGCGGCGCAGATCCAGGCAATCTGACGAAGCAAGCGCAGGGCAGTATTTTGATCGAGATGCTTTCCTCCGCGACGCATCCGTGCCTGCAACGTCTCGCCGCCCAGGTACTCCATGATGATGTAAGCAGAGTCCCCTACCTGTCCGTGATCATAGACGCTCACCACGCCGGGATGGCTGACCCGATTGGCGGTGTATGCTTCCTGGAAGAAACGATCACGCAGACTGCTGTGCTCTGCGAAGTGGGGGTGCAGAATCTTGATGGCAACCCGCGACTTGATCTGCTCGTGCTGCGCTTCGTATACAGTTCCCATCGCTCCGCTGCCGAGGCTGCGGACGATGAGATAGTTGCCTATTTTGTCACCCACCCGGA
>CAYTGC010000448.1:0-4119 GCA_964437195.1 uncultured Myxococcales bacterium | reverse complement strand
TCAAGACCGAAGCATTCTTCCACCTGACCAACAACTTCGCCTATCCGCTGCTGCTGCTGCTGTCGCTGCTGCTTCTGCCCAACCTGCTCGTCCGCACGACGCACGGCCTGCGCGAGGTGCTGCTCATCGACCTGCCGCTGTTCTTTGGCACCACGCTGTCGGTCGCGGCGTTCTACATCACCAGCCAGCGCGAAATCGATCGCGGCGGCTGGCTGCGGACGATCAAGCGACTGCCGCTCATGATGTCGCTTGGAATTGGCCTTTGCATCAACCAGACCCGCGCCGTCATTGAAGCGCTGCTGCAGCGAGATTCGGGTGAGTTTGTCCGCACGCCCAAGCACGGCGTCGTCGCCAAAATCGGAGCCTGGCGCAGCAAGAAGTACCGAGCCGACAAGACCCTCATCCCGGCGCTTGAGGTTGGTTTTGCTGCGTACTTTGCCCTCGCGATTGTGCTGGCGATGCAGAACGGCCACTGGATGTCGCTGCCGTTCCTCCTGCTGTTCTTCCTCGGCTACGCCTACGTTGGCCTGCTCAGCCTCGTCCAGCTTCGGTAAGAAGCGGCGCTGCCCTCCCCCGCTCCTCGAATCTCTGCAGTCCTGCTCGCCATACCTCTTGACCTGATGTGGCCGTCGAGCCACGCTTCACCACATGAAATTGCTGGTGCTTGCGGCAGGTTACGCAACAAGGCTAAGGCCACTCACCGACCACCAGGCCAAGCCTCTGCTTCCGGTCGCTGGACGTCCGATGCTCGATCACGTCCTCGACAAGTTTTCCGCCTGCGCCGAAATCGACGGCATTTATGTCGTCACCAACCGTCGCTACGCACCAAACTTTGAACGTTGGTCCGCCGATCACGGCGGTCGCTTCGCGGGCAAGCCGATCCACATCGTTGACGATGGGACGACCAGCAACGAGGACCGGCTCGGTGCCATCGGTGACATTGGCTACGTCCTGCGCACTTGCCACATCGACGACGACCTGATCGTCGTTGCGGGAGACAACCTGTTTTCGGGCACGCTCGAGGACTTCGTGGCGACGGCGAACAAGCGCGGCATCCTCGTCGGTGTCTATGACGTCGGCGATCTCGAGCAGATCCGCAAATACAACAATCTTGGTCTCGATCCTGAAGGCCGAATCACCCACTTCGAGGAAAAACCGCAGAGGCCGATTAGCACCGTCACGGCCATTGCGCTGTACCACTACCCACGCGCCGTCCTGCCGTGGCTGCATCGCTATCTTGCTGAGGGAAAAAACCCCGATCAGCCCGGTCGGCTCGTCGAGTGGTTGTACCCGCAGCTCCCCTGTTACACCTATCGCATCGAAGGTATCTGGCTCGACATCGGCAGCCGAGAGACCTACGACGAGGCGCAGCGGCTGTTCCAGGCGCCGGAAAAAGGCTGACCATGACTACGACTCGACGTGTTTGTTCGCTGCTATCTCTTGCCCTGACCTGGCCAGTTTTTCTGGTCGGCTGTGCATCGGTCGAGACCGGCTTCGAAGTGGGCCCACCAGATCTTGCACCGCGACCCAGGCACGGCTTCGTTCGGCTCGGCAGCTCGTCCGTGACCTCGGGTGCCGACACCTACGAACAGTCGATGGCGATGGCGCTGTTTTTTGATCCACAGGCGCCAAGCCCCATCTGTACGCGCAAAGAATCCGGCGCTTGTGTGATGTATCGCTGTGGACAAGTCAAGAACGTGCCGTCGGCGGGAGACATTTCCATCAAAGGCGGGCGCGAAGATGTGCTGCTCAGCCCGGGAACCGACGGTGCCTACACCGAGTACCGCAACACCTCGGCAATCACGTTTCAGCGTGGACAGATCTTGATGTTGAGTGCGACGGGCAAGGACATTCCCGCTTGGCAGACGCCGCTGACCATCCCGACGCAGGTCTTCACGCTACAGTCTCCAAGCCCGGCGCGCATCGATCTCACCTGGGTACTGCGCAAAAACTACGATCTGGGGCTGACCTGGGCACCGACGCCGAAGGGCAACACCGTACGGATTGAGCTGTCCCAGGACTGGGGACAAACCCAAGGCACGCTGATCGAGTGCGCCTTCGACGGCAGCCAGGGAGCAGGCTCGGTGCCTGGCACCATCATCTCGCAGCTACAGACCACCGTCGGAATCAACCATGCCGTCGGAGTGCTGGTCGGCCCGGGGACCGAAACGAGGCTGACTGTGCCTGGCTGGGAGCTCTCAGTCTGGACGATCGGCGTCGGTCGTACCGGCATCGCGACCATCACCGAGTAGCTGAGACGCAAGCGGAACCGAAGGAAGGGCCGCTCCGCCAGGCGAACCCAGCGGCGAGCGTTTTCTCAAATGCGGGCGAACGCGGCGTCGGGAATCTCAACCGGGCTCTTGTCCTCGCGGGCCAAGATGTCGGCCTTGTCGAGCACGCCGGGCAGGACGTTGCGGGCAAAATACTGCGCCGAGAGCCGCTTGCCGACGTAGAACGCATGGTCTGGATGCTCGGTGGCCAGATCGGCCAGCTTGCCGTCGGCGTACACCGCCTGATCGAGCAGCAGCCAGGCAATCGTGTTTTCGCTCATCATCTCGAGGAACCGATTGGCGACGAGCGGCACCAGCTCGAGCTGTCCGCCATAGAACCACGACAACAGCCGCATGGTCGTGCCTTGCAGCGCCGCCGTCGCTTCCCCGAGCAGCTTGACCTCTGCGCCCAGCTTTGGATGCTCGCTGTTTGCGGCGACAAACGCCTGCACATCGGCAAGGTACGCTTGCAGGTTCGCACCGCCCGCCATTCCCAGCTTGCGACCGACGAGATCCATCGCCTGAATGTGGTTGGTACCCTCGTAGATCGAGAAGATCTTGGCGTCGCGGCAGTACTGCTCGATGCCGTAGTCGCTGGTGTAGCCAACACCGCCGAGCGTCTGGATCGCCGTCTCACAGATCCGGAACGCCTGGTCGCTGCCATAGGCCTTCACGAGCGGCGTGAGCAGCTCCACTTGCCCCTGGTGATAGCTGGCTTTTCCGTCGCCACCACCGTGCGCAGCGATGGTCGCACGATCGTTGTGCGCCGCCACCTTGGCGATCAGCGCCCGCAGACCCTCGACGCGCGACTTCATGTCGAGAAGCATCCGTCGCACGTCGGCATGCTCGATGATCGGCACGCGCGGCGCACTCGGATCCTTGAAGTTCTGAATCGAGCTGCCTTGCTTGCGCTCCCGCGAATAGCGCAGTGCGTTAAGGAACGCCGTCGAGGCCACTGCCAAGCTCTGAATGCCGACGCCAATGCGAGCAAAGTTCATCATGTTGAACATTTGCTTCATGCCCTGGTGTTCGCTCGCCGGGCCGCCGACCATCTCACCGAGGCAAGCGGCGTTTTCCCCGAAGTTGAGTACCGCCGTCGCCGAAGCGCGAATGCCCATCTTGTGCTCGAGGCCGCCCACCGCAACGTCGTTTGATTCCGCCAGCGTTCCGTCGGGATTGACCCGGTGCTTGGGCACAATAAACAGTGACAAACCCTTGGTTCCCGCCGGTGCATTTTCCGTCCGAGCCAGCACCAGGTGCAGGATGTTCTCCGTCAGATCGTGATCGCCGGAAGAAATGAAAATCTTCGTACCGGTGATGAGGTAGCGACCATCTGGCTGCTTGACCGCCTTGGTGCGCGCCGAGCCAACGTCCGATCCGGCCTGTGGCTCGGTGAGGCACATCGTCCCAGCCCACTTCCCACCGTACAGCCGCGGCAGATACAGCGCTTTTTGCTCTGGAGTGCCAAACTTCTCAATCACCTCAGCGACGCCGATCGACAGCCCCGGATACATCGCAAACGAAGTATTGGCCCCTGCGACCAGCTCTTCTACTGCCATCCCGAGCAGCGTTGGTGCGCCCGATCCACCCCACTCGGGATGAATGGACACAAGCCGCAGACCCGAGTCATACGCGCGCTTCCAGGCATCCTGAAAACCCGTCGGAGTCTTCACTTGACCGTCGACCAGGCGACAGCCTTCGGCATCGCCAGAGCTGTTGAGCGGCCCAACAACGGTGGTCGCAAACTGGTACGCCTCGTCGAGAACCATGTCGACGCCGCTCTCATCGAAGGTTCCGACAAACGGCGCGTTCTTCAGCAGGTCACCGAGGCCATTCTGCTCGAACAGTA
>CAYTGC010000447.1:0-4138 GCA_964437195.1 uncultured Myxococcales bacterium | reverse complement strand
AACCAAGGCCGCTTTAGGACTGTCGACGGAGATCCGCTTCCCGATCCGGTTGCGGGCAAGCCGATTTACAACCAGACACCGATTGCCGGGGCGGCCGTCGATAGCCAAGGGCAGGGCATTCCACCGTCGAGACTGCTCGTCAACTTCCTCGACAATCACGACGTGTCGCGGTTCTTGTCCCCAATCGACGGCTGCTACGTCGACAGCAAAGAAGCCGTCCGACGGCTGCACAACGCCATCTCGTTGATGTTTACGCAAGACGGCATTCCCTGCATTTATTACGGCACCGAGCAGGAACTTTCCGGTGGCAACGATCCGGCCAACCGCGAGCGGCTGTTCGACAGCTTGCTCAACAATGTCTATCGCGGTAGCTCGACGGCGCAGCGAGAGACGATGTCAGGATCGGGCTTTTCGCGCGACACCGATACCTTCAAGTGGATTGCGCACGCATCGTCGGTGCGCAAGGCGATTCCAGCCCTGCGCCGCGGTGACCTGAAAGTGACGTGGGCCACCGATCGCACAGGCAACGAGTCCGATGCGGGCATTCTCGCTTTCACCCGCACCGACGGAACAAAGACGGCGTTGGTCGTCACCAATGTTCACAACAGCCAGACCAGTCAGACCGAGTTCGCCGGCAGCCAAATGAAAGTCCCGTTCCCTGCGGGCACCAAGCTCGTCGAGGTGTTGGGCGATCCACTCGATACCACCAAAGAGAAGACCTATCTGGTACCCGCGACGGGAACCATCGTAGTCCGCGTCTCGTCGCGTGCCACCAAGGTTCTCGTTCCCGAGGCCGACGCGTCTGGACTCGCCAAATAGCGCTTCGGTGGTTCGCTTGGGCGGTTGATTCGGATCAGCGGTCGAGGAGCAGCGCCGCCGCATCGAACAGCGTCTCGACGACGTGGTGGGCGTGGGACTGATCCTGTCCATAGCGGTTTCCGACGCGCACGCCGATGCAGTGCATCCCGGCGGTCTTCGCCGACGTAATCCCAGCCGTCGAGTCTTCAATCGCGACACAGTGCGACGGCGGCACGCCCAGCTTTTCCGCAGCCTGAAGATAGGGCAGTGGTGATGGCTTTCCGACGGGGTATTCGCCGGCGCACAGCGTCGTTGTGAAGCAATCCGCCACGCCGAGCGCCGTGAGCATCAGGTTGGCTTCCGGTCGCGTCGAGCCCGTCACGAGTGCAATCGGCCAGTGCGAAGCGAGCCGTCGGACCACTTCTCGGGCACCGGGGAGAACGCACGCACCGTTTTTTTCAAAAAGCAGCACCCGCGCTTTGTAGACCTGCTCCTCGAACTCGGTCAGGCTCCACGGCAGACCACCGCCCGACTTGATAAACGCGTAAATCTCGCCGAAGCCGTGTCCCACGACAAAGTCTCGCTCGGCCGCGCTCATCGCTCGACCAATCGGCGAAAGCGCCAGCTCGATCGAGTCCGCCGCCTCCCCTTCGCTGTCCACCAGCGTCCCATCGAGATCGAAACAAACCGCTGCTATCTCAAAACCCATGCCCATCCTGTTTGCTGCGGGGCCTTCCTGCGCGGAAGCCGCCCGGCTCCGTCCTACACACTAAACGCTACGCTGAAGAGACCAAAAATTTGTTATCTATTTGCCGCGACGAACAATCGACTCGTCGGCCCGAGTGGCGAAATAGGTAAACGCAGAGGACTTAAAATCCTTAGCCGTAACTGGCGTGTGGGTTCGATTCCCGCCTCGGGCACAAAAAAACACTGCTGGGTCAGCTCTTTTATCCTACATTGCCCACATGGAACCGCTGAGCCACTCTGAAGCCTCTGCCTCGCTGCCTGCCCTCGCGGGTGAGCGACGGCGCGTGCGGCTGGATCGACGCAGCCACTCGCGTCTGCCGCTGCGCGTCGCGGTTCGTCAGCAAGTCGTCAGCAGTGAGCCGCTGTTCGGCGTGGCGCTGGCGCAGTCGTCAGACGTAGGTCTGGGTGGGATGCGGGTGTGGCGACGCTGCGAGCCCAAAGAAGAGCTTTTGCCCATCGGCACCGAGCTGCTCGTGTCGTTCGAGCTGCCGGGCCAAGGTGAGCTGCTCGAGCTGCCCTGTACGGTGGCTTTCGACGAAGCGCAGGGAAAAAATCGCGACTATCGGATGACCGGCGTGTCGTTTTCGTCGCTGACCAGCGAGCAGGAAGCGGCGCTCAAGAACTTCCTTAGTCAGCCGGTGCATCCGCACGAAGAGACCTAGCGCTGTCTTTCAGGTGCAGCGCCAGCTGATACAGTTTCCGTCGTGGCTGGCCGGTCAAGATCGTCAGCGCGGTGGCGATGTCCTTGGCACTTTCGCCCCTATCGAGCCGTCGTCTGACTTCTTGTTCGACATCAACGGTTGTCGTCGTCAGCGGAGCCTCTTGTTGCCCTCCGCCTTCGACGACCAGCGTGATCTCTCCCCGCGGTGGTCGAAGCGAAAGTCCTGCCAGCAGCTCATCGAGTGAGCCGCGGCGGTGTTCCTCGAACAGCTTGGTTAGCTCGCGGGCGATGACTGCCCGTCGCTGGCCACCAAATGCCTGCGCCAGATCAGCCACCGTCTGGGCAATTCGTTCCGGTGACTCGTAGAAAATCAGCGTCCCTGGTTCGTTCCGCAGCGAACCAAAAAGCTGGAGCCGCTGTCCTTCCGTGCGGGGTGGAAATCCCAGGAACAGGAAGCGCTCACTCGGCAGTCCCGAAGCAATCAGGGCATGCAGCGCCGCGCTTGGACCAGGGATTACTTCGACAGGAACTCGATTTTCATGCGCCGCCGCGACGAGCCGTTGACCTGGATCGCTGACGCCGGGCATGCCCGCTTCGGAAATGACCGCAATCGTTTTTCCGTCGAGGAGCTGTTCGACAAGCTCGCTGGTTCGCGCCGCTTCGTTTCCGGCAAAGAAGCTCACAATTTTCGCCGGTGGCTGCCCCGAGCGAACTTGGTGATGCGTCAGAAGATGCTGCGCGGCTCGCGTGTCTTCGGCGGCAATCACGTCGACCGTCGAGAGCACCCGCAGCGCCCGCAGGGTGATGTCATCCAGGTTGCCGATCGGCGTTCCGACGACAAATAGCTTGCCAGTGGACACGAGAGATCCGTTTTTCGCTAGCTCTGGGCGAGCTGCGCGAGGAGCTCTGGCCCAGTGGTGGAAATATCGCCTGCGCCGAGTGTGATCACGATGTCACCGGGCAATACCAGACGAGAAAGCTCGCCTGGCAGCTTGCGCCGCTCGGGGACATAACGAACCGAGGGATGGCCGTGGGCACGGATTTTGTCGACGAGAGCAGCGCCACTGATTCCCTCGATCGGCGCTTCGCCCGCCGAGTAGATGTCGGTGATGACAACCTCGTCTGCATCGTCAAATGCCCGCGCAAACTCGTCGAGCAGATCGCGCGTTCGGGTGTAGCGGTGCGGCTGGAATGCGACGACCAGCCGACGACCAGAAAAACCGGTCCGTGCACCCGAGAGTGTGGCGCGAATCTCCGCAGGGTGATGTCCGTAGTCGTCGACCACCATGATCTCGTCGCCATCGCGGATGATTCGGCCTCGCACGGTGAATCGACGCCCAACCCCACCAAAGCCGCGGACCGCTTCTTGGAACGTTGAAAACGGGATTCCAAGGAAATCTGCGACGGCCAGCGCCGCCAGCGCGTTTTGCACGTTGTGCGCTCCCGGCATCGGGATTTCGACCGCGCCGAGACGTTCGCCGTGCTTTAAGGCGATGAAGCGACTGCTCAGCCCGGAAAACAGCAGCTCTTCGGCGCGAAAGTGGGCTCCGAGCGTTAGCCCGTAGGTGATGACCTTCTTGGTCACCGACGGAAGCATGGTTCGCACCGTCGGGTGGTCCTGGCACAGCACAGCCCGTCCGTAGAACGGTACCTTGTCGACGAAATCACGAAATGCACCGAGGAGCCGATCGAAGGTTCCGTAGTAGTCCAAGTGCTCGGGGTCGATGTTGGTAATGACCGCCACCGTCGGCATAAGGTGCAGAAACGATCCGTCGGACTCGTCCGCTTCGGCCACCAGATATTCTGACTGCCCGAGTCGCGCGTTGCTCCCCAGCGCTGGCAGTTTTCCACCGATGATCGCCGTCGGGTCGAGTCCAGCATGGTGAAGCACTGTGGCAATCAGCGACGACGTCGTGGTCTTGCCGTGCGAGC
>CAYTGC010000446.1:0-4155 GCA_964437195.1 uncultured Myxococcales bacterium | reverse complement strand
CCAAAGTCCAGGAGCTTGACCTCTCCACCTGTCGTGATCATGACATTGGCAGGTTGATTGCTCTGCCGAACGATTCCGTCGCTACACCGCATTCCCATTGGGCGGTTGGGAAGTGTGTGGGAACGCGAACGTGTCGCGCGGTGCCCCACCTACTTACTTGGGGGACCGATTCCAAACTCTAGTCAGAGACCAGATGACGAGCCCGCCCAGGATTCCCAGCGGAATCGCCAGGAAGAATCCATAAAACACGACGGCAACCAGCGGCTTGCCGATGTAACTGTATGCCCAGTCCTTTCCACGGATTCCGTCGTGTAGACCCCAAAACAAGCCAATCACAGATGCAGTCACCGCAGTCGAACCCAGCACAAAACATCCGGCCAGCGCGCCGATTGGCACTGCGCGGAGAATCGATCCTGCAGCGATCTTTGGACCCAGCACACGACCAACTCGCGCTGCAAACAGAGCCTGCGGAACCGACATCGCACACACTGCCAGCATCAGCGGAACAGATGGATAGATCGTCGCCACAAGCAAAAGAACCACCACCGCGATGCAGCCAATGCCGACCCTGCTGCCGATGCGTGCCGCGTGATCTGTGCGCTTTTCGGTTTCGTCTTCCACTGTGCCCCCACAGCGATCATAGCGCAGGCGCTGGCGCTGTGTCACGGAACAGCAGAAGTGTGGCGCAGCGACCGGATCCAGCGGATCAGTTGCACTGCGAAGTGAACAAGTAGATGGCATTCCCAAGCAGGGCAGACACCGCGAGATCAGGTAGCTTGTCACCGTTCCAGTCTCCGACGGCAAATCCGCTGGGAGTACTGCCCGAACTCGCCCCTATCGGTGCCGCAAAACCAGCATTTCCAGTGCCGGCAACAAAGCTGTAGTTACCCACAATGTTGGCGGTCACGAGATCCAGCATCCCGCCGCCATTCATGTCTGCAATCCGTATCGTTTCAGACCGATCGCCAACCACAATCTTTTTCTGCGCCCCAGACATTCTTTCGCCGTTTCCCATAAGTACGCTGGCCACGTTGCTGCCGCGATCTGCTGCACCCGCAATCACAGAGGGCTTGGCAGTCCGACCGCAATTCCAATCACGCGCTGGTGGGTTCCCAAACGCTTCTGCGGGTCGGAAGGGAGTGCGCGACTGACGATCGGAAACAGCCACGCAGGCAGATCGGCATGACGCGGCGGTGGACGAAGTGATCCAGACAGAACACTGTCCCGTAATGTCTGTCAGTTGGAAGTCGGAGGGAATGGGCTCGAAAAAAGTCGAACTTGAACAAAACCGCGACTGGGTGATCCGGTAAGCTCTGTGGCGTATCCTGATGAGCACGCATTCACGCCCACAAGAACCGGCACCGTCCCCAAAGCGGCAGCGACCCAGCTACCTGAACGCGCTGGCGCGACTTCCACAGCCGCAGCGATTCGCGATCTATGTCGCATCCCTTGCACTCGCGAGCGCTGACGGAACACTAGACGAAGACGCGGTCGAGGTGCTGTATCGGCTGCTTGATCTGCGCGGGATCGAAGGGGTGGAAGCAAGGCAAGCGCATTCCCAACTCCTTCACGATCGCGGGTTGCGCGAATATCTGGTTCCACTTGCACTTCTCGACGACGCGGCGCGCCTGGAATGTCTGTTTCTGTTGACCGAGATTGCGCATGCTGATGATCGTGTCACCGAAAAGGAACGCGCGATCTTGGCGGAAGTCCAGCTCGTACTGGGTCTGCAAGATGAACAGTTCCGTGCGCTGCAAGCCTTTGTCGCGATAGCCCGCGCGCTGCGCCATCGTGGGGTTGCGCAGTTCGTTGCAGAGAACATCCTCCGACGGGCACAGGTGCGTCTACGTGCTGCCGGAATTCGCATGGGAAGCAGTCCGGTTCGTCGACCTGTGTGGCAGCGTGCGTGGCCTCGGATCGCAATCGGAGTCTTGTTCGCACTGCTCGTTCTGCTTATCGGACAGCGCGCCGTGGTCGCAGCGGTCGCGGGTCTGCTGGTTTCTCTCCTGGGCGTGCTCACGCTCCGCCGGCCACGCGCGCTGCCACTCCTCTCTTTGGTGCAAGTAGGGCATCGCAGAGGGCTCCTCCTAAACCTAGAGCGGGCGATCGATTCGCTCACATCTGTGCTCGATTCTGAACTGCAGCGCAGCCAGCGGACAGAGGCAGAGAACAAGACGATCGCCGCAATCACCCAGCACCGTGACTTGCTGATCACGTTGCGGGCAAAGCATGGGAAGGGAAGCAATTCCCCGTCAATGCTTCTCACTTCCACGATCTCTGTACCGGGTATACAGCTCGATGCTCCGCAGGGGCCGAAGCTGTCCTACAAACAGGTCCGGAAGCAGCTTCTGGATGCAGATGTCCTTCTCTTTCGCGGCAACCGACCCATCTCGCGCATGCTGCAAGTTGGGGCGCGTAGCAGCTATTCCCACTGCGGCCTGGTCGCCTGGTGGCATAGACGGGCGATGCTGCTGCATGCAGAGAGCGCCTGCATCCAAGCTGTGCCGCTCAGCATGGCGCTGCACAGCTATCCTGGGGAAGTCGACTGGTATCAGATCAGAGCCGATGTCCGCGACCCGGCCACGGTGCTGCGAATCATCGAAGAAGCGCAAGTCAATCTCGGTCTGTCTTATGCACACTCTGATCTGCTGCGGACCATCCTAAATGACGTTGCAGGAATGGAACTACCACAGGACTGTGAGGAGCCACGCGCACTGTTTTGCTCCCAGTATGTAGCGCGCTGTTTTCGACGAGCCGATCTGCCTCTCCATCCCCAAAGTGACATCGAGACCTTCCCTTCCGAAATCGCGCTATCTCCCGTGCTAAAATTCGTGGGAACCATCGTTCCTGATCTGAATCCCGCAGAGATGAGAGCACTCCTTGACAGGAGCCGTGCATGGTAAGTGAGCTCACCCAGAAGTTGGTTGCACAGGCCAAGCCGGACGCTCGGCGCGCCACCTTGCAGCTCCTCGGAACCCTGGTTCCGCTCGGACTGCTCTGGGCGCTTTCCTTTCATGTCGTGCAAAGCTCGCGGCTGCTCGCAGTGGCACTGACTCCACTTGCTGCGGCCCTTTTTTTGCGGGTGTTTGTCTTTGCGCATGACTGCGGACACGGCGCGTTTTTCCCCTCGCGAACGGCCAATGACTGGTGCGGATTCTGGCTTGGTGCACTTTCGCTGACGCCGTATCGCTACTGGCAGCACACCCACAACGCCCACCACGCCACGTCAGGAAATCTGGATCGTCGCGGACTGGGAGACGTCACGATGTTGACGCGGCGCGAATATGAAGCCCTCCCTTCATCGCAAAAGCGAGCTTATCGATTGGCACGTCATCCGCTGGTGCTGTTGGGAATCGGTCCGTTTCTGCTGTTTTGGATCAAGCATCGCTTCCCTTGGGATCTGCCCCGCAAATACAAAAAGGAATGGCAGAGCATCCTGGCGACAAACGGAGTCCTGCTGGCGGCTCTCTTGCTGGCGCATGTCTCGATTGGGATTGGCCGCGCAGCGTGGGTGGTTGTGCCGACGCTGTGGCTTGCGCACATGGCGGGTATTTTCATCTTTTACGTACAGCACCAGTTCGAGCACGGGTACTGGATGCGCAGTGCGACTTGGGACTTTGAGTCCGCAGCGCTGAAAGGGAGTACGTTTTTGGATCTACCGCCGCTGGCGCGCTGGATCACCGGATCGATTGGCTATCATCATCTGCATCACTTGGTAAGTCGGATTCCGAACTACCAGCTTGAGCTGCTTCATCTGCGGTTTTCCGACGAGCTTCAGCCCATCCGAATCAGCGTGTACGATGGAATCGCCGCCTTCCAACTCAAGCTCTGGGATGAAGACGCAAACAGAATGATTCCGTTCCCGATCGAAGCGACGGAAGAAAAGTAGACTTATGGTTTTGTGCTGACAAAGCGCGCGTCGCATGCAGTCTGCGACATGTTCCGCGGTTTAGCGTGAGTTTGCAGAGGAGCGGAGGTTCTGACGATTCGATGGCAGCCCGTCTGGGGCCGCACGATGCCCAGGCTGAAATGGAACCGCTCACTTTGCACACAGCGAACGGGTCTTCCAGGATTTTTCCGTTCGGTACGTGGAAGTCTCGCAGCCCGTTCCCGACGAACGCGATGTTGGCAGGTTTCAGGTCGCGATGAACTCAA
>CAYTGC010000445.1:0-4160 GCA_964437195.1 uncultured Myxococcales bacterium | reverse complement strand
CGCCTCGACCCCCGAAACCCGCGCCCGCGCCTTCAGCCTGTTTTACATGATGGTCTTGTATCTTAATTAACACTAAAATAGTCACATATTAGGTAGTTCCATTGCTGTAGGTGCTTTCACACATAGCGAATCAAACAATTTCAGACGAAGAAATATGGCGCGCGGAAGGACCACACGGGGACCACATGGGAGAGGTGATTCGTAAGACAAGATGCGGAAAATTTATAGGCTGGTACATTCGCTTTGTCGATGCCGACGGCGTTCGACGACAGCGTGCAAGCCGCCAGCCCACTGCCGCCGATGCCCGTCGGTGCCTTGTCGAAATTGAGGCCCGGATTGCCCGCGGCAAGCTCGGTGTGCCGGAACGGGAAACGAAAAGCCAGGCCACGATTGCGGACATCACTGAGCAGTACCTTCACGAATACGACAGTCCGCGCATCAAAGATCTCGACCGCTGGCGTGCAAAGCTCCGCTATCACCTGGCGGTGCCACTCGCCGCCGTTGGTGATATGCAAGCGAGCCAGTTTTCAGTCGAGGCGGCGGAGCGCCTGCGCAATCGGCTGATGCGGCAATATGCGGCGAACACGACGCGCACACATCTGTCCGCCCTGTCGGCTGCGCTGGGCTGGGCGACCCGAAAAGGACTGATGCTGCAAAATCCGCTTTCGCGTCTGCCGATGCCGCGCAAGACCGTGCGACTCGAGTACCTGAGCCGGGAGGAAGCGCGCATCCTGCTGACTACGGCGGAGTCTTTGGCGGACAAAGGAACGCTACGCGATGAGATGCTCGCCGTCGCGGTGGCGCTGGGAATCTATGCAGGTCTGCGCGCTGGAGAGATCTTTGGTCTGCGCTGGCGAGACGTCAGTTTTTCATCACGACTCCTCACGGTTTCGCGCAGCTTTTCACGCACCACCAAGAGCGGACTGACCCGTCACGTTCCGCTCAACCGTGAGCTGTCCGAATACCTGACCGCGTGGCGTCCGCGCTGTCCAAAAAGTCCAGAGGACCTCGTTTGTCCATCGCTGGATGGGAAAGTCTGGACGATTCCCAAGCAGGCTCCGCGCGATCTGCCACGGCTCTACCTTGCGGCATCCCTTCCGGTTCCTTCCGCGCCTTGGCACTGTCTGCGCCATACCTTCGCTTCTCTGTTTATGATGAGCGGAGGCAACATCTTGACCCTGCGCACACTGATGGGTCACAGCGACGTATCACAGACCCAAGCCTATGCACATCTTGCCCCCCAATTCCTTGTCAGTGAAATCGAACGGATTCAGCTGCGAAATCGGGACGAAGAAGAACGAAAGGCCGTTTCTCGCCGAGCCCGAGCGAGGTAGGACTCGCTACCAGATGGGCGTCTTCCCACCAGGCAGTTGGGGCTTGGCGGGCTTTCCCTTCACGATGAGCAGGTTCCGCGTTGCAAAGCCAACACAGACGAGACCCATCACGTAGTACCAGGTCTGATCGAAATAGGGCGACATCAGCACCCACATATTGATGCCAGGCAGAAACGTGTTGATGGTGGCGAGCAGGATAATGATCGCGAGACCCATCGAGGTGCCGGTGCGATCCTTCCGTCGTGCCCACAGGAAACCTGGGGCGATGGCCATCACGATGTTGGTAATCGCAAACAGCTTGAACATGCAGACATCGGCCATGAAGACGCGAGCCAAGTTGACCACCGCGAAGAATAGAACGACCTGCGCGAGCGTGTTTCCGAGTGCCTGTCTCCGGGTTACAGGCGCTTCGTAGTACGCCCCCCAGATCTCCTGGCGCTCCAGCTCGATGCCTTTGTACATGTTGTAGATCTCGAAGCCGTTCCAGATCACCAATGCCAGCGCCGCGAAGTAGAAAAACCAGAAGTGGTACTTTTGGGCGAGCGCGCCGAACACCACGACCCCCGTAAAGTCGTGCGCAAAGTAAAACGTGTGCATCCACATCGGATACGGCGCGGCCTTTTCGCGGGCGACCAGCCGGAAGCTGTAGATGTACTCCATATAGCCAAAGAAAAATGTCAGCGCGGAAATCGCCAGAATCTTCCAGTTTCCCCACGCATATGAAGCCATGAACGCATCGGCCGTGTACGTCGACATGATTTCCATCGTGAGATCGTACCTGTTTCGAGACAGCTTGAATAGCCTTGCTCGCGTATCCGATGCTCGTGAATCGTATCTCTGGAGGCATCGGGAAGGTTGGTGCAGACTTGCGGTTCAGGCCGATAACCGCCGACTTTGTGGCCTAGAGCGGCATCACTGGAAAAGGGGTTTCTGCTTCTGCTTCTGTTTCTGCTTCTGCAGCTTCTGCTGTTTCTTCCGCCGTTTTTCCTCGAGCTGCTGCTCCTTCTTTTCCTGCTTTTCGATTTCTTTTTGCTGGTTGGCCATGCGCTCGGCGTGAAAGTCAAAGAGCTTGTTCATGTGCCACAGGATGGGCAGGATCATCTCGGGCGGGACATCGGCATAGTCGATCTCTTTGTTCTGTAGCTGCGTATACACCGCGCGCTCTTCAGCGGTCAGCCAGTCCTTCTTGTCGGCGAAGATGGACACTGGGATGATGCGCTGCTGGCGCAGGGTCAGATCCTGGTCCGCTGGGGAGCCGAAGTGCGATTTCATTTCGAGGCGCGCCTGCTCGGAGTCCTGGCTGATCCCCTGGATGTCCATCTCCTCCTGGCTGAGCGCTCCCTGCCCGAGCTGATACAGGAAGGCGCGGTTGTTCCGGTAGTCCTCGATGAGTGCGCCGCGGTTCTGGAAGCTCTTTTTGCCCTTGATCTTCTGCTTGCCAAAGTTCGTGTCGTTCGGGTTCGCGCGATTGGTCAGGTACTGCGTCGTGCCGCGCGTGATGCCATTGGCCGTGGCGGTCGAAGCCGCCGAGCTGCCCATACCGATGCTGGTGGCCGCAGCGGTGCCGAGCGATGTGAGGGCCGGGGTCACGGCTGAGGAAACCCCCATATCGGCGAGTGACAGCGCCGTGGTGGCGGTGCTGAGCACCGTCTTTCCGATGGCCACGTTGCGCTTGATCTTGGCATGCTTCATCGTCGAGTGCGACACCGAGCGGAACGCACCGTGCGGGGCGTTCTGCATGAGCTGCTTGGCCGCCGCGCTCTTGTTGTGCTCCTTGATGACAGACTTGATGCCCTTGTAGATGCCCACGCCGGGCAGGAGCTTTGTATAGGTCTGGCTGCTCGTCAGTGCCTTTCCAAGTCGCGTGAGCACCGATGGGTTGAACTCATCGATGACGTCCTGGAAAGACTCATCGTGAAGCATCTTCTTGAGAAGCTGTTCGTCGGTCATCCGCGCATAGGGCGACTGGTTTGGGGCGCTCTGGTTCTGGGCCTCGTTCTGTCTGGCCAGGTAGACCTCGGCGATGCCTGCGTGTTCCAGGAGTGCCATGAAGCGCTCGTGGAGCTCTTCGTCCGATGCTTCGACGGAATCGGGGGCCTGCTGCTGCTCGTTATTCTCGATGAGATCGGCCTGCTGCAAGAGCGCCCGGAAGCGGGCCTGCAAGTCCTCCATCGAGATGTCGTCCTCGTTTTGGTTCTGCTGCTCCAGCAGCTCTTGCACCTCGGCCTGGTGGCTGGCATGGAGCTCGGGGTTGAGCTCAAAGGCCTGCAGATCGAGGAGCGCCAGCTCGGCGTTGTCGTCGAGTTCTTGGTTCTGGTTTTGGTCTTGGTTCTGGTTTGCCTGCTGCTCGAGGGCCTGGAGCTGCTGGTCCTCCTGGAAGTTGGCGAGATCGAGCAGCCGCAGCCGCAGCGTGGCCATCTCCACAAGCTCGGAATCTGCGCTGTGGGTGAGCGCCTGCGCAGCCAGCGCGCCGCGGTATTCGTCGTAGGCTTCCGGGTCGAGGTCCATGAGCCGCAGCTCGAGCACCGCAATCTCGGCATCCTCGCTCAGCTGCCCTTCCTGGAGCTGCGGGTACGAGGCACGGAGCTGCTCGGCGCTGATGCCCATGAGTGCGGCGAGGCGCTGTTCGAGCGACTCCTGGCTGTTCGCCTGCGGCTGTTGCTGCTGCTTCTGTGGAAGTTGGATTTGCGGCGCCATCGACATGCCGATCGAGAACGGATCGAGCGGCTGGTTGGCACTCTCGTTCGCCTCGTTTTGGTTGGGAGGGGAGAAGCCGAGCCTGTCGAGGTATGCCAGGAACGCCGGGTCTGAGTAGGCAGACGCATC
>CAYTGC010000444.1:0-4173 GCA_964437195.1 uncultured Myxococcales bacterium | reverse complement strand
CGACGAGACGCCACTCGATGTCATCGGCTTCGTCTTTGGCCACGGCTTGATCGTATCACGATTTGCTAGCGCCCCATCTGCCGAAATCGGCACTGCTTTTCCCCCCGGTCCATCGTCCACCTTTCCACGTCGGCCCAGGCGAACAGTTCGGCTAAGATGCGGGTCATGACAGTGCTTGTGACCGGAGGAGTCGGCTTTGTCGGTTCCCACTTTGTCAAGGCGGCCTGCGATGCCGGACAGCGTGTGATCATCTTGGATGACCTGTCAGGGATGGGCATGTCCGACGATGCTTCGCTGCCCTCACTGTCACTTCCCGACGGTGTGCTCTTTTTCCGAGGTGACATTGGCGACCAGTTGCTGGTCCGCAGGCTCTGCAAAGAACACGCGATTTCGTCGCTGGTCCACTTTGCCGGCAGGATCCAAGTTGGTGAATCGGTACGAAAACCGGAGCTGTACTTTGACGTGAACCTGGTCCGATCGCTGCGGCTGCTTCAAACGGCGCGCGAGGCAGGCATCTCGCAGGTCGTGTTTTCATCGACGGCAGCGGTGTATGGCCAACCCAACGAAGTGCCCATTCCAGAGTCCGCGACGACAGCGCCGGTGAACCCGTACGGCTGCTCGAAGCTCGCATTTGAGTGGGTTCTCCACAGCCATGCCATCGCTCACGGACTGAAATATGCCGCACTGCGTTATTTTAACGCAGCAGGCGCCCATCCCGATGGCACCCTGGCCGAGCGCCATGAGCCAGAGACGCACCTGATTCCGCTTGTAATTGACGCGGCGTGGGGAAGACGGCCTCCGCTGACGCTGTTTGGTTCGGACTACCCGACCCCCGACGGAACCTGCGTTCGCGACTACATTCACGTCTGTGACTTGGCATCAGCTCACCTTCTTGCTCTCGACAAACTCGGACAGGGCGACTGCATCGGAGCGCTCAACCTCGGGACAGGTCAAGGCTTCAGCGTCGCCGAGGTCGTGCGTGTGGCCACCGAGGTGTTGGGACGCGAGGTGCCCTATTCGCGTGGTTCGCGACGCGAGGGTGATCCACCTGCGCTCGTGGCGGATGCGACGGCGGCCTGCTTGCGGCTTGGCTGGCAACCGCGTCGCTCGGATCTTCGCACGCTCATCGAGGATGCCGCGCGTGCTCGTCGCTAGGTCGGCGTGACTGGGCCCGGACGAGCGTATGCAGCGCCTCGGTAAGAAACGCCAAGCCAACCGACTCTTCACCGAGTGGCCGTTCCGACGACGAAATCAGCCACAGCTCTTCATGCCAGATCGACTCGTCTGGGAGCAGACGCTGCAGCGGACCCAGTGTCTCTAGTTCAAGGAAGTTCCCGTCGGTGTACAGCTCGAATCCAGCGCCTAGATCGGGCAGCTCGCGACCAGCGGCCATCGGCACCGTTTTTACGAACACCGACGAACCGAGCTGGTAGCACACCACGCAACCGAGTCCAGCCAGACCTTCGCTCGCGTCGTAAAGCCCCAGCTTGAGAGGCGGCAGATCGCCCCGCTGCTCGACGGACCACAGCCGACCGGTCAGCTTCAATCGCGGGTCGCCCAGGTCGGTATATGGCCACAGAACCAGACGACGATTGGGCAGAAGATCCTCATCTCGCCACGGTGTCCCAGACGGTAGTGCACTCGGATGGGAGCGCAGCGTCGGCTGAGGCAAGTAAGCAACTCCGCCGGGTGCCATGACCGACAATGCCCACGGCGAACGCTCCATTGCTTCCGACGATACGTTGCAAAGACCGTGGCGGATGCGAAACACGGACGGCGTCAGCGCCTCGATGACGATGGTCTTGCGCAGTCCGAACCTGGGTGTCGCGATCAGCTCGACACTGTCGCCACGGACTTGGTAGTCGACGGACGTGTTGTCAGGTTCGTAGGTCAGCGCTGACTCGGGAGCCGTCCAGAAACGATGACCGCCGCGGAGGCGGAAGGACGCCTCGCCATGATTGCCCAACTGCTCGGCATTCTCGTAGAACAGACTTGGCTCATTCCGTCGCTGACAGCGCAGGATCCGAGGCCCGACTTCCAGTGTGATCCAAAGCTCGACGGCATCCGTCGAGACCCGAAGGCCGCGGCTCCAGCCGCCGTAGCCAGACTCGACGCAGTGCAGCAAAGTCACGGACGAGGCCCAGACAGAAGCTCTCCGAGAAGCCGCTCCGAGACGCTATACGGATCAACTTCCCGTCGCTGAACCTGTTCGACCCAATCGGCGTGTCGAGCCAGGACACCGTCGACCAGAAGCGCACAGCGGTCCAGAAGCGCATCCCGAAGCTCACGCCGCGCCCGTCGAGATCGCCGAGTCGCTGACAGATGCGTCGTTTTTTCCTGATGCCGAGCAATCGCAGTCGCCAGCTCGGCAATTCCGTCTCCACGTACGGCGACGGTTCGGATGATCTCGACGTCACTCGACGGAGCTTCCGGCCCAAGCGGCTCTTCCGCATGGCGCAGCTCGAGCATCGTCAGCAGATCGCGAACCGTGCGGTCGGCGCCTTCACGATCAGCCTTGTTGACGACGAGGACGTCGGCGATTTCCAAAATACCAGCTTTGATGGCCTGAACTTCGTCGCCAAGGCCAGGGACAGTGACGACCACCTTGGTGTCTGCCAGCGCCACAACATCGACTTCGCCCTGCCCGACTCCGACTGTCTCGATGATGACGACGTCAAAGCCCATGGCATCGAGGACTGCAACCACTTCCCCCGTCGAACGAGACAGTCCGCCAAGGTGACCGCGCGACGCCAGCGAGCGGATAAAAACACCTTCGTCGAGCGCATGACGCTGCATGCGAATCCGATCCCCGAGAATCGCTCCGCCGGAAAACGGACTCGACGGGTCAATGGCGACCACCCCAACCCGTCGCCCAAGCTTGCGATAATGGGCAATCAAACTATCGACGACCGTAGACTTCCCGGCCCCCGGATTGCCTGTCACACCGATGAGGAACGCCCGCCCGGTGTGCGGCCACAGCCGTCGCAGGACTTCTTCCGCCAGAACGGTCTGGTCGTCGAGATCCCGAATGAGCCTGGCCCCCAGCCGCAGATCTCCCGAAAGCACGGCCTGCGCAATCTGCGCCGCCCGCTCACCTTGGCTCGAATCGACCATGTTTGACAGCCTGCTTCTGGAAGACGGTTAGGCCGCTTCTTCGTGGTTCGTGTAGACGTTCATCACGTCGTCGTGCTCTTCGAGCGCAGACACCAGCTTGCCGATCTGCTCCGCGTCCTTTTCAGATATCGCGACAGTCAGTTCCGGCAACATGCCGACTTCCGCCTCGAGCGGCGTCATGCCTTTCTTCTCGAAGGCTTCCTTGATGCTCTGGCAGGCTCCCGGCTCGGTCAGCACCACGACGGTCTCGCCCTCGGCTCGGACGTCATCTGCTCCCGCTTCGAGAGCAACCTCGGTGACGGCATCCTCGCTGTGCTTTTCGGCGTCGAAGATGATCTGGCCGCGCTTCTTGAACTTGTGAAGAACCGATCCCGACGGGTCGATCTTGGCATTTTGGCGCTCGAGGAGCTTGCGAAGCTCGGCTGCCGTCCGGTTGCGGTTGTCCGTCGCCAACTCGATTACGATGGCGACCCCGCCCGGACCGTACGCCTGATACACGAGTTCTTCCACCGAGTCAGCCCCCAACTCGCCGGTGCCCTTTTTGATCGCCCGATCGATCGTATCGGCGGGAATGTTGGCCCCACGCGCTTTGTCGACCGCGCTGCGCAGGCGAGGATTTCCCGACGGATCGCCACCTCCGCGAGCAGAAATGCTGATTTCCTTGATGAGCTTGGTCCAGCTCTTCGACTTCTTGGCGTCGGCAGCGGCTTTCTTGTGCTTGATGGTGGACCAGCGATTATGACCAGACATGAAGGCTCCTAACGATTTGGCTTGCTCGACGTGAATATCACAGTGCTACGTCGGTGGCAGCCAGCGCAAACGAGGATGCCGCGCCGCTTTGGTTTCGTCGAGACGACGCAGCGCGGTTTGATGGGGTGCATGCTTCACAAGATCGGGCTCGCTGTGCGCTTCTTTGGCGATTTGCAAAAGGGCCGCCGCGAACTCGTCGAGCGTTTCTTTGTTTTCCGTCTCCGTCGGCTCGATCATGAGAGCGCCGGGCACAACCAGCGGGAAGTACACCGTCGGTGGATGATACCCGTAGTCCATCAGCCGCTTGGC
>CAYTGC010000443.1:0-4191 GCA_964437195.1 uncultured Myxococcales bacterium | reverse complement strand
GCGATGTCCTCAAGAAGAAGGGCAAGAAGCAGCGCCGCAAGCAGGACGAGGACGACGAGGACGAGGAATAGTCACTTCGTCGGCCTGCGGGTCGACGAATCGTCCGGTTTGTTTCCGCTCTGGTCTGTCCCTTCCTTCGTCTCTCTTTGGTCTGAATCAGACCCCGAACACACGAACATCGCTTCCATGGCGCAGCCTTGCTGACACCGTCTCGTGGTGTCGCTGTTGAGTGTTTCTGCGCCCAAACCAAGCCTGGCTGCTTGCGAACCAGCTTGCGCGAGGCTTCCTCGCCGCTGCTGCCGAGCGTGCTACAGCAAGAAGGGAATCACCGCCTTGCGTTCGGCGGGATATTCGGGGAATCGCTTGTGATAGTCGCGGTGGTGGCTCATTGCGCGCGGCACGAGGTTCGCGGCCGTCCAAAACGCAAACGTCAAGCCACCGAGCGACCACGTGAGGATCGCCCAACCGGCCCACTCGACCAGCTCTCCAAAATAGTTGGGGCAAGAGATAAGACGATACATTCCCCCGTAGGGAATCTTGTAGCCCGTCTCTCCCGGCTTGCGCAGGTGAAGCAGAACCCAATCGGCGTGTTGGTTGATGACAAAGCCAATCAGGAAAATCGTTGCGCCGAGCAGGAAGCGCCAGTCGCCCAGCCAGTTCGGATCGTAGACAGGCCCAAGCGTCGCCAGATAGCGCCAGTTGAGGTACGCGTTCCCAACGTTGAACACCACCGCCGTGAGCGCAATCGCGAGAGGCATGGTTCCCCCGCCGCGACGGCGAAAGGGAAAGACAAACGCTCGGTGGAAGTAGTGAAGCTGCCAAATCAGCGTGAACACCCATAGGACGGTGTCTCGTCTGTCACCGAGGAGAAAAAACGCAAGCGGAGCAAGCGAGGCTGGAGCTTCCATGATGATCCAGCCCGCAGTGGCGCCGATTTCTGGCCCCCAGCCTTTCCGCGTGTACCGTCCGTATGGAGCGGCCCGAAACAGCAGATTGATCGCGGTCAACCCGCCCAGCACCCAATAGGCAACGAGCAGGCCCAAATAGAACTGATTTTCGGTCAGGTTCATCAGCATAGGTCGTGCGTGCTTTCTCTGGCTGCCTTACCACATGTGGTATAGCTTCGGCGTGAAAGCTGCATCGCGAAGCATGCTGCTCGTTGTGACGTTGATCCTCCTTGGGGTCAACGCGCTGCTTTTGTGGCCGCGTGAGGCAGACTCAAAGGTCCGGGTCGATTCGGGCAATCGGCCGCTGCGGGTTGGGCTGGTGTTCGACGTGGGCGGTCGCGGCGACAAGTCCTTTAACGACGCAGCGTTTCGGGGAGTCGAAAAGGCGGTTCGCGAGCTGGGGATCTCTGCAGAGTTTGTCGAGCCTGGGGATGGAGCCGACCGAGAGTCGGGGCTGCGGCTCTTGGCGGCGCGGGGATTCGATCTTGTCCTTGGGGTTGGGTTCGTATTTTCCGATGACATGCTCCAAATTGCCCGCGACTATCCGGATCGCCACTTCGCTTGTGTCGATTACGCCAAGTTCGACGAGCATGGCTTTGTCGTGCCGCCGAAGAATATGGTGGCGCTCAAGTTTCGCGAGGAAGAGGGGAGTTTTCTCGTCGGAGCCGTGGCGGCTCTGCTTTCTCCGCAGCACACCATCGGTTTCGTCGGAGGAATGGACATTCCGCTCATCCACAAGTTTGAATCGGGCTATCGGCAAGGTGCGCTTGCTGTCTGTCCGGCCTGCAAAGTGCTCGTCGGATATGCCGGAACCAGTGGCGATGCTTTCAAGAATCCGGCGCGGGGCAAAGAGCTGGCGCTGGCGCAGTATCAAGCAGGGGCCGATGTGGTCTTCCATGCGGCAGGCTCGACTGGGCTTGGGGTTTTTGAGGCGGCGCGTGAAAAACAACGTCGGGTCATCGGCGTCGACAGTGATCAGTGGGATGACGCGCCGGGTTTTGTCCTCACGTCGATGGTGAAGCGGATTGAAGTGAGCGTCTACAAGGTCATCTCCGAGCTGCGTGAGGGCCGCTTCGATCCTGGCGTCAAGGTCTTCGGCCTTCGCGAGGGCGGCATTGATTACGCCTACGATGAACCTCGTCGCGGGATGATTCCCAAAGATGTGCGCGAGCGCGTCGAAGCGCTTCGTCAAGAGATCATCGCGGGCCGAATCGTCGTCGAGGATGCGTCGCGCTAGGAGCGCACTTTGCGGCAAGCCGTCGCCGAGGAAGGCGGCATGGGAACGAAAGATATGTACAAGGGGCTACGGGTCGCGGTGGTCGTCCCGGCCTATAACGAAGCGGACAACTTGCCCAGCACGCTGGCAACGATTCCCGCGTATGTCGACCATGTGTTGGTCGTCGACGATGGAAGTGCAGACGGAACGTCCAAGGTGGCTGCGCATCACGACCGCCCCGGCGTCGAAGTGCTGCGCCACCTGGAAAACCGAGGCGTTGGTGCGGCGGTGGCAACTGGCTATCGGCGGGCGTTGTCTCTGAACTCCGACGTGGCGGTGGTGATGGCTGGCGACGGACAGATGGACCCTGCCGATCTGCCGAGCCTGTTGAGACCGATCCTCGACGGACAAGCCGACTATGTGAAAGGGAACCGATTCGCGATTCGCGAGGTCTGGGAAACCATGCCGCGGCTACGGCTCGTCGGGAACATTGTTCTTTCGCTTTTGACGCGACTGACGGCTGGCTATCCACGGATGTTCGATTCGCAGTGCGGCTTTACAGCGGCGTCGCGGCGAGCTCTCTTGGCGATCGACCTCGACGGTCTGTTTCCTCGCTACGGCTACCCGAACGATCTGCTGGCTCGACTTTGGGTCGGCGGAGCACGCGTACAAGATGTGCCGGTGCGGACGATCTACGGCACCGCGTGGCGATCAGGAATTTCTCTGCGGACAGCGATCTACCCCGTGCTCTTTGTGGCGCTGCGAGCGTTGCCGTGGCGTTTGTGGGCGCGGTGGCGGCGTCGGAACCAGCGAATGGTGAACGCGTGCACTTCGGAGTGATCAGCACATCCTATCCTCGCCATGACGGAGATCCGGCAGGCAGCTTTGTCCACGGCTTCAACCGTTTTTTGCAGCGGAGCGGACACCGGGTGAGTGTCGTCTGTGCGGGAGATGCTGGCGCGCCGATGTTCGAGCGGCTCGATTCGGTCTCGGTGCATCGTCTAAAGTCGTCGCTGTTTTATTCAGGAGGAGCGCCGGACGCTCTGGCGAAAGGCTTTCTGTCGAGACCGCTTCAGACCATCAGCCGTGCTGGTCAGTTTTCCGTCGAGCTGTCGAGGACGGCCTCGCGACTATTGGCGGACTGCGATGTCCTGATTTCGCACTGGCTGCTGCCGTGCGGACTGCTTGGTGCACAACTTCAGCGGAGCCGACCCCACATTGCGATTGCGCATTCGTCCGACGTGCATCTGCTGCGTCGCCTGCGGCTGGCTTGGCTCGCGCGGGTCATCGGAAGGCAGGCAGACGTGGTGTACACCTCCGAACAGCTGAGGCTGCCCGGGGTGCCGGGACGAGTCGTTCCGATGGGCATCGACGTGCAGGAATTCGCAACGAGCGAGACGGCACGGGCCGCGGCGCGGAAACAGTTTGATCTGAAGCGACCCACTCTTTTGTTTCTGGGACGGCTTGTTCCTGTGAAAGGACTCGAAACGCTGCTTTCTGCGCTTTCGCTGGTGGTGCGCTCGCACGCCGTCGAGCTGATTGTGGCGGGTGACGGTCCTCTCAAAAGTGAGCTTTCGGAGCACGCGAGGCGCGAAGCTCTGCCGGTGCGCTTTGTGGGTGAAGTCGCGGGCCCGGCCAAAAGACAGTTACTCGCCGCGGCGGATCTTCTGGTGCTGCCCTCGCTCCATCTGCCGGATGGTCGAACCGAAGGCTCGCCGGTGGTGATTTGGGAAGCGCTGGCCTCTGGCTTGCCGATCGTGGCGTCGCAGGTGGGCGGCATTGGTGCACAGCTTGGCGGTGTTGGCGTCACCGTGCCACCTGGTGATCCGATGGCGCTGGCGGTCGCGATTGAGCAGGTCTTGCTCGATGCCGGGCTCCTGGCAAGGCTGAGACAGCTTGGACCAGCGCGGGCAGCACAAGCGGACTGGGCGCAAGTGGCGGCGAACATTCTGCGCTCGGAATGGCTGACTGACCCGGCTGCGGCTGTTGCTTCAGGCCCCGCCGCCGTGATAACGAATCAGAACCCCA
>CAYTGC010000442.1:0-4193 GCA_964437195.1 uncultured Myxococcales bacterium | reverse complement strand
TCGATTCTCGCTACGAGGGTAGCGAACCCCAATCCCGACGATGGGTCGTTTTTGCAGACCACTGCTGTAGCCCGCGCCAACAGAAACCTAGAAGCCGCCGCGGAATCCAATCGACGGGAGAATCCAGTTAAATCCCAGCAGTTCTGGATCACGCTTCCCGTTCGCTTGTTCATCGGTCGACGGATACGCAAGGAGCAAGTTCGTGCGTGAAAAGGTTGCGTTTACGACTTCCAAAAACGCATGCAGATAAAAGCGCCGGAACGTCCAGCGCTTGTCGATCCGAACATCGAGTTGAACATAGTTTGGCAACCGGAAGTTGTTCCGAACGCCCAGCCCTGCCGTACCCTCTGCAATCTGCTGAAGCGATGGACTATCCGCCCCTACATCGACGAGAGTCTCGGGCCTTCCGGTGGAAAACTGAAGCCGTAGACCCGCAACAAAACCGCGCGGAAGCTGCGCCTGTGCGACCACTTGCAGCACATGAGTCTGGTCATAGTCCGCTGGTCGAACGCCGCATGGATAGGAACGCTCGGATCGGCTGAGTGTATAGGCAATCCAGCCGCTGAGCCGTCCGACACTTCGCCGGAGCCAGACTTCCATTCCGTATGCCTGTCCGTCCGCAACCCGAACCAGTGTCGCTGTGGTCCCATGTAGAACTTCACTTGGTGGTGCAGCACAGACAGACGATCCCAGCGGCGGCAAGTCTGTCATGTTGGAAAAGCGCTGATGAAATCCAGTCACCCGCAAAGACAAGTTCCAGGGCAGCGTCATTTCCTCGGCAATGACCGTCGAGCGCGATCTCTGGAGTCCCATCTTGAGCGCAAACGTATCAACGCCAGGCAGCAGCACCGGAAAGGAAGGAGGCTGCTGATATACGCCGATCGAGGCCTGCAGTGAGAGCCACGGCGTAGCAACAAAACGGAGCTGCGCACGCGGATCAAAGCCGAGCAGCGTTTCCTTGCCGACATGATAGATGTCCACTCGCCCACCTGCCGTCAGCAGGATTCTCTGCGGCCACAGCGCAAGCTCACCATGAAGATAGAAGCTAGATGTGATTCCGACTCGGTTGTTGCCGATCTCACCCAGCTCGTCAGGAGTTGCGTCCGGATCTTTTCCACTGACGCGCGCAGGGCCTTCCGCATTGCGCACAAAAGCCAAAGACCGGAGTCCTACGTCAAACCGCTCACCAGAAAAGCGGGCGACCTCGATCTCTGTTCCTGCCTGCAAGGAAAGCCGAGGGAGTCGGAGCCGCACAAACCCACGCACTCCTGCCATCAGCTTGTCAACGCCGCGACCCGAGATATCACCGGCTTGATCGTATCCACCAAAGATCGCAGCCTCGGCCTTTAGCTTCCCAGCTTCGCCCTGGGCCCGAAGCTGAACCCGGTGAAACATCGTTCGCGTACTCTGCGGTGAGGAATACTCCAGTTCCTTCCCCAGAGACAGCGCAAGCGCGTCGTACCCACCGAGCACTTGCAGTGTTAGGAATCGCCAATCGAGCCGCGCTTGGTAGTCCCAATAGTCGAGCTGAATCCGATCGTCGATTGCGCGCAGAATCGGTCCTGGATATCCATAGTGCCCGGACAAGGACAGCCGGACTCCTTTGGGAAGAGAGAGTTCGACAAGTCCACCCACGTCGTACAGACGCAGAGACAGGTCGAGATGCTGTCCGTCGCTGCGAGCTGGTCTGGTGGTCGCAGAAATGATTCCCCCCGCAGCCTTGCCTTGGGTCACATCAAAGCCGCTTGGATAAAAATCGACTCGATCGATCAGCTCGGAATGAACGACTCCGCCACCTATCAGCAGATGAAATAGCTGGGGCAAGCGAAGACCATCCAGGTAGAAACCCGCCGTGCCTGGACTGGCCCCGCGGATCGACCACAGAGGCAACCCGGGAAAGGGAGAGACAACGCCAGGCAGAATTTGAATCACACGGAATGGATCGCCGAGCGTTCCGGGTTGCGTGCGGACGGGCTCGCCAACGATTGCCTCAGGCTCATCGGCTTTCATGCGATTGGCGACAACGCGCGCGGAAAACCGATCAGCATCCACGCTGTCCGCCTCCCCGTTTGTCTGTGCGTTCGCTGTGGCTTGCCCCCCAAGGAGCAGACCCAGCACCAAAGCCCACTTTGCCAAGCACTTTATCTTGGGCAAAAACCCAAGTGAAAGTCAGCACTTATTTGCGTGTCGCGATGTAGGATGCGCGGCCATGAGTGACCTCACATCTATGATCACAGACACCTGTTCTCCGTCGAAATACAGGAGCCGGTTGGGAGTCCTTGCGCTGGCGTCGACTCTGGCTCTGGCCACGAGCATGGGCTGTCATCCCACAGCCGCATCGACCCCGCCGACAGTGATCATCGGCGACGAAGTGCGCGTGCAGGTCATCCACTTTTCGGACTACCACGCGCATGCCATTCCTTTCTATAGCGAACACAAGCCTGATCAAGGTGGACTTGCGCGGACGATGGCCTACATTGCGCAGACAAAGGCCAAGGATTCCAACGTCCTGGCACTGTCTGGTGGGGACATGTGGAACGCGGGCACACCTGCATGGTCCGACAAATACTACGACGGCTGTGCCGACTGGAAGTGGCTGGGTGAGCATGTCTCTGTGATGGCCTTTGGGAATCACGATGTGGACTACGGCTTTGATGCGCTGCGCAGCTGTCAAAAGCAGAGCGGCATCGCGATTCTGTCCGGCAATCTCGTTGGAGCGGATGGGCAAAGGCTCCTCGACAACCAAGGACTCCCTTACGTGGTGAAGAGTGTAGGAGGCGTACGGATTGGCGTGTTCGCGCTGTCCGGCATGGACTTCGCCCGGCTCGTGAAACCAAGCAATCTTCCAGCAGGAGCCAAATTCCTCGACCCGATTCCTGTTGCCCGTGAGATCGTTTCCCAGCTACGGGAAAAGGAACAGGTCGCGGCGGTGATCTTCATTGGTCATCAAGATCGCGAGTCTGATTTTGCGATGGCGCAGGCCGTTCCGGGCATCGACGTCATCTTGGGAACGCACTCCCACTACAAAGGTGCGTTCGCACAGATTCCGGGCACCCAGACGTACTTCATCAGTCCGTACCAGTACCTGACGTATCTAAGCCACATCGAGCTTTCGTTTCACATGGGGAAGCTGTCCGGCGTGAGCGGAAAGTTGGTACGGATGGACTCCCAACTCCCCCAGGATGCAAGCATTTCCAGGCAGACCAACACGATGCAGCAGAACCTGGAGGCCGATCCAAAATACGCCAAGCTGTTTGACAAAATCGGCAGCGCAGCGACGGAACTAGACATTGACGGGATCGACCAGAACGAATCTTCGCTGGGAAATTTTGTCATGGACATCGTTCGGGATACGGCACAAGCGCAGCTTGCCCTGTCGTCTGCAAGCTCGTTCCGTGCCTCGATTCCTCCGGGTCCGATCCGCAATGAGGACTATCTGACCGCACTTCCGTACAAGAACAAAATCCTCACGTTTCAGATGACTGGATCCCAGCTCCAAGCCGTGCTCGATCTGGTTGCGTCCCGCCGAGGAAGTGATCTGTTTGGTGTATCTTCGGGGGTTCGCTTCAACATTTCGGACAATCGAGCCACGCAAGTTACGGTACGAAAAAGTGCAGCGGAATCCGAGCAACTACCGATCCGTTCCGATGCCACGTACACCGTCATGGCTACCGATTACATCGCAAACATCGCGACAGGATACAAGGATCTGTTTTCACAGGTGGGACCGGCCAAAGATACCGGAAAGATCGTTAATGATACGGTGATCGACTACATCCAGCGCAAAAGTCCCGTGACCGCGCAGCGCGATGGTCGAGTAAAGCCCTAGCACCGGGAAGCGACTCGGTCCGGTTCAAGGCCTCTTTTTGCAGACTTGCGTGACTGCGCAAGGATGCAGAGTTCCACGCGTTTTCTGGAGGAGCTGATCCGCTGCGTCCTTGCTCGACCAATCCTGCTACGATGGTGCGCATGCGTATCACGTCGGTGCTTCTGACCCTTACAATGTCCGCCACACTGCTGCCACTCCCAGTGCTGGCGCAGGCGCCACCAGTCGGCGCGTCTTTGCCCCAGGCAGGACAACCGTATCCGCAACCAGCTCCGCAGGCGTATCCGCAGCAGTATCCGCAGCCAGCTCCGCAAGCGTATCCGCAGCAGCAGTATCCGCAGCAGCAGTATCCGCAGCAGCAGTATCC
>CAYTGC010000441.1:0-4197 GCA_964437195.1 uncultured Myxococcales bacterium | reverse complement strand
GTGAAGCGCGCCCTGGTCCTCGAAGACGACCCGCCACTGCTTGCCCAAATCGCGAGGCTTCCGTTGCCGCCGAGTCCATCGAACAAGGGACGCACCCCATGAAGACCATTGCCATCACAGGTTCCGAGGGACTCATCGGCAGGGCCGTGGTGTCCGCCCTGCAATCCCATGGTTATCAGCTGCGCCGCTTCGATCTGCGTCTGCCGGTGGGGCATCCGGGGCAGGGCAATGTGCTTGATGCCGGTGCAGTCGCGCGTCTTGTCGCGGATTGTGATGGCGTCATCCACCTCGCCGCGGTCTCGCGGGTCATCTGGGGCGAGCGCGACCCCGAGCTCTGCTGGGCGACGAATGTCGATGGCTTGCGGAACGTGCTCGATGCGGCGCACCGACAGCCGCGCAGGCCTTGGGTGATCTTCGCGAGCAGTCGCGAGGTGTACGGACAACCGAGCGTACTGCCAGCCAGCGAGGAGACGCCGCGTGAGCCCGTCAACATCTACGGGCGCTCAAAGGTCATGGGAGAGCAGCTGATGGAGGCGGCCAGGCTGGACGGACTCCAGACCTCGGTGATCCGTCTGTCCAATGTTTATGGCAGCACGGCGGATCACGCAGATCGAGTCGTGCCGGCCTTCGCGCGCGCTGCGGTCCTTGGACATTCACTGCGTGTCGAAGGAGCCGACCATACGTTCGACTTCACGCACATCTCGGACGTGGCACAAGGGATCGTCGCGCTCGTCAGCTGTCTCAATGAGGGCCAGAGTGCGCCACCGCCGATCCACTTTCTTACGGGTGAGCCGACGACGCTCGGGCAGCTCGCACAGATGGCCATTGAGGCTGCGGAAAGTAGAGCGACCGTCGAGTTTGTCTCGCCACGCAGCTTCGATGTCGCCCGCTTCTACGGAACGCCCGCCCGCGCAAAGGAGATACTCGGATGGTCAGCGCGCGTTTCCCTGCGCGTCGGACTGACTCAGCTCATCCATGACTTCCGCCGTGAGCTTGGTGCTGAACACGAAGAGGGGAATGCGCCATGAAGATCCTGAAGGTCATTCACGGCTACCCGATGCGCTATAACGCGGGCTCGGAAGTCTACAGCCAGACGCTGTGCCAAGGACTCGCCGAACGACACGAGGTCCACGTCTTTACCCGCGAGGAAGACTCGTTCGCGCCGGACTATCGGCTGCGCACCGAGCGGGATCCTGATGATCCGCGCATCGTTTTGCACCTCTGCAACAATCCGCGCAACAAGGATCGCTATCGCGCTGCCGGGATTGATCAGCGCTTCGCAGAGGTTCTTGGCCGCGTCGAGCCCGACATCGTTCATGTGGGCCACCTGAACCACCTCTCGACCTCGCTCCTCAAAGAAGCGGCGGGGCGGAACATCCCGATTGTCTACACGCTGCATGACTACTGGGTGATGTGCCCGCGCGGGCAGTTCATGCAGATGTTCCCCAAGGACCCAGACAACCTGTGGGCGGCCTGCGATGGACAGCAAGATCGCAAGTGTGCGGAGCGCTGCTACAGCCGCTACTACAGTGGTGCTCCTGACGAGCACGAAGCGGACGTCGCGTACTGGACCGATTGGGTGGCACGGCGCATGCGGCACATTCGCGAGATGGCCGAGCTAGTCGATCTCTTCATCGCACCCGCGCGCTATCTGCGGGACCGCTACCGCGATGACTTTGGCTTGCCCGAGCGCAAGCTCCTCTATCTCGACTACGGATTTGCGCGGCAACGAATGTCCGGGCGGGTGCGTACAGAAGGAGAGCCATTCACGTTCGGCTATATCGGCACGCACATTCCTGCCAAAGGGATTCACGATCTCATCCGCGCCTTTGGCAGACTCCACGGCGACGCCCGCCTGCGCATTTGGGGGAGGCCGCGAGGACAGGACACAGGTGCCCTCAAGTCGCTGGCCGCAGCGCTGCCTGAGGGCATGACCGGTCGTGTCGAGTGGGTGCCGGAGTACCGGAACCAGGAAATCGTGCGGGACGTGTTCAATCGCGTCGATGCCATCGTTGTCCCATCCGTCTGGGTGGAAAACTCGCCGCTCGTCATTCACGAAGCGCAGCAGGCGCGAGTGCCGGTCATCACTGCGGACGCGGGTGGTATGGCCGAGTACGTACATCACGAAGTCAACGGGCTGCTTTTCGCGCACCGCTCCATGGCTGACCTCGCCGTGCAGATGCAGCGCTTTGTCGATAACCCAGACCTTGCAAAGCGGCTGGGAGCCCGTGGATACCTGTACAGCGGCAGCGGCGACGTGCCAGACATCGCAGAGCACGTTCGCGAGATGGAGTCGATCTATAGGCGTGTGCAGCGACGTCGGGATAGCTCACGACCTTTGCAGCGCCAAGGCCCGTGGCGGATCACGTTTGATACCAATCCGGACACCTGCAATCTGCGCTGCGTGATGTGCGAGGAACACTCCGCGCATAGTGTTCTGCAAATCAAACGGAAAGAAGAAGGACGTCCGCCGCGCCTGATGCCCTTCGAGCTTCTTGAGCGGGTGATTGCCGACGCCGCTCCGCACGGGCTCCGCGAGATCATTCCCTCGACGATGGGGGAGCCGCTTCTGTACGAGCACTTCGAGCGCATCGTAGACCTGTGCGTGCGATATGGAGTCAAGCTGAACCTGACGACGAACGGCACCTTCCCCCGCCTCGGCGTGAATGCGTGGGCGGAGCGTATCGTTCCTGTCACATCCGACGTAAAGATCTCCTGGAATGGCGCCACCAAAGCCACTCAGGAGTCTGTCATGGTGGGGGTCCGCTGGGAAAAGGTGCTGGAAAATGTCCGTTCCTTCATCGAGGTCCGGGATCGTTTTGCCGCAAGCGGTGGCAATCGCTGCCGCGTGACCTTCCAGCTGACGTTCCTAGAGAGCAATGTCGCAGAGCTCGCAGACATCGTGCGTCTGGCCGTAGGCCTTGGCGTGGACCGAGTCAAAGGACATCACCTGTGGGCGCACTTCGATGCCATCAAAGATCAGTCCATGCGCCGCAACCAGGATGCGATTCGGCGCTGGAATGTGGCGGTCCTCGCTGCGCAGGCAGCCGCAGCCGAGCGCACGCTGCCCAGTGGTCGCCACGTCCTGCTAGAGAACATCTCCCTTCTGGATGAGACGGCAACAGAGGATCTTGCACCGGGCGGCCCGTGCCCCTTCCTGGGACAAGAGGCCTGGGTGAGCGCCCTCGGACGCTTCGATCCTTGCTGCGCACCGGATGCAGAGCGGCGCACGCTTGGAGAGTTTGGCAACCTGCACGAGCGCGGGCTCATGGAAATCTGGAATGGCGAGTCCTACCGCGAGCTCCTTTCGACCTATCGGAATCGCAAGCTGTGTCTCGGCTGCAATATGCGCAAGCCATCGGAGGATTCGCCATGACCTGGCAGGATCTGAGGGTTGCTCCATCGGGAACGCACCACCTCCTCGCTGAACAGCCCGCCTATGCTGAGCGCTTCGATGAGGTCTTAACGTTTCACGCGCCAGGCCTCGCCCCAGTCCGCCGCGACGGAGCGGCGTGGCATATCCACCCCGATGGACAAGCCGCCTATGCGCGTCGATTCCGGCGGACGTTCGGCTTTTATGAAGGGCTGGCTGCGGTTATCGGACCCGATGGCTGGTACCATGTGAATCCCTCGGGAATCGATGCGTATCGTCAGCGCTATGCCTTCTGCGGCAACTTCCAAGGTGGCAGATGTGTGGTGCGTGAGCCTGACGGTGACTATCGGCATATCACACCAGCCGGTGAGCTGGCCTATGCAGAGCGCTTCCGTTATGTCGGCGACTTTCGGGATGGGATTGCCGTCGTCCAAGGGGAAGACGGACGCTCGACGCACATTGATCGAGACGGCGGACGCGTACATGGTCGCTGGTTCCTTGATCTCGATGTCTTTCACAAAGGCTTCGCGAGGGCGCGTGATGACGACGGCTGGATGCACATCGACATCGCGGGGAACCCGCGCTACACACGGCGCTTTGCTGCGGTAGAGCCCTTCTACAACGGACAAGCCAGGGTCGAGCGCTTCGACGGAGGGTTAGAGGTAATCGACGAGACCGGTTTCACCCTCATAGAACTCCGCCCCGCGCTGCGCAGCGAGTTTGCCGCGCTCTCCGCGGACATGGTTGGGTTTTGGCGCACGCAGACCATCGCCACGTCCGTCGAACTGGGTCTCTTTGAAGCGCTTCCCGGCTCGGTCGAGGAT
>CAYTGC010000440.1:0-4199 GCA_964437195.1 uncultured Myxococcales bacterium | reverse complement strand
CGCCGCAGTACGCCCCGCAGCTCGGTTACTCGTCGGGACCGGCTTACGCGGGGGGGCCTGAAGTGCGCGTTGAAATCGCCCCACCGGCTCCGCAGATGGAAGTTCGGCCCATGGCGCCGACTCGTCAGCACGTCTGGATTCCCGGTCATTGGGCGTGGCGGATGGGTCGGTATGTGTGGGTGCAGGGCTACTGGGAGGCCTCGCGCCCGAACCATGTCTGGGTCCGCGCGCACTGGGTTCGGGTCGGCCATCAGTGGGTGTTCGCGCCTGGGCACTGGGAACCGCTTCGCCAGCCGCAGTACATCGAGGGGCCGCCGCCACCACCGAGCAACGTGATCGTTCAGACCGCGCCGCCGGTGCCAATGGAAGAAGTCGTTCCGATGACACCCTCTGTCCATCATGAGTGGGTCGGCGGTCACTGGACGTGGAATGGCGTGCGCTGGGTTTGGTTGCCTGGTCACTTCATCGCCCGACGGCATGGCTGGGGGTGGCATCGGGCCGAGTGGCTCGCTGGTCCCGGTGGCTGGCGGTATGTTCCTGGCCACTGGCGCAGACACTAGCGCGTGCGCTGGTTTCGGACTTTTCTTGCGGTTCCGCTGGTGCTGCTGTTGAGCGGCGCCAGTCGGCCTGCGTCGCCCAGTGGCTGGCAGTACCTGGTCGAGCTATCGGCGCTCACATCGGCCCAAGCGACGGTGACCCTGCGCTTTACCGATCGAGCGCCGCAAAAAATCTGCGCTGACATGCCCGGTGCGGGACGCTTTGTGCGCGACATGATGCAGGTCTTTCCCGATGGGAAATCGCAGCCCATGTCGGGCGACGGCGATTGTTGGCGGCTTGTTGATAGAAAGACAGCTTCGGCTCAGCTTCATTACCGCTACGACCTGGCTGCGGCTGCCGAGGCGTTTGGCAGTGCGGACTACGTTCAGCGTCACGACGAGGCAATCACTTTCAGCGATGAAGCTGTGCTGCTTCGCCCCGACCCACTGCCCTTGCCCGACTCGCCGAGTGCTCCCTCTGTGCCGATCGAGGTCGAGTTCCGGCTGCCTGCTGACTTGCAGCTCACGACGCCGTGGCAGACCGGTCCGGGTCCGGGTCTGCGCTTTCGGCTCGATGCCTGGCAGTACGACGGCGGTAGCTACATCACGTTTGGCGCCGTCCGAAAGCTAGGAATCTTGCCGCTGGCTCACTCCCAAGTCGACCTATTTCTCGCTGGGAAGAGCAAAGCGACCGACGACACGCTGCGGCGGTGGATTGAACAGGCGAGCGGCTCCATTGAGCGACTGTATGGCGAACAGATGCCATCGCCTATTCATGTCGTTTTGGTGCCGTGGTCTGGGAGCGCTGACTTGGGTTCGTTTGGGACGGTGCTTCGCCCGCTGCGTCCGTCTGTGGTGATTTATTTTGGCGGTGACGCGAGGCAGTTTCCTCTCCACGACGACTGGGTGGCCACGCACGAAATCTTCCACGTCGGCAATCCGCTGCTGCGACACAAGCTGCCGTGGTTCGTCGAGGGCTTTACGACCTATTACCAGGATGTCCTGCGGGCGCGGACAGGCGCGATGACGGCGCAAGAGACGTGGTCTGATCTGTGGGATGGACTGAATCGTCACTGCCAACCGAGTGGTACGTCGCTGCAATCCGAAAGCGAGAACCTGCGGAAAACGCATCGCTACACGCGGGTCTACTGGGGTGGCGCCTGCCTGGCGCTGCTGTTCGACGTCGAGATTCGCAAGCGCAGCCAAGGACAGCGATCACTCGACGATGTGATGCGCGAGCTACGGAAGCAAAGCCTGCGCAAACGGCTCGATGAGGACGCCGTGATCGCTGCTTTGGGTCAGGCGACCGCGCCATCGCTGGTCCAGCGGTACTTGAAAGAGACAAGCTCGCTGCCGCTGCGTGAAACACTGACTGCGCTCGGGGTGGAGCCGACTGGGCCGGACTGCGTGCGGCTTCGCGACGACGCGCAGCTGGCAGCCCTGCGCCGAAACATGTTCTAGTCGAGACAGACCCTACTTGTTGACGTGAACGTCGTAGGTTGGGTCGTCTTCTTCTTCAGCGGCAGCGTCGGAGCTTCCCCCGGTTGGAATCGGGATCGGGATGGGAATCGGCACGGGAATCGGGATCGGAATCAGCGAAGGAACGCCGCCGTTTTCTCGATCGTCGTCTTCCTCTGGCAGCTGAATCGTGGTCGAGATGTGGTGATCGCCACCGACAACCGTCGTCGATGTGTCACCACCCGACACCGTAATGGCTGGGCCGCCGAAGTTCGATCGACTTGGCATCGTCTCGGGTTTCCAGTCAAACACCCCCGGGCTGTCCCAGCGGCCATCGCGGAAATCGAGCGTCTTGTTGTAGATTCCTTGCGCCTGCGCCGAAGTGAGCTTTTCACCAGGGCAATCCGTCGGAAGAGAGCTGCCTTCAACGCCTTCGCAGATCGAGCAGTACGGGGGCGAGCGATCGACCATCTCGTGTGACATGGTGAAAAGTATACGCCGCCGCGCGACATCGAATCAGCAGCAAGCTTGCAGCAGCCCCAATCGACAGGTACGAGTGAGATATGGCGCAACTGAAGAAGCGCAGCAAAAGCAGTGCGAGTCCACCAAAGGAACCGCCGCTCAACAATCCTTTTATGGCGGCCCGCAAGGAACTGTGGGGGCTGGTCGATAAGATCAAGCAGCCACCAGCGCCCGCGCCGCCGCCGCCCAAGCTGACGACCAGCGAAGAAGAGCAGCTCTCCGACTCAGAGCTGTTCTATCGCGAGATGCAGGGAATCAGCCGCTTGCAGACCCAGGGTCGAGAGCGTCCCGTCGAGCAAGAGAAGGCCGCCCGGCAGCGCTTGTCCGAGGATGCCGAGGCGTATGCCCAGCTCTCAGATCTGGTGTCAGGTAGCGGCTCGTTCGATATCAGTGACACCGACGAATACATCGAGGGCATCGCCCACGGACTCGATCGGCGGCTGCTCTATCGGCTGCGACGCGGTGACTTCGCGGTGCAAGCACACGTCGACCTGCACGGGCTCAATCGCGAAGAAGCGCGGCTGCGCGTCGAGACTTTTGTTCACGAGTCGCGCCTAAATGGCCGACGCTGCGTGCTCATTGTCCACGGGCGGGGCCTCAACTCAAAAGACCAGATTCCGGTGCTAAAAGACGCGGTTCGTCTGTGGCTTCAGCGGGGCCGAATTGCCAAGAGCGTGCTGTGTTTTGCAACGGCTCGTCCGACAGACGGCGGAGCTGGCGCGGTCTACGTGCTACTTCGGCGCTAGATCGGTGCGCAAAAGGTGCTCGGCGAGACGCCGTCTCAGCTCGGCTTTTTCCTGCGCTGGCGTTGGGCGAGGTTGCGGGTTTCCAAGCGGGCCTTGGCCTACGACCTGGATGATCGCTCCGTACTTTTCGACGACGATCGCGTTCGCAATGTCGCCGTGTACCTCGCCCGCGTCATGGATGGCCGCCAGCACGGATTCAAGCACGCGGGCATCACGGCGATCGAGCGGCGCTGACGGCGTGAGCGGCACAGAAACCGCTTCTTCCGCGTGAACCTCCGCCGTATCCCCGTCGAGGACGATTCGCAGTACACGCTGGAGGCCTGGTCCACCGAGCTTGGCCATCACGCGCAGCCACGCAAGGTGTCGCTGACCAACGGACGTTGCCAGGCTTGCGGCGGAAAACTGCTCGATAAGCAGCCCGCGGGCTAGCTTGGCGTCAAGCTGATGATAAATCGCGCTGTGCGGCGTCCGAAACAGCAAGGTTCGACTCGGTCCGTCGCTCGACCGCTCCGCATCGACTTCGACATGGGGTTGCAATGCATCATCCGCCGACGGCAGCATTCCTTCCTCGCTGTGGTCACTTCCGTTCTCCTCGATGGGAAGGGTATCGATCAGTCGCTCTAGCTGGCTCAGCGATTCGGGGCGATCGGTCGGAGACTTTGCGAGAAGCTGTCGGCACAGCGCCGCCCAACCGGCAGGCAGGGTAGGTCGATGTGTGCGCGGATCACGGGCTGGCTGCGACAGGTGCTGACTGACCCAATCGGGGCCAACAAACGGCAGTCGCCCGGTCAGGAGCTGAAACACCGTCACTCCGAGCGAATAAAGGTCGCTGGCAAAGGTAAGCGGCTGTCCTTCAAGCTGTTCGGGGGACATGTAGGCCAGGGTTCCCACCAGACTCTCGGTCTGCGTCGCGCCAAGCTGGGCCAGCAGCGCGGCG
>CAYTGC010000439.1:0-4200 GCA_964437195.1 uncultured Myxococcales bacterium | reverse complement strand
GCAATGAGCATCGTCATCAACACTCCAAATGGCAACATCGGACGCGCGCTGGCAAGCCTGCTTCTCGACGCAGGCGAGCAAGTGACGATCATCAGTCGGAACGCAGACAAAGTGGCTGAGCTGACCCGACGTGGCGCTCGGCTTGTGGTCGGCTCGATCGATGATGAAGGAACGCTGCGCGAGGCATTTTCGGGAGCCAAGCAAGTCTTTTGGGTGACTCCACCCCCAGCAAGTCCAGACTTTGCGAGCTGGAACGGCGCGACGGCTCGAATGGCCGCCGAAGTGGCGCGTACGCAGGGCGTCACGCGGGCTGTCATCCTGAGCAGCTTCCTGGCCGATTCGGGTCCGGGGGCGGGTCCAATCTCGACGCTGTTTGATGTCGAGCTTGCGTTTTCGCGCCGTCTCCCTCATGTGGTCGTACTTCGCGCGGGTTACTTTATGGAAAACTTCCTGCACGATGCCGCAAGCATCGCAGCAGGCACGGTCTATTCCGGGGTGAATCCAGATCGCCGCTTCCCCGTGGTTGCCACGCGCGACATTGCCTACAAAGCCGCAGCATTTCTGCTCGCCAACGACTGGGTAGGCCACAAAGTCGTCGGTGTTCACGGTCCTGTACACCTGAGTATGCGGGAATGCTACGCGCAGATCGGTGAAGTGGTTGGGCGGACTGTCAACCTGGTTACCGTTCCCGTTGACGCCGTACGCGCCGCGATGTTGGGAATGGGAATGCCCGAGTTTATGGTCAGTGGTTACTGTGACATGTTCACCTCTTTCAACAGTGACAAACCGGACTATTGCGAACCTCGCACCGTCGAAACGACGACCCACACGACACTGCGTGCCTTTGCGCGCAAGGCCATGGCTCCCGCGGTTGCCGCTGCCACCAAATCGCAGTCATAGTTTCTTCGATTCCTTTGCCAAGTCGCGCCGTTAGGAATCCGCCTACATTCCCACCTGCATAAGCGCTCCGCTTGCGTCTGCGCACCCAAATTTGTTTGGGACGAGACACCCTTTGATCTAGCGGCAAAAACTAGATATTCTGATCACATGCCGCTCTGTACGCAGTGGACGCGCCCGCTCCCTATGGGGAAGGTTGCGTCTACATTTCGATGCAGAGAGTTGGCCAAGAGGGACAGGAGACGCAAGCTGTGACGTCGAAGAACCCCTATCGCATCGCGGGAACGGGCGGTGTGTACGTCGAGCGCGAGGCCGACATTCGTCTGCGCCGCGAGCTCTCTGACAACCGGCGCTTTCCGCTCATCTCGGCTCCACCGGAGAGCGGGAAATCGTGTCTGATCAAGCACACCATCGACTCGCTCGACCCTGCCGGGTTTTGCGTGCTTTCCGTCGATTTGTCGCGGCTTCGGCTCGGCTCACCGACGCAGTTTATGGGTGAGCTGCTCGGTGCGATTGCCAAAGAGGGAGATTTCGATCAGCGCGAGATCCTTCCGGACAATCCGGAAGACAGCATCTTGGCGTGGCTCGGAACGTTTCCGCAGCGGCTCGTGCTGTTCCTCGACGGCTGCGAGAATCTCGAGCGCCCAGAGATCTGCGAAGCGATGTTCGGGAAGCTGCGGCTCCTTTACAACATCCGCAATGAAAACGAAGAGTTCTCTCGGCTCCAGATCTTCTTGGCCGGTGCGGTATCGGGACGCAAGCTGATTCCGATCCACCTGCAAGCGCCATTCGGAGTCGGGAGCGAGATCCTGCTGCGACCCTTTAACGCCGAACAGGTCGATGCCCTCGCGTGGCATTTGTCGACGTCGGGCGTGAATGTCAGCAATGACGTCGGCAGCCGACTGACGCACCACAGCGGCGGCCTGCCGTTCTTGTGCCAGCAGGTGCTGTCGGTTCTGTGGGATGAAGCGGTGAGCCGTGGCTCGGCAATTGTGACCTCAGACGTCGATCGCGCCGTCGAAGATCTGATCGAGCGAGCACCGCAGATCGAGCACTTTGCCAACATCTTCCGGATCTTTAGTGGTGATCCTGACCTCCTGGATGCCTTCCACCGTCTGTGTCGTGGACAGGCGATCTCCGAGGAGATGCTCGCGAATTTGGTCCTCAGCGGCCTCTGTGAGGAGGATCTGCCGTATCGCTCAAGCGTGTATGAGCGCGTCTTCGCAGCCGGAGGTCCGCTCGCGCTTCCTGCGCCGGTGGGTCAGCGTCCGACGAGACAAATGGAGATCATTAAGGGTCCCGAAACCGACAAGGCGGTCGGCAAAGAGGACTCGGAAGCGATCGAGGTCGATCCCGACGAAGACTCGGGGTTCCAGGTGCTCAGCGAGCCACCGCCTCCCAAGTCGCCTGAACCTTCGTCGGAACCTCCGGTAGGCAAGCAGGAAGCGGCTGCCCAAGCGGCGGCAACGACCCCTGCGGCGGCAGCATCAGCCCAAATTACCGTTGAAGTTCCGCCGGTCAGCGCGAAGACTCCGTCATATGGCGCCGTCGCGTCGAGCGAGCGGACTCCAACCCCAAGCTCGAGCACGCCGACCTATGCAGCCTCGCTTGGCGGTCCACCGGTTGGATCGACGGTGCCGAGCACCCGCACCCCGACCTATCTTGGCGGAACCTCCGCGGCCCAGGTCCCAAGCGAGCGAACACCCACGTATGCGGGTCAAGCCGCGGCAAGCCAGCCGCCGAGCGCCAGCACGCCGAAATACCCAGGCACAACCGGCAGCATGCCAATGCTTCCGCCAGACGTCGCTGACGCAGCCGGTCAGGCGAGCAGCAAGACGCCCATGTACAACCTGTCGATGACTCCGCCAACGCCGAGTCAGCGGACGCCAACCTATCCAGCGCCTGGCATGCCGATGTCAGCGCTGCCGCCCCAAGCGCGTCCCCCGATGCAGCCAAGGGCCGCGGCGGACATCGACGACCAGCCGACCCGGCTGCAACCGGCACCGCCACGATCCGAGACCCAAGAACTTCGCGACCAGATCGACAAGCAGATTCTTTTGTCGGCGGAGCTCGACCTGTTCTGCAACACGTATTTTCCGCACGTCGCACGGCTGTTCAACAGTCCTCTGTCGCGGGCCGAAAAGACCGACCTCCTGCTGGCTCACGTCGAGCGAACGATGCTCCGTGAGCGGCTGCGGGAGTGGAGTCAGAAGCGAAAGGACGAGCGACCAGAGTCGTTGTCCAACTCTTCGCTGGAGTCGATTTCACCAGTCCCGGCTGAGGCGATCGGTGCGCCATCCGCGCCCTCTTTGCCGCCGCCGAGTCCTCCGGCAGCGACCGCATCCAGCACCGCACCCGTTGTAGCTGCGACGGCGTCTGCTGAGCCACCCCTGCCTCCTGCGCCGCCGACTCTCAAGGCCGAGGTTCCCGCGAGCCTGGTGGCGTCGAGCCAGCCCACGGGCCAGACCGAGGTCAAGCCAGCTGGGACGGAGGGGGGCGAAGGGTTTAAGGCACCGGCCACGGCGTCGCTCCAAGTCGGAATTGGGCTGGTCCTCGCCAACCGCTACTTCCTGACCAGCGAGATTGGTCCGGGCGCCGTGGCGACGATGTGGAACGCCTACGATCGGATCAAGGACGAGCAGGTCGCCATCAAGATCCTGCACGGGTCGGCGGCGGACAATCCGCAGCTCGTCGAGAGATTCTGGCGCAGCGCCCAGCAGATGAGCGGACTCACCCATCCGACCATCGTCGGTGTGCTCAACAAGCCGCGCGAAGAAAACGCAATTCACTATGTGGTGTTCGAGCTTCAGGCGGGCGGCAACCTGCGTCAGTGGGTGCAAGGTGGAAAGCTGACGCGGATGCAGCTGATGCGGACGCTTCAGCGGCTCGGATCAGCGCTCAGCTTTGCGCACGAAAAGAAAGTCTTCCACCGCGACATTAAGCCGACCAACATAAATTCCGTCGGAAACAGGCAGTGGGTCTTCCGAGACGCGGGTGACGAAGGCAGGGGAACGCTGTCTGTCACCGGTACGGATTCGTCGATTGGTCAGTCGCGCAGCTTGTCGACTTTGTCGCGCAGAAAATCGACGCCTTTTTGTCCGAGCTGCTTGCCCTGGTCATATGCCGCGTTGCCTTTGCGCTCCACATCTTCAGCCAGCACGCTTCCGACACCCCACAGCAGCAGCGTCGGTCGCGCCAGCCTTGCCGCGTTTTCAGGACCAATCAGTATCGCCAGCACCGCCACAAGTGTCTTGACTCCTCCGAGTCGTGCAAACACAGCGCGCGCGACGACAAACTGTGCCC
>CAYTGC010000438.1:0-4202 GCA_964437195.1 uncultured Myxococcales bacterium | reverse complement strand
TCTGCCTGTAGCTGCAGTCTGCCCGCGCTTGCTCTACCCATGGGCTCATCGCGCTCGCCGTTAAGTCTAGGTCTCACACCGCTTGCCCGACCGTCTTTTGCTCGTCGAAAATCAGACTTTCCTCGCCTGCTTTGTTCTCCCGCTTGAATTTGCGGCGCACCCGCGGCTCTTTCGTTCTCTTGTCCATTTTCGACCCCCTATCCGTCTCGCGTTTATTGTCCACCAAATCGGCTCAATCCCAGCGCGATCAGGTTCCACTAATAGATTGCGCAGATGAGGCCGCAAGAGTACGGTGGCACCAGCTTGAATGCCATCGACCTCGGAGGTTGCTCGCGATGCCTGTTCCGGCACTGATACTAATCGGCCTTGGAGTGGTTTCTGCTCTGGTTGGTGGAGCTACGCTGGCTGCTTACTGGGATGACCTCCTCATTGCCTTCAAAGGGAAGAAGCTGGCGATCCTTGGAGCGCGCGGGGTTGGCAAGACACACTTAGGTAAATTTTTATCCTCTGGGTCGCTTCCTGAGACTTACAAGCAGACTGTGGCCCCTGAGAAAACCGCATCCCATCGGTTCCAGCTGAAAGACCTAGACCTCAAGATCAAGAGCAGCCTCGACCTCTCCGGAAGCAAAGAAGCCTATGCAGAATGGAAGGAACTATCCGACCAGTCCGATGTGATCTTCTATCTCTTGCGCGCTGACCGGCTCATCGAGGGTGATGAAGCAGTCGAAGAACGAGTTCGGGACGATATTTACCAAATCGGCAGATGGCTTGAAGCACGGTCGCCTCGACCATTGTTTTTTATCGTCGGGACACATTGCGACCTCGACAGAGAGTTCGTAACGCTTTCTGAGGATCGAATGGGGAACTACACGGACAAGTTCCGTCAGCTTTCCATCATCTGCGAGTTAGTGGCACGAGGCGGCGGCGCGCAGTTGGTCAAGGTGGTCTTGGGGAGTATGAAGACCATGCACGACACAGAAGCTCTCGTCTACCAGATCTTCATGCAGGTGAAGCCGTGATAGAGAAACTCATTTTCTGGGCGCAAGCACTCGACAACTTATCACCGGACCACATTGACGAGCACGGTGAGGAATTGAGTTCTACTGATACAGTTCGTCGGCAAGAAGTCGTCTCCCTCGTCTCTGAAGTGATCAAAAGAGGGGCACGAATCTTCGATCAGGAAGGAGTCCGACTCACTGAGGATGGGAGGTCCTTCGTTGTTGAAGTGCCCTCCACGAAGGCGGATCGAATCGGACGCTCCGCTCCAATCATCTGCTACGGTGACTATGATTCGAAGGTGGATGAAATGTTTGGTGCAACCGTCGCTGAAAACATTGAGTCGTTCGCCCACCGCATCGGGCGAACGATTCTTCCTGAGCATTGTGTGCGCACGCGAGACTCATTTGGTGTGCTAAAAAAAAAGTACTCGATGAGAAGGCTCCTACGCCTAGCGCTGGTGGCAGCACTAGTTCTCAGCTTGCTCGCAATAGGCTACCGGCTGGCATTTTGGGGGCCGTAAAGAAATTCAGGCAGGCATTCGACCTGTCACCCCAGACACGTCCGACCGATGGCCCAACGGTCATAGTTGGCACTCGGAGGGAGGTAAAGCCAATGGCAGCAGGTTCCTTCCCTGCAGATCCAGGCAGGCGCAGAGCAATCCTAGTCCTTCAGCAGCATGACATTGACAGATGTGCATATGAGCCTGGAGCCGCTCAGGCCTTGCTTGACGACGAAGCATACGTCCTTCAGTTCCCTCTGCGAGCGGCCTCTGAAATGCCAGCCGCGCTCCGCAATATTGTCGACTCGGGATTGGCGCGCCCCGGAGGCATGCTTGTTCAAAGTCCCTACGACCCAGACCACTACGAAGAGGCGTCGCTCGCTTCGCGGCGCTTTGCACTAGCGAAGCACACGTACTTTTCGACATTCTGCATGTACCTCGGTGCAAGAAGTGTCAGTGTCGAGCAAGTCGATCTGCGAACCAATACTGGCAAAACTACGCTGGATATCAAGGGCGAGCGTCCCGTAGGCAGCGCGCAAGTGACCGTCGAGAGCAGCGACCTAGAGAACTTCCGAGCGCAGATGCATTTGCTCGATGAGTTCACCGGGGGCTCCGCCGACCTTGGCGCAGCAGAGCGGCTTCTTCGACGCACAGGCCTTTGGTCTGATCCCAACATGCGAACGCTGCTCGAGATGCGTCGTGATGGTACCAACCAACTTACGACACGCAGACTCGTTTTGAGTCTGTCGAGCGAAGCACAAAGCAACCTAAACGTGGTTGGCCGTCTCAAGATCCCTGCGTTCATGAAGCTCTCGGCAGAGTACGATCGAGTCGTTCGCGAGCGACACGACTACACCCTGACAGTCCTGGTCAAGTTTTGAGCAAGCAGATGCCTCATTAAGGCAGTGAGGCTCATGTCAGCAGGCCACCGCAATACTCGTCACAGCAGAGGCGCACGACCGCTACTACGCAAAGCTGTCGGGGCTCTGCGCTATCGGTCACCCGCAGCGATTGTTGAGTGCCCCTGCGCGCTACGGTGAGGGCTTCGGCGACGTCTGTATGGGCGCGCGGTCCATCACGATGGGAATGTCGAACTCGGAGCGGAAAATCTCAGAAGGGATCGGTGCCTCGGTCCGCGCGAGCATATGGGCACCGCGCTCGCATTGCGTCAGCCATGGGGTGCGGACACCGGAGCGCATACCCAGCTTGATGCATCTTGCATACGGCTCGTAGATGGGTGAAGAAACGTAATCAAACTCCAGATTCGCGCAGTAGGCGTTGCGGAACTGTGCCCTCCATGCGTCGGTGCTCATGGCCAAATCGCGTGGCTTCGGGGGAGCGTGCGGAATCTCTACGGGAGCTAGTTTGAGGTCTCCCCAAAAAAGATGAACAGCTTGCGCCAGCCTCGCTGCTGCTGCGAGTCCGGCCTCGCCATCGCTCAGAATCATGAGGTCTCTGTACCTTGGTCGCAAGGCGTCCAGTTGTGCCTGCCGCCGCTTCAGCCATGCGGAAAACTGTCCAGTGGGCCACCGATTCACACTTGGCACAGCAAGCGGATCACTGGCTCGAAATCGCTCGTAGTGTTCATCCGCTTGGATAAGCAGCGCGGCCTCGACCGCTTCCCGCAGCGCCTGATCTCCCAGCCGCAGCTGCGCGTCCCCGTTGCGCCGCTGCGTCAGCACGAGCTCGACAGGATACGCAGCAAGCGCACGCCGCGTCCCCTGTAGTGCCGCCCCAGCTAGCGCTGCATTTCGCGCCAGTACCCTTGGTCGCTCCAAATGGAGCCAGCCGGCATCGCAGGAGTCCAAGCGAGACTTCGGCATCCTGAGCGGCTCCTGGCCCACACAGAGCCCGTCCTGTCCAGCAACCGGACAAGACTGCCGCCAGCGGACTTGCGCCAGCTTGACCTCGGCGCGGATACGATGCGCCAGGCTCTTATGCACCGCTTCAGAGCGCAGCGTGCGCTGCCAGTAGCTCGCCTGCCATGCCAGATTATGCCGCTCCGCGTAGTGCGCCCCCAGTTCCAGCAGCAGCTCTGCCGCCTCTGCTTGTAGATGAGACCGAACAGCCAAACGGTCTTCGTCCGGAAAGAGAACGTCTTGGTCGCGCTTGGGAAGATGTCCGAAGAGCTGGTCAAAGCGCTCGACGTCGAGGGCCGCCTGATCGCTGTCCCCGAGCGCCATTCGCAGACGGGCAGCCTGCGCCAGCGCCTCTTTGAACGCGGCTTCCCCAATTCCTTCTGCCCGCGAGCGATCAACGTAGCGTTCGTATGCCTCAGCCGCTTCCCGAAACATACCCATGCGCCGGTAATACGCTCCCTGGCGGTCGGGCTCTTCAAGTGGTGGGTCGCCATCGACGCTGGCGGATGCCGTCCCAACGGGAAAGGCTACGGCGAGCACCAATGACACGGCCAGAAGGACTGCCCGGAATGAGGCAGCTGCACGCTCCCGTTCCAACATTGATCAGAGCGTACCACGCGCCCAGCAGGGCTGGCTGTCGTCATCGAATTGAAATGCGCACCCGTCGAGACGAAGAAAAGCTCTGGGGACGCACCGGAGTCTGAACGGAACCTCGGTCCCGCCTCACGATGGACGACTCCCCGACCGGCCATGACGCTTTTGGAACATGAAAGCGGCTTGTGGGGGGCGGGCGCGGCTGACACCGATGTCCGGTTGTGCGTCGGCGAGTCGCTCCAGCGGTCAGT
>CAYTGC010000437.1:0-4204 GCA_964437195.1 uncultured Myxococcales bacterium | reverse complement strand
AACGCCAAGCTGTCCTACCGCAGCACGGTGTTTCCGGTTCAGGTAGCCAATCGCGCGTATCACTTGGCGCTGATGCTCAAGATCTACCAGCGCGAGGTCTGCTGCTATGACACCACACGAGTGGTCGATGAAGAGAACCTTCCCTCGGTGTATTCGCAGGTGACGTATCTGCAAATCGGACCCGCGTCGATCATCACAAATCCCGGCGAGCTTCTGCCCGAGCTGTTTATCGGTGGCTACCAGGGCGAGTACGCAGGCAAGTACACCTTCATCGACAAGACCAAGGCGAATGCGCCCGACGTGAGCCGTGCGCCAAAGCCGCCGTATCTGATTGATGTGATGGACGGGGATCCAAAGCTGCGCATGACCTTTGGTCTGACCCACGACTTTGTTGGCTACATCGTGCCTCGCTACAACTGGGTGCTCGATGAAAAGAAGCCCTATCTTGAGGAAGCGGCAGGCGATCACTACGAAGAGACCAACAGTGTGGGCCCGCTGGCCGAGCCACAGATCGTTGGCACCATGCGCCAGCTCGTGCTCGATGGCAGGAAGAACGAGCCCCACTAGCCGCAGCTCGCGGCGCAGAGGGCAGGGGGCCACTCCTTGATCTCGACAGATTCCGTGAAATCGCCGATGCAGTCGGTGCTGCGAGAAGTCCTTTCGCTGTTTCTGGCGGCGACCGTGCTGGTGTCGATTCTGTATCGGCTGCGGAGCATTCCTTTTGTCGAAAGCAACATCGCGGTGGCTGCTGCGCTGGCCTTTCTGTATCTGCCGGCCTTTCTTTTGTGGCGTCGCGGACGTGAGCTAGATGACTACGGACTGCGGTTCCATCCGATACCGCGCGGAGTCCTCCTGTGGCTTCTGTTTTCAGTCGTCGTGCTTGTGCCCTTCGGCTTTGGCTATGACTACTTTGTGAATCACTTTTGCCAGAAGTTCATCGGCAAGGTGGTGGTCTGTCCGACGCCGATGGCCCGTGCCCTTCGGCTTCCGTCGCAGCTTCCGCTGGTTGTGCTTTCGCAGGTGCTCGTCGTTGCGCTGCCTGAAGAGTTCTTCTTTCGCGGCTATGTCCAGCAGCGTCTCGCCGAGGTGATGCCTTTGCCGCGCGCTTGGCTCTTGCAATCGGTGCTGTTCGCGCTTGGCCATTACCTTGTGACTTTTCATCCAGCGTCGCTGCTGGTGTTCTTTCCGGGCCTTCTGTTTGGCATCTTGCGGCGGCTGAGTGGATCGGTGCTGGCGGGGACGCTGTTTCACGCCACCTGCAACTTGGTGATGGAAATCCTCCACCGCTCGCTCGGTTGAGTGAGAGGTTTCTGCCTGTTTCGGCTATCATCTTGTCGTGGCGCAGCGCGAGGTACTCCGAAATCCGTACTTCATCGTTCGTTTCGACGATGCAGCGCGGATTGTCAGGATGTGGCGTACGAGCGAGCCTTTTCCAAATCTGCAAGCGGTGCGGTCAGGCTACGAGTCGGTGATTTCAGCGTTCGATCGAATCGGAAGGGAAGGGCGGTGCTTGCTCTCGGATCTGCGGGCGGGCCCGGCGCGCAACGACCCAGAGTTTGAGAAGATCGTCATCCCGATGATCCCCCTGCTACATGTCGGATTCCTGCGCAACGCCATCCTGGTGCAGCTGGCGGTGGGGGCGCTCCAGATAAAGCGCCACGCCAAGACGGACGGGGTCGAGCGGCTGATCACCAGCAGCGAAGAAGAAGCGCTGCGCTATCTGAAGGAGGCGCTCTAGGTTGGCAGGCGAGCAAAGTGCTCTGCGAGCAGAGAATAGACGCTGTCCGGCTGCATGAGCGGAGCCATGTGCGAAGCGCCAGGAAGCTCTATCAGTTGGGCCAAAGGAATCGATCGGGCGACGAGCTTGGCCATCGCAACGGCTGCCACAGTGGTTTTTTCCCCTCGTACCACTGTGGTTGGGACCGCCAGTCCAAGTCGGTCGAGGTCGATGTCATCGAAGAAGCAGGCTCGCACTTCTTGGAACATCTTCCAGCCGAGCGCGCGGGTCTGCGCTTTCTGCGCTTCGGGCATGCGTGACCACGAACCGGGTCGGTTCCAGTAGTCGACAAAGACCGCGAGCCATTCATCGGAGCCGCCGCGCTCTGCGTCTGTCAGAAACCATGGATGGTTGCCAAAGGATCGGGCCTGTTCACGCGCCGCAGAGTCGACGGATGGATGGTGCGTCAGCGCGCCAAATACCACGGGCTCATAGAAAAACAGCGACGCCAGGCGCGATCCAAGCAGCTGAGCCGCATGCAATCCGATGAGCGAGCCGTAAGAATGTGCAACCAGATGCACCGCTCCGCGCTCAGGGAGCGCCGAAAGGACTCGCTTTGCGTCATCGACCGCCGTGACGATCACCCCGCGCGGCAGAGAGTCCCCTTCCGCATAGCCGATGTTGGCAGGACAGAACTTCCGCCGGTGCCCGATTGCGGTTTCTGGTACTCCCTTCCACAGCGAAGGACTGGTGCCCGTCGAGTGAACAAACAGAACGGATTCAGTTGTTTCGGACGTCGTGGACATATTTTCCGGCGGGGCAGGGCGAAAGGAATCTGCGGAAACGCGGTCGTTAGTAGGCCTTGGCCATGATCACGCGCTGTGTAGACGGCTTGCCGGTGAGGATGCAGGTGCCTGCGCCTTGCGCATGCGCGGGAATCTGATCCGGAAGCGGAATGCAGCGCACGGTGGTTTCATAGCGCTTCGACATCGCGTCTTCATCGTCGCCCGAGCCCGCCCAGTGAACCCACGCAAACCCGCCGCCCTCTTGTTTGAAGAAGCGCTCGAACTCTTCCATTGTGTCGATGACGCGCGATCGGCTGGCACGGAACGCGAGCGCACGCTGGTACAGGTCTTTTTGCATCTGCGCAAGGATGCCTGGAATGCCGGAAATCGCCTCGGCACGGGGAACAAAGCTCTTGCGGCGCTTGCGCTGGTCCTCGACCGACTCTCCGGGCTGTTCCAGCACGAAGCGGCGTACCAGACACAGGACTCCCTTTTCCAGATCCTTGGGTCCGATCTCGATCCGGATGGGAACTCCCTTCATCTCCCACTCGTAGAACTTCGCACCCGGCTGCATGTTGTCACGGTCGTCGAACTTGACGTTCAGGCCTTGCGCACACAGCTCGGCTTTGACCTTCTCTGCTTCGGCGTAGACGCGTTCCTTTTCCTCATCTTTGCGATAGATAGGGACGATGGCGACATGAATCGGCGCAAGCTTCGGCGGCAGAATCAGACCACTATCATCAGAGTGCGTCATGATGAGCGCGCCGATGAGACGCGTGCTCACACCCCAGCTTGTCGCGTAGACATACTCAAGCTTCCCGTCGCGGTTGAGAAACTTTACATCCGCGCCCTTGGAGAAGTTCTGTCCCAGGTAGTGCGACGTACCTGCTTGCAGGGCTTTGCCATCTTGCATCATCGCTTCGATGCACATCGTATCGAGCGCTCCGGCGAACCGCTCACCCGGCGTCTTGCGACCCTTGAGCACCGGAACCGCCATCACGTTTTCAGCAAAGTCGGCGTAGACATCGAGCATCTTGCGTGTCTCGATGAGCGCTTCCTCCTCCGTCGCGTGCGCCGTGTGTCCTTCTTGCCACAGGAACTCCGCAGTGCGAAGGAAGAGCCGCGTCCGCAGCTCCCACCTTACGACGTTGGCCCACTGGTTGATGAGAATCGGCAGATCCCGATAAGACTGAATCCAGTTCTTGTACTGATTCCAGATGATCGTCTCGCTGGTTGGACGAACCACCAGCGGTTCTTCCAGCTTGGACTCTGGATCAACCTGAACGACCCCATCAATCGCCTTGAGCCGGTGGTGCGTGACGACGGCACACTCCTTGGCAAAGCCTGCCGCGTGCTGCTCTTCACGGGTCAAAAACGACAGCGGAATGAACAGAGGAAAGTAGGCATTGACGTGTCCGGTCGCCTTGAAGCGATCGTCAAGCTCACGCTGCATCTTTTCCCAGATCGCGTAGCCGTGCGGACGGATCACCATGCAGCCACGGACGGCGCTGTGCTCGGCCAGCTCGGCGCGGCTGATGATGTCGAGATACCAATCGCTGTAGCTCTGGCTGCGCGGCGTGATGCTCGCATCGGACTTCTGATTCTGGGCGGAAGGCTTGGACTTGTCGCTGGTACTTGGGCTGGACATGGTTCCCTTAAATACCCCAAAGCTCCGTCGCAAGACAAGTGTGATATTATGGTC
>CAYTGC010000436.1:0-4214 GCA_964437195.1 uncultured Myxococcales bacterium | reverse complement strand
CCGCGGCGGCTTGATGTAGCCACCCATCTCCAGCCGGGCCCGAATCCAGAAGCGGTCCTCGGTGAACTTCAGCGTCTTGTCCATATCGTCCGGACCGACAAAGTCGATAAATCCAGACTCGGTGAAGTTCTTGCTTCCGTCGGCCACAACCAGCGGTGCCCAGGTGCGACCGTTGTAGTACTCCCACGAGACGCGCTGCTCTGGTTCCCAGATGGTCTTGCGCTTTTCGTAGTAGTGCGTCAGATGCTCGGCGTGAGCAAAGTCCTGCTCGACAACCGTGCTCTCGACGAACTGGAAGTACAGGCTCATCGTCTCATTGGGCAGCCGATGATCGAAGCCCAGGTACAGCGCGGCCCCCTCGTCGGGAATCGCTTGGAAGGGCTGGAAAGGACGGTATTCGTTCTTTTCCTCTTCCGAGTGATCGCGATAGCGGAAGTCGTTGTACGAAACGAAGTACTTGAGGTGATCCAGATCGGTTTGGTAGCGAATGCCGATGCTCTTGAATGCCGGTGGCTTGAGCGGACGCTCGTCGCGCCACACCCACTTGTCACCGTCGAGCATGTAAGCACCAGGGATGCCGAAATCGCCCTGTTCGATGCGCACGCGAATCCAGTAGTTTGGCTCGCCTGTCACTTCGCCCGGCTGGAGATCGGGCGGACGGTTGAAGCGCACCGTGCCACTCTTGGTAAACGCGTTGGTCGCATCGACGAAGCCAAGCACGCTCTGTTCCCAACCCTGCGGCGGTTTGCCACTCGGGGTGCTCTTGCCCAAGATGCGCCACTTTTTGCCGTCGAAGTACTCCCACGACAGGATCAGGTCGTCACTCGGACGGGGAGGCGGCGCAATCTGTGGGTCGCTCAGCACAAAGTCGAACTCGATCTGCACGCCGACTTGGCTCAGCGCTTCTTGTGACGCCAAATACAGGACGTGATCGGGCTTGGGCTCGGTGCCAAACGGATGCACGTTCTTGCCGAGGTCCAGCGCGATAAAGACGTTGTTCTCAAGGTTGGCAAATGCCTGATCGGGCAAAATGCCTTCGCCGGTGACTTCTATGCGGCCACGAACCGTGTCGACTTCCGTCTCAGCGGGACTTCGCGGCACTTCCGCCAGCCGACCACGCAGCCAGTACGTCTCCAGGCCGTTGACCGTCGTCTTTTGCATGTCGACGACGCCCTGGAAAATCACCTCACCGCGCTCGACCTCAAGGGGCGACAGTGTCAGTTCGCGCCAGCGACGACCGTTCCAGTATTCCCAGGTGAGCAGTCGGGCCAGATCGCGCCCGCCATGCTCCGGTGCAGTCATCCGCAGCCGCAGCACCGTCGAGTCGTTTACACCCAGCAGGCGCTCGTCACCGAGATAGATGAAGCGATCGACCCGCTCGGCCCCCGCAAACGCGAGGAATCCGTCGTTGCGCTCGCCCTGAAGGTACGGCGAGTTGTCCGAATAGGACTCGTCAAAGTATGAAAAACAGCGGTCCAGACTGGCGCTGATCACCGTCAGATCGCGCTGCGTCTCAAACAGAACCGCATCTTCCTCATCGGCCTGCGGGGTCGACACCTGTAGCCCGCGGCGGATCGTCTGGCGCTCGACTCCGTCGGCAAGCTTGAAGGTCAGAAGCGCCCGCGCCGGCTGTGCGGGCTGCAGTTTGATGCCCAGCATGTCCAGAAAGGTCAGGTAGTTCTTCTCTGGAACTTTGTTGAGCCGATAGAGAATAAGCTCCGTCATCCACGAACAGAGCTCAAGGATAGTGATACCTGGGTCAGAGGGATTGTGGTTCGTCCACTCTGGGCAGTATCGAGGAATCAGCCGAATTGCCTCGGCAATAATATCGGCATACGTCCGATCGTCCAGTTTCGGCGTCGGGATCATTCTTGATCACTCCTGCGCAGATAGAACGGATAGACGAGGTTTCGCGTAACGTTCTGGCCGCGAATCTTGTACTTGATATCGATGATTAGCTTGTGAGGCTCGTTGGGATCCGGATTGGCGTCGGCAAATACATCCTCGACGCGCGGCTCCCACTTTTCGAGTGCCTCGACGACGTAGTGAGCAGCAAGGCCTGCGGTATTGACGTTATTCGGAGCAAACAATAGCTCGTGTATGTCGCATCCGAAATACGGACGCATCACGCGTTCGCCGGGAGCAGTTCCGAGGATGATCAAGATCGATTCACGCACCAAGTCGTCGAGACTGCTTTGCGCCATCCCGCCGTGGCGGTCGATCATCACCGGATAGCGCCATCCTTTTCCGAGGAAGTTGCGCGCCATTTTTCCCTTCTCTCCTCACCAACAGTGCTATGTGCGCTTCAAATTTGGAAACACTACACAGCTATCTGTAAGCCCCAAACTCTTCTATCCCCGCAAAGCAAGACTATATCCGATCCAGCCAGTTACCCTTCACAAGCAAAATGACCTTTTGGATACTTTCTTGCCGCGCTGATCACCTGATTAGGTAGCTTGTGTATGAACTTTGATTACACTTATTCGGCAACGTCTTCAGCCGAGAACCGCCCTTCAATGAAGTGGCCACAGCCCTTGGCAGTGCACCTCACCATCGTGACGCGCTCGCGTTTTTTGACCTCGATGTCGCCCTGCTGACAGAACGGACACTTGAGGTTTGCGACGCGGCCGGCCTGCACCGACTCCAGGACATCTTGCCAGTAGATGATGTCGTCCTCGCTCACGCTGACCTCCCCCTTGCCACAGACTGCGCAACCGCTGCTCGAAACGTGACCCCGTAAGGCTTGCTCGTCAGAGCTTAGGTGTGCGGTGGGAGATATCGTATGGCGTTTTCGGTCATGAAATCAACCGTTATGCCGTCCCGAGACGGAACACACCGCAGCAGCCAGCCCAAACCGACTCCTGTTTCATTACGACCGGCCCCCAGCTGGGCTGACTTTGACCCGCATCCGCGAGCACTTACTTTTTTGGGGCTTGGCTGCGAAACGGGCTGCGCGTGATATGGTGGATGCCAGATGTCTGCCCGCGACACAGGTAGCCACGCAGTCACGGAAAAAGGCGACAAGGGCGACGGCGCCGATCGAGTCGCCAAACAGCCGATCACAATCGTCGTCGATGCCATGGGCGGTGACCATGCTCCAGAGGAAGTGGTCAAGGCCGCCTGCGCACTGACACTGGAAAAGCCCGACAAGACCGATGCAAGTCCGCCGCTACACCTGCTACTCGTCGGGGATGCGCCACGCCTACATCAGCTCCTGATGCAGCAGCGCTACGACGCCGAGTGTCTGGCGATTCACCACGCCAGCCAGGTGATCACCATGGAGGAAACACCCAAGGATGCGCTGCGCGACAAACCCGACAGCAGCATCGCGGTGGCGGCGCGGCTGTGTGCAGAAGGTCGTGCATCGGCGCTCGTCTCGGCGGGAAATACCGGCGCGGCTGTGCTGTCGTGCTTGCAGTATTGGCGACGGCTGCCTGGCATTCGTCGATGCGCACTCGCAGCGGTCTATCCCACTGAGGTCCGACGCGGCGAAAAAGACGATCCGTTTTCGCTGATCTTGGATGTGGGTGCGACGCTCGACGTGACGGCTGAAGATCTGGTGAGCTTTGCGATCATGGGCTCGGCGTACGCGGCACGGATCTCGAAAAATCCCAAGCCCAAGGTCGCGCTGCTTTCGAACGGGGCCGAGGCAGGCAAAGGCCCCAAAGAGGTCGTCATGGCCCACGCAAGGCTCAAGCAGCTGCGCGGCATCGACTTCATCGGCAATGTGGAAGGCGTCGACATTCCGCGCGGCGTTGCGGACGTCGTGGTCTGCTCGGGTTTCGTCGGAAACGTCGTGCTCAAGATGCTCGAAGGCGTGTCCGAGACCGTGGTTCGTCTCGCCCACTATGCGTACAAGGAAAAGCTGATGTGGCGGGCCGGTCTGGCGATGTTGTCCGGTGGAATTGGCAAGCTCAAAGAGCTGACCGACTGGAAACAGTACGGTGGAGCACCGCTGCTCGGCTTTGACCGCCTGCTCATCAAAGCGCACGGCCGCAGCCACGCCCAGGCCATCCAAAACGCGATCAAAGTCGCCAAAAAAGGCGTCTCCAGCGGCTTGCTCGTCGACATTGAGCGCGGCCTACACGAAGCCGCCAGTCTGGCCCAAAGCGAAAGCAAGTGAGCGCCGGGATGGACCAGACGCCACCGAGCGAAAGCCCCCCGGATCTCAGCGTCCCGAGCGTGATTTATCGCTGGGATCTCGACAAGACGTA
>CAYTGC010000435.1:0-4228 GCA_964437195.1 uncultured Myxococcales bacterium | reverse complement strand
ACATCATCAAGCTGCACCGGATAGAGCCCGCTGACCAAGCGCCCCAAATGCCTCCATACTTTGATCAACTCCTCGACGACCTAGTCGCAGTAGTAAAAGGCAACGCATCCGACGAACTGGCTCGCCTGCTGCCCAAGACCGCCATTCTTCCCCAGTTGAAGCAGAACCTGAATCAGCTCTTGGCTGACGATCCGCCGCCATCGGAAGCCATTCAACGGAAGGTCGAAGAACTCGATGGATTGCTGACGAGTATGCCCGCGCAGAATCCGAGCTGGAGAATCACCAAGGGTCTGGCTGATTTGCTGCCGAGTCTGAATCTGACTGTTGGAGCTGACTACCAAGCCCTGCGAAGACCACTCCCAGAGAAGTACCGAAAAGAGCCTTTGGTTTTCCTGAAGGATACTTGGTTTGAGGCATTGCTCGCCCGCGAACTTGAACGCTGTGGCGCGCAGGACATCCAGCATTCTCGAACATTCTGGCTACCGCGATCTGGTTCATCTAAAGATACGTTCGAGGTCGATGTTTTGGCCCGGCTCGGACATCGTCCGTTGGTGATGTCCATTTCGACGAACAAGAAACGGAAGGAACTGAAGACAAAGCTGCTCGAGGTCAAGCAGCGCGCAGAACAACTCGGTGGTTCGCTGGCTATCGTTGGCTGCGCTTGGTTCCATGAGAGTTCTTCAAATACCGATTCGCTGAGGAGCCTTTGGGAAGAGCTGGCGTTTGGCTGGTCTTCACCGCTGCCGGTGCGGGTGCTGGGGCTGCCGCACCTGTGGGGGGAGCGCGCGTTTACGCACTGTGAAAAGAGGGGTGGCGGGTACGGGCCCGTGATCCAGAGCCTTGCCGAGCTGGTGGCGGATCTGAAGCGCTAGCATCCGAGGAGGACTTGCTGATGTTCTTGTGTGCGTTCGATGTGATGGGAATTCAGTCGTACATCTTTCGTTCCAATGCGCTGCGCGACAACGTCGGGGCTTCACGCATCATCGATCGAGTCTCCCGCGACTTGCTCTTTGAGGCCGGACGCTTTCTGGACGATGGCGCGAAATGGGAGTCTCAGGAACTGACCGAAGCGAACCTGGCAGCCAAGCGGGCGCTCTTGGTCTATGCATCGGGTGGTGCAGCCCAAGTGCTGCTCCGCGACCGAGCGGATGCCGAACGCCTCGTGCAGCAACACAGACAAGCCATCTTGATGGAGTCGCTCGGCGTAAGCGTTGCGGCGGACATCTCTGCGTGGGAACCGGCAACCGAGTCGCTGGCCGAAGCAAACGGGAGACAGCGCCGACGATTGGCGCTGCGCAAGGCCAGCCAGGTAGATGTCCAGTGGCCGGAACTTCCCCCCGTGTTGACGCGCTGCCAGCGGACGCGCTCGCCAGCGTATGTTCAGGACTGGAGCGAGGACGATGCTCCAGAATGGATCTCGCGCACCGTGCGGGCGCAGCGATGGGAGCTTGGAAAGCCCGAGCCCGGTCGGGGTGAATACCAAAAGCAGCTAGAGCGGGCTCGGTCCATGGGACTGTGCCTAAGCAATCAGATCGATGCCATCCGTGGCCGCGTCGGGGAACAGAGCTACGTGGGGCTGGTTCATCTGGACGTCAACGGGATGGGAAAACACTTTGAGCGCCAGGCTTTGACGCAAGAGGGCGACACTACCGCGTCGGTCTTGGCTCGGCTTCGGGCAGAGTCAGCGCGAGTGGATGACGCGCTCTCTGCGGCCATGGGCGCAACCTTGAAGTGGCTGCTGGACCACATTAGCAAGGACAGCCGTGGCCACTACTGTGCATTCAGGAGCCCTCAGACCGATGAGGCCGACCACAGCGGCGTCTGTCTAATCATCGATCCCAAGCAGGGACTGCCGGCGCTGCCGCTGCGTCCGATTGTCATTGCGGGGGATGAGATCACGCTGGTCTGCGAAGGCTCACTTGCCCTCGATCTGGCAGCCCAGCTGACTGTGTCGCTGGTGACAGAGCTCCGCAGGTTGCTCAAGAACGATCACATTACGGCAAGCGTAGGCGTGGCGCTGGGCAAGGCACATGCACCCTTTTCTCGCCTGTACAAGCTCGCAGAGGCGTCCTGCAAGCGTGCCAAGGACAGGGGGCGGAATCGCGGAGGTTCTTGGTTGGACTACCGATTCCTTGACGAGCCCTGGCCACAAGAGCTTGAACGACGGCCTACGACGCAGGCAGATCCCAGCTACCGACCGTTTCTGCTTTCTAAGCAGAGCGCTGACACGATCACCTTCGACTTCTTCCGCAAGCAACTTCTTGCACGGCTACAAGGACCGGAAGGCAGGGCCTTTCATACCCAGCTCAAGTCGCTGGCGGGGGATTTTGCGAGTGGTCGCGCAGCGGTGGAACGACGCCTCGCACTGTGGAAAGAGCGCAAGATGTATCCTGCTGGGATTTTCGTGGAGGAAGTGGCCGAGCTGGGCCACCTGCTTTTTGAAGGCGAGCGGAGTCCGTACTATGACGCGCTTGTGCTCATGGACTTTGTCTATTCGGCAGTCGGAGATACACCATGACCTTTCTGCGTGTGCTGTTGGAATCGGATGGCTGCTTTGCGGCCTCCCGTGAAACCCTTTTGCAAGACGCGGATACGTGCCAAGAGCTGGATGAACTGGGACTCCCGGTGATCGGTGGGCGGGCGCTTCGCGGGCTGCTGGTCGAAGAAGTGGGCATTGTACTTTCTGCGCTGCGCGGGCTACCGGAAGGAAAGACCTATGAAGCGGCTGCCCAGGAACTCTTCGGATCGCCGGGGCAGGTTGCACCGGGGCGTCTCGCCGTTGGGGATGCTCGTTATCCAGAGGAGGCCCGGAGTGTGCTCGCTGATGCGGTGGCAACTGAGTCGGGTCTGCGTTTGTTGGCAGCGCGGAGCCATACGGTTCTTCGCAGACAGACGAGCATCCATGAGCAGACGGGAGCAGCGGCCACCGGAAGCCTAAGGGCGACACGACTGGTCCGCAAAGGTACGATGCTGTATTCGCGGCTGCTCTTTGATGGGACAGCCTTTGGGCAAGCGACGCAATGCGGTGTCACTCACAAGGCACTCGTGGCAATGGCAGTCCGATTGCTCCGTCGTGGGGGCGTTCACCGCAGTCGTGGCTGGGGCCAAATATCGGTCGAACTGCTCGATGGAGGCCGGTCCGAGACCAGCGGGGGACCGGTCGGGGAGACGTGGTCTGCGCCACTTCTGCAACGACTTGCAAAAGGAGTCGACAGATGATTCCACTGGTGTATGAGCTTCGGCTCACCTCGCCTGCGGTCCTGACCCGCGATGGAGAGGATGCGAATACGGTGACGACCTGGCCCTTTGTTCCGGGACGCGCTGTGCTTGGGGCCCTGGCCGGTCGGTTCTTGTCGTCCCACCAAGTGCAGGATGCCGCCAACGATGAGAGGTTTCGGCGGCTGTTTCTCAGTGGACAGACTCGATTCCTGCATGCCTATCCGGCACCACAAGGCAAACGACTGCTGCCGGCTCCGCGCTCGCTGTTTCGGTCCAAGTCTGCGGACAGCACCGAGGCGTATGAGCGGGGCCTCGGGTACCCGTGTGTCTTGGATATCGATCCGCAGACCGGCAGGCATGATCCTCACTTTGCAGACGATGCAGCCTGGGAACGTGAATTGGATCTGGTGCGCCTCGATCTCGGCTTCGTCCAGCCTGAGAGCGATAAACTGTCACACTATGTTCCATCGACGCGGCTGCATATGCACCACCAGCGCGACCGCGCCCAAGGGCGACCGAGTGCAGACCAAGGCAGCATCTTCCACTATGAGTCGCTCCAAGCCGGGGAGCGCTTTTTCGGTGCAATCGAGCTGGACGAATGCGAAGAGGCTGAAGCTGACAAAGCGCTGCTGACGGAATTGCTAGCGCAGGGACCTCTCAGCCTGGGACGTTCGCGTGGCGCGGAGTATGGCGGTCAAGCCGAAATCGAGCTTCGCCGTGTACAGACGTGGTCCGAAGTCGAACGGCTGCCGGACGCGGCGGTTCCGTCCTCGCTGCTGATGGTGACCCTCTTGTCCGAGTACGTCGGGCGTGATCGCAACTCTGGTGCGCTGACCCCAGGCGCATTCGAGGCCGAGCTGAGGGATTCCGTCCGCGCTCAGGGAGGAGAGCTGGGATGTCTACTTCGCTCTTTTGTGCAGCGGCAGACACTGTCTGGGTACGTCGCAGCGTGGCGAATGCCGCAGCCAACGATCTCGGTTCTTGCCGCAGGAAGCGTGTTTGTCTTTCA
>CAYTGC010000434.1:0-4228 GCA_964437195.1 uncultured Myxococcales bacterium | reverse complement strand
AACTCTGCGGGGCACTGGTCCTCGCCGCTCTGGTCTGTGACAGCCGCCCCGTCCGTGCAGAGGGCGACATCATCGTGCTGCCCGGGCAGCAGATGGCCTTCATTCTCGAAGGCGCGATGGCGACGTGCAGCTTGACCTCTATCATTGGAAATACCGTGATGGGAGTGCGCAAGACGCCCAGTCGAGCCTGGATGTATAGCGGCTTCATCTGCGGCTTCATCAACACTGCGACGAGCCCGATCGTGATGGTCTACGGCACCGATCCGAAAGTCGAATACGGCATCGGGATGGGTCTTATGCACGGTGTCGTCGGCCTGACCAACCTGGGCATCGCGATTTGGAACGCCCACATGTGGCACAAGGCACGAACTGCCGGGACGGAAGCACCGCCGCCCGCTGCGCCTGCGGTGTCCCTTGCGCCGCTGGTCGGTCGGGACAAACAGGGCGCGAGCATCATGGGTCTCAGTCTGTCAGGATCGTACTAGGTAACGTAGCGCCTACATGGGCAAACGAGCGCTCATCATCGGGGCCGGTATCGGCGGGCTTTGCACGGCCATTGCGCTGCGCAAAGTGGGCTACGCCGTGCGTGTGCTCGAGCGAACCCCCGAACCAAAGGGTGTTCCTGCGGGCATGTCCCTGTGGAGCAACGCAGTGTGGGCGCTCCATGTTCTTGGACTTAGTGAGTCGGTGCTGCGGCTTGGGTCCGTCGTCGATGTCACCCGAACCCAGACGGCTGAAGGCGAGCTTCTCAGCGACGTACACATAGGAGACATCAGCCGGAGGCTTGGCGTTCCTTCGGTGTGTATCCATCGCGGCGACTTCCACCAGATTCTGCTCGATGCGGTCGGACCCGACTGCATCCTGACCGGGGTGAACTGCACGGGCGTCGCGCAGGACGACACTTCGGTGACGGCCATCTGCGAAAACGGCGCGCTGTATCGGGCCGACATCGTCATCGCCGCCGACGGAATCCACTCAGCCGTTCGCCGACAGCTCATCGGCGTTGAGCAGCCTCGCTATTCTGGTTACACCTGCTACCGCAGCATCGTCTCGATGGTCCATCGGTCACTGCCGCCAGGACTGGCGATTACAGCGGTCGGTCACGGCACCGAGTTTGGCTTGTTTCCATGCGGAATGGGTCGCTTGTACTGGTTTGCGACGCACAACCAGCCTGCGCAGCTTCCCGATTCACCGCGTGGCCGCAAGGCCGACTGCATGTCGGCGTTCGCGGGCTTCTCTGAGCCGTTTGTCCAGGCGCTCCACCTGACCAGCGAAGCGTCGATTCTGCGCCACGATGTCTACGACCGCGCACCGCTTGCGCACTGGGGGGAAGGCCGCGTCACGATGCTGGGTGATGCGTGTCATCCGATGACGCCGAACCTCGGACAAGGCGCGTGCATGGCGATTGAAGATGCGGTCGTACTGGCGCGCTGCCTGCGCGATGAACCAGACGAGGCCAAAGCGCTGCGTCATTACGAGGCCGCAAGGCGAGAACGCACAGCGCTTATGACGACGCGGTCGTACTACGCGGGCAAGATCCTGACGCTCGAAGATGGCGTGCTGTCTTGGTTCCGTGATCGCTTGCTTCACACCAAGCTGGGCGAAACCAAAACCGAGTCGGTGCTCGAGAAGCTCTTGGCGTATCAGGTTCCGACGCTGTAGAGAGCCCGAGCAAAGATCTTTGCCTGCCGGTCCATATGAAGCATGCAATCTGCTTCATATTGGGACCAGACTAGAGGATCTTGTAGCTCTTCACCTTCAGAATCGGGGTGCCGAAGCTGATGCCAAAGCCCTTGTCTTCGATTTCGCCTTCGACTTCTGCCTTGACGCCTGCTTTGCGCAGATCGGCACCACCACCGTCGAGTTTGTAGACATCTCCCCCCGAAAGCCGCAGCGTAAAGTAGCCGCCTTCGAGGTCAACGTGGTGAACGGTTCCGGTAAGCTTCTTGGTTTTGCTCTTCACGATGGGACTCCTACCACTTTCCGCCGCCAGGTGACAATGTTGCCACGGCGCAAGGGCACACAGTATGGGTTAGCGAATTTCCAGCAGCGAGCGCCCGCGCAAAAGAACATACGCGACGACAACCCCAGGCTTGGCTTCGACCCCGAGCGGCAACACCTGCGACAAGTCGGTTTGCAGCGCGACCTGCGACACAGAAACGGCCTGGGCGAGCGGCTGCACGCTCTGCCACGCGCCCCCCTGAAGTCGCAGCGTCCCGGACAGCGACCGCTGCGCCTCGGTCAGGCGATCCGTGACATCCAGCCGCAGGTGCGGCCTCACTTTGTCGGCCAGGTTGCCCTCGATAAGCTCATACAGAGCGACCTTTAGGTCTTGCAGCTTCGAGCTGGATTCCGCCGCCACTTGTAGATCGGGAACGTGCAAGATCTGTCGCCCGTTTTCCAAGACAAGCTGCGGGGTGCCCCACAGAAACAGCGACCCGCTATAAATCCCAGCGACATCGAGCCGGAGCAGAACCCGCCCGTTTGCATCCCCGACCTCAACGGCTTGAACCAAGAGCGACTGCGCCGCACTGCCGAGCCGCTTGCCGACAAGCTGGGGTGCCAGCACGGCTTTGAGGTCCGTCGCAGGCACCGCGACTGCCACTTGGACGGCAAACTCCTCACCCAGATTTTCCTGCCGTACGGTCAGCGAGCTTGGCGCAGACCCGCCGCCGCTGGGACAGTCGCCGAGGTTGAGTCGCGGCTCGACATCCAGGCCGATGCGAACGCTGATCGCGTGGGAGCCGTCGGGGGCAGCACTCGGTGGAGCGAGCACGAGCGCGGACGGATGCAGGTCAAGACACGCCTTGCGTCCGGACAGAGTCAGCGGTCGCGGCTTGGAAAGCTCGGCCAGACCCTGCGACAAAGCCGGTCCGAGCGGAATCTTGAGAAGCTGCCCGAGCTGGCCAGCCACCGACTGAAGAGGCCGCAGCATGCCCGAAAAGACCTCGGCGACCGGAATGGGTAGACCGCCACACTGGATCTGCCCGACTGGCTCGACGGTAGTCCGAATGTCGCGCAGCACCAGATCGCCGCCCCCTTCAATCTGAGGACGCGCCGCAATCACCAGCACGCCCCCGACGCCAGTCGACTGGCAGCGCAGGAAACCGCCACCGAGCGAAAGATCACCGACCACGGGTACCCGCACCGACAAGCCATCACCAGTCGGAACCACTGTCGCTGGCTGCCGTCCAAGTCGCCACCCGAGCTGCACGAGTCCCAGGCTTAGACTGCCTTGGCTCCCGCCGGGAAGCTGGCGATCGATGGCGGCTTCGAGCGTACTTAATCGAAGCGGTGTCTGCACAAACACCACCGTCCGTGGGGGCCGAATGTCCAGCAGGTTCGGGGGGACATTGACGTGGTAATCGGGACGTGAACCATGACAACCCGCAACAGAAAGCAGGGCTGTCAGCGAAAAAGAAGCGAGCCTACGCATTGGCTGCCAGTCTACTACGCAGTCCCAACTCGACAGCGAACGACGTACCGCGAGCGAACGAGCCGCGCACGCCGTCACGATTGACAGCCGGGCGATGGGAACAAATACTGGCGCTCGTGAACCCTGCAAGTGCACCGGCAAAGCCCGACGTAATCGCGATCCGCTTTCGCTTGCAGTATCCCGATGTAGATACCTTCGTCGCAAAATACGCGGCCAATATCTCCGAGGGTGGCATTTTCATCGCTTCGATGGAGCCACCGGCTGTTGGGACAACGGTCCGCTTCGAGCTGTCGATCGCAGGCGGTCAGCCGATCCTGCGCGGCGAGGGAGAGGTGGTGTGGAACGCGCCGTTTGATCCACTGCGGCCGATGGATGCCAGCGGGATGAGCATTCGGTTTCAGCGGCTTGATGCCGATGGCGTGGCGCTGATTCGACGCGTCCTTGCGTTCAAAACCGAAAATCCTGAGTTGTTTGTGACGGCTGCGCCCGATCCGTATGCCACCGATGCCTATCGCCCCCATCCGCCATCGACGACTTCGTCTTTGGAACATCAGACCTCGCAGCGCCCGGATGGAGACACCACTGAAACGACCCAGCCGACTGAGTCGACCAAAACACCGGTGCCAGGGGACACGGAGCCACGACATGCTGCGTCTCATCCTTCGACAATCACACCGGCTGCACTCGACGAAGAGCTGGCCGACTTGCTCAAGCCGAAAGCCGCATCGTCTGTAACCCCCGCCGATGCCAGCAAGAAGCTGGCAGAGCTGCTCGACCGTCGCTTGCGCCCGT
>CAYTGC010000433.1:0-4241 GCA_964437195.1 uncultured Myxococcales bacterium | reverse complement strand
CGGTGATTGGTAGCTTGTCGGCCCTGTCGCTCGCTCGCTGCTTCACGCCAGAGCTGCCCGCATGCTCGTATCGCTGCAACATGACGGAGCCGCGCTGTCCCGACGAGTACGAGTGCCGTACCGACGGCTACTGCCACCTCAAAGGGAACAACGCAGAGTGTCCGTACATGCAGGACTTGGAGCCGCCGCCCGTGCGTGATTTGAGCAGTCCGCCACGCGATCTCGCGCAGCCACAAGACCAAAGCATGGGCGATGCAATGCCCAATCCGGGCTAGCCTGCGAGCGTGCGATGAGCGACAAGCTTCGCAAGCCAGCGAGCGGCAAGTCGCGCCTGCCGACGCCCGTGACCTGGCGTCAGGGTGTGCACATTGTCGGCTCGGCGCTGTGGTGTGACGCGCTCCGCTCGCAAGAGCTGTGTTTTGTGTCTTCGGCCATGGCGATTGCCAAGCCGCAGCGGCGGGCGGGCACACTTCTGACGACCCAAACGACGCTGTCGCTGCTGTCGGCGGTGGCACGGGCACCGGAAGCGGCGCAGCTTGTCTCTCCGCTCGGGCGACCGTTCTTTTGGGGCAGTCTGCGGCTGGAGCTGTTCGCAAATGGCGACCTGCCTGGCTCGGCGTCGCTGTGGGTGAAGCTGCCCAGCGATGAGCGGGTCATCTATGCGGGCCAGCCGAGCGAGCTTTTGTCGTCGCTTGTGGAACCGATGCAGCTTCGTCCGGCAGAGACACTGGTCCTTTCGGCACCGTGGGCGCAAAAGCTCGACGAGCTACCCACTGTCGATGAGCTGTGCGAGCTGATTCACCACGAGCGTGCGCTTGCGACGGCCCAAGGTGTGCCACTTCTGATTCGTTGCTCGTCGCTGAGCAAGCTATGTGAGCTTTTGCCAAAGCTTCAGATGGAGACGGTGAAGGCGCATGCTGGCCTTACCAAAGCGCTGCGGTTTTGCGAGGCGCTGCCCGGCGCGAAGAAGCTGACGGTTGCTTCTTCGCGCTCTGCGAAGTCGGGTGAGATTTTGCTGTGGCCGCTGTCCGTTTCGCCCCCTGCTTTGCCGCTTGCGCCGCGTCAGTTTTGGGTCAGCGATGGTCTGGGTCGAAATGGACTGGTTCGATACGCCCGCGGAACCGGGGCGAAGCGTGTGTTTCTGCTTTCTGGCCATTGCCAAGAAGTGGCGGCGGCGCTGGCGAAGCATCGCATCGCGTGTGAGCAGCTGGGTCCACCGACGCAGCTTGGCTTGTTCGCGGACGCAGCCACTCAGTAGTTTTTTGCCTGCTGTGAAGCTGTGCCAACATGGCGGCCATGAGAGCCAGCCTTTTCGTCCGCATGTCCAAGCCGCACTATGGCGGCAACCTTGTCGACGGAGCCCAGATGCTTGCGCTGTTTGGCGACGTGGCCACTGAGCTGTGCATCCGTGCCGACGGCGACGAGGGTCTGTTTCGCGCCTACGACTCGGTCGAGTTTCTTGCGCCGGTTTACTCGGGTGACTTCATCCATGCCGTCGGTGAAGTGGTTTCCTGGGGCAAGACCTCGCTCAAGATGAGCTTTCGCGCCTACAAGTACATCTCGCCGCTGCCCGGTCCGGGCCTTTCGGCCAGCGCCGCGACACTGCACAGCGAGCCCATTCTGGTTTGCAAGGCCAGCGGAACCTGTGTCGTGCCGCAGAACTGCCGACGCCAGCCGCTTTCGGGCGAGCGCATCGGACGACCGGGGCCGGTCATTGTGACCGCTGCAATCGTCGGGGCCGAGACGACCAAAGCGCAGACGCCGTACTTGCCGATTGCGCCCGATGAGATTGGTGAAGAAGCCGCTCGCTGTGCCAAGGCCGGGGCGACGGTCATACACCTGCATGTCCGTGACGATGCGGGAAATCCAAGCCAAGACGGTGAGAGGTTCCGGGCAGCGATTGCGGCGATCCGCAGCCGCTGCGAGGTGATTGTGCAGACCTCGACCGGCGGCGCGGTGGGCATGTCCATCGACGAGCGCTGCGGTCCTTTGCGGCTCGGCGGCAGCGATCGACCCGAGATGGCAACCCTCAACGTCGGCACAATCAACTTTGGCGACGATGTGTTTGTCAATCGGCGGCTTGATACCTTTGGCGTCGCGGAGCGCATCAAGTCAGCCGGAATCATTCCCGAGGTCGAAATCTATGACCTCGGGCACCTCGACATCTTGCGGGAGCTTTTCGACAAAGGCGCGGTGCAAAGGCCGCTGCATGTGCAGTTTGTGCTCGGTGTGCGGGGTGCGCTGGCGGCGAGTGAGCGCAACCTGGAGCTGCTGGCGACGCGGCTTTTAGAGGACTTTCCCGGTTCGACGTGGGGCGTGGCAGGCGTTGGTCGGCACGAGCTGCCGATGGCCGAGGTCGCGGCACGCCTCGGCGGGAACATCCGGGTCGGACTCGAGGACAACATCTTTGTCGAAAAAGGTGTGCTGGCCAAAGGCTCTGCGGAGCTTGTCGAAAAGGCCGTGGGAATTTGCCAGGCCGCTGGTCGAAAAGTGGCTTCGATTGCCGAAGCCCGCGCCGTCCTTTTGCAAAAGCCGCAGTCATGACCCGTCCGCTGTGCGGAATCTTCGTCGGTGGTCAGGCGAAGCGCATGGGCGGATATCCCAAGGGTCTGCTTCCGACAGGATCGAGCGCACAGCCGATTGTCCTGCGTCTTGCGGAGCTGGCACGGTCGCTCGATTTGCCGGTAGTGCTCGTTGGACAGCATGCGGCATATGAGCACTTGGGATTGCCGCTGCTCGCTGATCGTCCAGCCGGTGTCGGGCCGCTTGGCGGTCTTCTGGCACTGCTTCACGCGGCCCATGGAGGTGACGTCATCGCATTGGCTTGTGACATGCCGTTTGTCACAAAAGCGTTTGTCGGCAAGCTGCTCGACACAGACCTAGCGGATGCCGACGCAGTCACAGCACAGACCGCGCCGGATGCACCTCTCGAGTCGTTTTTGGCCCGCTATCGTCCGACGGTGATGCCGCTGATTGAGCAAAAGCTTGTGGAGGGTGAGCGCTCGCTCCAGCGGATCTTGCGCGGTCTGCGGGTGAAGAAGCTGCTTCTGTCGGAAGAGGAAGGACTGGTGTGTCGCGACTGGGATCGGGTCGAAGAGCTACCCGAAGACGTCCGCGCGACGCTGCCGAAGCCGGGCGTTACTTGACTTGGACCAGACCAGCCGGTCGACGCGGCCCTGAAAGAACAACCTTCATCGCGCCTTCGGCGACGAGCTGGCCCACTTCGAGGAAGATCTTGCCGTGCTCGCTGTCGGGCGCGCCAATGACGATTGGACGACCGCTGTCCCCGCCATAACGAACCTTGCGATCCAGCGGCACCTCACCAAGGAGCGGAACGCTGAGGCTTTCGGCCAGCTTCTTGCCGCCGCCGCGCGCAAAGATGTCGTCGTGATGCCCACAGGTGGGGCAGATGTAATACGACATGTTCTCGATGACGCCGAGGATCGGGACTTCGAGCTTTTTGAACATGCTGACGGCTTTTTCGACGTCGATCAGCGCCACTTCCTGCGGCGTCGAGACGATCACCACGCCGGTCAGGGGAAGCAGCTGCGTCAAGGAAAGCTGCGCATCGCCAGTTCCGGGTGGCAAGTCGACGATCAGGTAGTCCAGCTCGCCCCACTCCACATCCTCGATGAACTGCTGCAGCAGCTTGTGGACCATCGGGCCACGCCACACGACTGCTCCGTCACGCTCGGTGAAAAAACCGACGGAGATCACGCTCATCCCGTAGTAGACCGCCGGGCCAATCTTGTTGCCCGCGCGTGTCGAGGCCCCGACCTCCGGCTCGCCAAGCATCGTCGGCAGTGACGGACCATAGACATCGGCATCCAGAAGACCCACGCGCGCGCCTTGAAGCCGTAGCGACGCCGCGAGGTTGGTTGCCACCGTCGATTTGCCGACGCCACCTTTGCCCGCGGCGACCGCGATGATGTTCTTGACGGAAGGCAACCGCGTCGCTTGACCGCGTGTTCCCGCCGGGACATTCACCCCAAGCAGACAGCGCGCGTCTTTGATGCCAGGCGTTTTTTTGGCCGCTTCCTGAATGTTCTTTTCGAGCTGCCCGCGATCTCGATAGACCGGCGTCGGCAAGTCCACCTGCACGACAGCAAAGTCTTTGTCGACTTCGATCTTCTTCACCATGCCGAGCGACACAATGTCTCGACCCAGCGTCGGCTCCTTCACTGCTTTGAGCGCGCTGCGAACTGCTTCAACCGTGGCTTGCGTCATTGCTTCGTTCTCTT
>CAYTGC010000432.1:0-4243 GCA_964437195.1 uncultured Myxococcales bacterium | reverse complement strand
GTGGTTTTGATGTCGTGGTGCCCGAGCAGCTTTTGCAGCGTCACTATCGAGCCGCCCCCTTGCACGAACGTCGAAGCGTAGGTGTGACGCAGGCAGTGCCAAGGTGCGGACGGGACGCCAACCGAAGCTGCCTTGTAGTAGCCGATGGGGCACGGCGGGCGTCTGGTCGCAAACCACAGCGCAGCGACGCGGGCCGATCGGCTTTGCGAAAGCGGGCAGACGACGTTTTCCGGAGTCGCAGGGCAGCGCTGCTGCCAGGCCCGAAGCGCTGATACCAGCTCGTCTGGCATCGGGACGAGGCGTGGCTTTCCTGACTTTGTGGGACCGCCAAACGATCGACGGATGGCGAGCACTTCGCGATCGAAGTCCACATCAGCCCAGCGAAGGCCAAAGATCTCACCCGCACGAAGTCCAGCAAACAGCCCGAGCCGAAAACCGATCGCAAACACACCGCCCCTCAGATCGGCCCGTCTCTCCGCTGCTTCGATAAGCCGTCGTGCATCGTCTTTTTTCAAATACTCGATGCGCGCCTCGCGGGCGGGTTTTCTGACGTTGGCAAAGGGGTTGCTGTCGGTGAGCTTCTGCTCAAGTGCCCACCCGAACAGACTCCGAGCCGCCGCCAGGACCGTCCCAGCGGTGTTGGGCGTGTACTTGCGCATCCACGCGTTCCTTGCCTTCTCGACCTGCGCTGGTGTCAGCGACGCAATGTGCTGGCCGAACAGGGCAAGACTAGGCCCAAGTTCACTGCGTCGTCTCACTGCCCAGCGTGCGCGATCGCGAATCTTGGGCGAATCGTACTCTTGCAAGTACCGCTCGGCGAGCTGACTGACGGTCATCGTTGTCGCTCTGTCGCGTTCGGGGATGCCGAGCTTGCCGCGCGCAACTCTCGCCTCGATCTCGGCGAGCATGCGCTTGGCCTCTCCGTAGGTCGGCTGGCGGCTGGCCCGCTGCTTGCGCCTTCCGTCGTGGTCTATAAAGCGCAAATACCACCCGACGAAGCGGCCGCCTTTTTCCTTTTTTAGTACCTCACCCATTCCCGTGGTCCTTTGGTGGTCCACCGAGCTACAAAACACCTCCGACACTGGGCAGCGCACGTCAGGTGTGGGCGACTGCCGACAGCAACGGGAAAATGCTTAAATTGTTACATTTTTTTGTATCATTGAATACTTTCATTGCAAGTGCCGGGGCTGGCTGGGCCATAGCGGAACCACGCGGTCGTCGTCGCGCCACCAGGGTTGGCGTAGCCGTTGAGCTGGGCGCCGGTGCGGCTCAGGTTGCTGGCGCTGCTGGTCGATACGGTCGGGGCGTTCGGCGGGGTTGACAGCGTCTTGATGGTTCCGAAGCTGGTTCCGAGCGAGTTCTGGGCAATTGCGCAGTAGTAATAGGTCGTTCCTGGCAGGAGGCTGGTGACCGACTGCGAGTACGGTACAGCGACGATGCCAGCGCCGAGATTCTGGCCACCGCTCGACGGGGTGCGAGTGCCGAAGCTGTCGTCACAAGCGGCGGGACTGGTCGTGCTGTAGCGGAACCAGCCCGTCGTCGCCAGCGCAAGCGGAGTCGCGAGACCTTGCAGCGTCGCCGACGAGCTGGTGATGTTGATCGCAACGTCGGTCTTTACCACCGGCGGCGCTGGAATCGTAAACGACAGCACCGAGCCAAACGCCGTTCCCGACGCATTGGTCACGATCGCGCAGAAGTAATAGGTCGTGCCAGGGGTCAGTCCGGTCGTCGTAATCGAGTACGGGACCGTCGACGTTCCGGTTCCAAGATCGGTGCCACTGGTCGCCGGAACGCGCGTTCCGAACGTATCGTTGCAGGTACCGGGGTCGACGTTGCTATAGCGGAAGCGACCAGTCGTCGCCTCGCCACCCGGGTTTCCCGATCCGTTTAAGACAGCCGAAGAGCTGGTGATGCCACTTGCCGCAACCGTTGTAACCGTTGGCGCGGCAGCCAGGCTTTTGGCCGAAAACCCAAACAAAAGCACGATCAAAGCCGTACGCAAAATAGAAATCAGCACGAAAACACCCCCGGGAAAACAACCACGTACATTAAGCAAAATCCGAATTAGAGTCGATTGGAAAAAGAAATAGCGCTGAAACGCTCGACGAAGAGCGCGAAGTGGGCGAATTTATGCGTGATTTACGCGGGCTGTCTTTGTTGCTGAATTGGATATGGGCAGAAAGGTGCCTTGGCTAGATCAATGTTGCGTCCATGGCATCGCGGATCTTGGCGGCCCGGGCGGCCACTTCCTGGCGAAGCGCCTGAAACCGAGGGTCCCCGCGCAGCAGCGCCAAAAGCGGGCACAGGTCCATCCACATGATGTCGCACAGACCATCGCTTACGCTCAGCTGGAGCGCCAAAAGCCCTTGCTCTCGCTCATTGTGGTAGCAGCGAAGCTCCGTCTGACCCTGTCGAAGCACGACGCGCCTACGCGGACTCGTTCGGGCATCGGTCCCAAAGTAGATCTTCCACTCTTCCTCGGAGAGCGCGCCGGAACCATCGTCTCGGGATGCGGCGAGCAGCAGTCGCTTGCCACGCTTGCAGCCGAGCGACTCATCGCCGGGCAGCTCCAGCTTCTTTTTGGCCCAGGCCGGATCTCTGCGCCAAAGCGCCATACGGCCGGTCACCATCCACCACATTGGCACCGCATGTGGGTCAATCAGCTCTTGATCGATCATGGAATCGACCTGTTTCCACGCCCCGGTCAGTGCAAACATTCGAATCATTTCCAGCCGTGGCCGGATGTGCAGCGGCTCGAGCCGGATCGCCGACTCCAGCCGTGCCACCGCTTCGGACAACGGACCGCACTCGCAGAGAATCCGGCCCAAAAGCTCATGCAGATCACCAAGCTGCGGTGCCAGCGACAGTCCTTTGCGGAGCGCTCGGACGGCCCCGGGTAGATCGCCGGTTCCGTAGCGGGCTGCTCCCAGCGCTGCATACGGAGCGCCTTGACTTGGCGCCACTTCCACTGCTCGTTCCGCTGCCGCCATGGACTTGTCGCCGTCTTCTTGCTGACCCCAAAACCAAGCGCGCGCACAGGCCTTGGCGTATCCGACGAGGAGAATCGGGCTGCTGGGCTCTCGGGCCAGCGCTTGTTCGAGTAGCTCGACGCTGTGCTGGAAGTAAGCCGGGTCGTTGCCGGTGTAGAGCTGCCTGGCCTTGAGGTACAGGCTGAGCGTCTCGGGGTCGAGCTTGCCTTCCGTCTGCGGCGACAGCATTTCGGTCGTCAGGGCACCCGCAATCGCTGTCGCGGCTTTTTGGCACAGCTCAATCGCTTGGCCCAGCGGGACTTCCCTGCGCTCTGCCCAGATTTGGAAGCCACTGTCGACGGCAATGAGGCGCAGCGTCACCGACAGAACCTGCTTCTGCATCGAAAAGGAGCCGCACAGGAATGTGTGTGCGCCCAGCTTTTTCGCGGCCTCCAGCGGAACGGCCGTCTGCTTCACCTGTTTTTCCATCGTGGCCCGCTGGATGACCCGCACATCGCGAACACACGCGATGGCATCGCCCAGCGAGTCCGCGATTCCTTCGGCCAGATACGACAGATCGGGGCCTCCCTGGTTCTGGAGCCGCCACACCGCGACGGTCCGAAGTCGGATCTCGGGGTTTAGGACAACCGTCAAGTCCGTGTCGATCGCTGGCTTTGGCTGGCCTGATACAAAGAGCTGATCCACGGTCAGGGGCACGCTCAGCAGGGCGCGGCGCAGATCTTCTGCTGTCGCAAAGCGATCCTGCGGCTGGCGGGCCAGACAGCGTGCGACAAACTGCACGACTTCACGGGGGATGTCGGGCCGAATCGTGGACAAAAGGGGTGCGTCTTGTAGCTGCCGCGCCAGCGCTGTTTCCATCGGCGTGGCCCCCACAAAGGGAAGCTTGCCGACGAGCATCTCGAACATCATCACCCCGAGTGAATACAGATCAGAGCGTCCATCAATGGGCCCGCCGTTCATCTGCTCGGGAGACATATACGCCGGGGTTCCGCTGACCGGTCGATCCACTTGGGTACTGCGCCGGGAGCGAGCGATGCCAAAGTCCATGATCACCGTGCGTCCCGCCCGCGAGAGCATGATGTTCTCAGGCTGAGTGTTTGATCACTAAAAAATCGTCGAGAAATGGCTATTCTTGATCACTTCTAGGAAGTAAGTGGGAAAACGCTATGTGGCTCGATTCTCCTCGAAATCTGACCCTGACCTACCACCGGATCGCAGCTTGATGAGCAGGGATTCCAGCTCATTTTGACCGA
>CAYTGC010000431.1:0-4251 GCA_964437195.1 uncultured Myxococcales bacterium | reverse complement strand
CGATCAACAGGCCCAAGGCGCTCAATGCGCTAAACCAGCAGGTGCTGGCCGAGCTACTTCAGCTCACCTCTGAGCTTGCGCGCCAGGATACCGTGCGTGCGGTGGTGCTGACGGGCGCGGGGGAAAAAGCCTTCGTTGCGGGCGCGGATATCGCGGCGATGGCGCAGATGATGCCGCCCGAAGCGCTCCGCTTTGCCGAGCTGGGACATCGGGTGATGGACGGCTTGGAAGCGCTGCCGCAGCCGGTGATTGCTGCGGTCAACGGCTTTGCGCTGGGCGGTGGCATGGAGCTGGCGATGGCCTGCGACATCCTTTTGGCATCGGAAAACGCGCGCTTTGGTCAGCCAGAGGTCAACATCGGCGTCATGCCGGGCTTTGGCGGGAGTCAGCGTCTGCCTCGGCGGGTGCCGTTTGGTGTGGCGGCAGAGATCCTGCTGTCGGGCGAAAACCTGACGGCGGCTGATGCGCTGCGGATTGGCCTGGTGAACCGCGTGCTGCCGCTGCCCGAGCTGCTCGTCGAAGCCAAGAAGCTGGCGCACAAGATGGCCTCGCGCGCGCCGGTTGCGGTGGCCAAGACCAAGCAAGCGCTGCACGCGTCGCGACAGACCAGCCTCGCCGAAGGGAATGCCCGCGAGCAGCAGCTCTTTTCCGAGCTGTTTGCGACGGCGGATCAGAAAGAAGGGATGGGCGCGTTTTTGCAGAAGCGTCCGCCCAGCTACACCGGCAAGTAAGCCTGCTTTCTCTCGTGGCGGGTCGGCGGTTTGATTGCTACCCCCACTCGTGAGAACGTGATAAGCATGGCGCGGCAGTTTTTCAGACTGCCTCACTCCCATTTTCCAAGGAACAACGACTGCCATGGATTTCCGTCTCAGTGACGAGCAGTTAATGGCCCAAAAGACGGCGGCGGAGTTCGCGAAGAGCGAAGTGCTGCCACGGGCCGCCGAGATTGATCGCGAGCATCGCTTTCCCGCCGAGCTGGTGAAACGCATGGCCGAGCTGGGCTTTCTCGGCATCGCGATTCCGGATGAGTACGGCGGCGCCGGGCTCGACACGGTTTCGTATGTGCTGGCGCTGGAGGAAATTTCGCGCGCTTGTGCATCGACGGGCGTCATCATGAGCGTCAACAACTCGCTCGTCTGTGACCCGCTGCTCAAGTTCGGAACCGAGGAGCAGAAGCGCAAGTGGCTGGCTCCTCTGGCCTCGGGTCAGCTCCTTGGCTGTTTTGCGCTGTCAGAGCCAGAGGCTGGTTCCGACGCTGCTGCCCAAAAGACCGTCGCAGTCAAAGATGGAGACGGCTGGGTCATCACTGGCGTCAAAAACTGGATCACCAACGGTCCGAACGCCAACGTCTGCATCCTGCAGTGCATGGCCGACCCGCCAGGCAAGCATGTTGGACACAAGGCGATTACGACCTTCATTTTGCCGATGGATATGCAGGGCGTGCGTACCGGGCCACCCGACAAGAAGCTGGGCATCCGGGGCTCGCAGTCGTGCCAGATTTTCCTCGACGAAGTGCGTGTGGGTCGCGACCTGCTACTCGGCGACGTGGGCATGGGCTTTAAAGTTGCGATGTCGACGCTCGACGGGGGACGGATTGGCATTGCGGCGCAGGCGCTCGGGATTGCGCGGGCATCGTTCGAAGACGCCGGTCGGTATGCACTCGAGCGCAAGACGTTCGGGCAGCCGATTGCCAACCACCAGTCGATCCAGTGGAAGCTGGCAGATATGGCGACCGAGCTGGATGCGGCGCGGCTTTTGACGCTGCGTGCGGCCCAGCTGAAGGACAAAGGCCAGCGCCACAGCAAAGAATCAGCGATGGCCAAGCTGTTTGCGTCTGAGTGCGCGAACCGTGCCGCCAAAGAGTGCGTACAGATCTTCGGCGGCAACGGCTACGTCGAAGACTACCCTGCAGAGCGTCACTACCGCGACGCCAAGATCACGGAGATCTACGAAGGCACCAGCGAGATCATGCGCATCGTCATCGCATCCTCGCTTCTGAGGGAATAAGTCGACCACTGCACCAGTCATTCGCCAAGGAGTCGTCCATGTCTTGCCACCTCAATCCATCCTGTCAAACGCAGCCCAGTCGCGTTCTTTTGCGGTCTGTACGGCTTGGTAGTGGACTTGGAGGTGTCCTGCTTGCTGCGCTGGTTCTGTCTGCTGGCTGTGATGAAAAGTCGCCGCAGACACGAACCTCGAGCGGGCAGCTTCGGACCAGTGGGAAGTCTGGGACCTCGACGCAGCAGATGGCGCCCGGTGGTGGCTATGTCGAGCAGAGCGAAAACGCCCAAGATCGCGCTGAATCGGTTCGCCGCGTCTGTCAGCGCAAGGCGTCGAGCGATCTGCCGCTGTGCTGGAGCGCCGAGGTGGAGCGCACCAAGAACCGCAAGCTCGAGGCGCGCATCGGAATCATGCTGAGCGTTTCGCCGCAAGGCAAAGCGGACAAAGTGGACGTGATCTCACCCCAGCCTGAGCTGTCGAACCTGGAGCAGTGCGTGGTCGACGCGGCGCGGAGCTGGAGCTATCCCGATGGAACGGCTACGGCGCTGGTGCGCTGCGACTTTTTTCTGCGCAGCAGCCAGTAAGGAGAACCGATGTTGAGGCTGGGAAAGTGGAAGCTTGTGCAAATGGCGCTCGGGGGCGCGCTGCTTTGCGGAGCCCTGCTCGGGACGGCAGAGTCGAAGAAAAAGACCAAAGCCGCCCCGCCCACACCGCACGCCGAAGAGATGGCAATTGAGGGAATCGCGGGACAGCTGGATGCGCCCGGGTGCCTTGCGGTGCTGGAGGCAAGCAAAGCCCAGCTCAAGAAGTGTTACGAGGATGTGTCTTCGCGGCTGCGCTTCCTAAGCGGTCATGTCGAGCTGAAGATGTTCATCGGGACCGACGGGAAGGCCAGGCGGATCATCACCCAGAAATCGACCCTCGGTTCGTATGAAGTCGAGCACTGCTTGGTCGCTTCGCTCGCCAAGCTGAGCTATCCGCCGGCCAAAGGTGGACTCGGTGAGATTACCTATCCGATGGACTTTGCGGCGATGATTCCGTCGACGCCGCTGAGCGCGGACCAAGCGGCGGAGCAGCTCGACAAAGAAAAGAAGAAGCTTTTGGCCTGCTCGGCCAAGGCGAAGAAGCCGCAGGGGACGGACAAGTTTGCGCCCCTCGAAGCGGTGAAGATGACCGGCTACGTGGCACCGGGCGGGCAGGTTGCGGCGGTCGGTTTTTCGTCGCCCAAAGATCCACTCGATGATGGGTTGGTGGCGTGTCTCGACAGCAAGGCGCGCAGCCTGAAGCTGCCCGATCCACTCGGCAAGATTGTGAAGTTTGAGTACCCGCTGGGCGCGGCAGCCGACGGTGAGTAACGAAAAAGGGAAACCAGCAGCCTATGCATTTTGAGCCTTCCGAAGAACAGCGACTCATCGAGACAACGGCGCGACAGTTTGCCGAGCAAGTGCTAAGGCCGATCGCGGCGGAGCGCGACCAAAAGAGCCTGTTTCCCGAGCGTGAGCTGCGGCAGCTTGGCGAGCTTGGGCTGCTCGGCGTAAACGTTCCGGCAGAGTATGGCGGTTCGGAAGCTGGCGTCGTCGCATATTCACTCGCGATAAGCGAGATCGCCGCAGCCGATGCATCGGTGTCGGTGGCGATGGCGGTGACGAACATGGTCGCGGAAGTTCTGTGTACGTTCGGAACTGCCGAGCAGAAAAAGACGCTCGTGCCGCGGCTCTGTTCGGGAGAAGCGACCGCCGGGGCGTTTGCGCTTTCTGAACCACAGGCAGGGTCGGATGCGGCCTCGCTTCAGACGGTGGCGGAGCGTGTCCAGGGCGGCTACCGTCTGACCGGCAGCAAGCAGTGGATTACGTCGGGCGACCGCGCCGGTGTGATCGTGGTATGGGCCCGTACCGACGGTGGGAAAGCGGACAAGCGCAACCAGTCGGCTGGCCTGTCGGCGTTTGTCGTTGAAGGCGGGACGCCGGGGCTATCGGCAGGGCGACCGGAGCACAAGCTAGGGCTCAAGGGCTCGACGACGGTTCCGCTGACCTTTGACGGCTGCTTTGTGCCCGAGTCGGCGCGTCTTGGCAAAGAAGGCGATGGCTTTAAGATTGCGATGGTTGCTCTCGACGGTGGGCGGATCGGTATCGCCAGCCAAGCCGTTGGTGTGGGACGGGCCGCTTTGTCTGCAGCGCGAAATTATGCCAAGGAGCGCAAGCAGTTTGGCCAGGCGATTGCCGATTTTCAGGCGATTGGCAACATGCTCGC
>CAYTGC010000430.1:0-4257 GCA_964437195.1 uncultured Myxococcales bacterium | reverse complement strand
ACGTCCTGCGGACCTCGGATCAGTTCAACGGGGTGACGTATCTGAACAGCTCGCTTGGATGGAACGAAGAGACCAAGTATCGCGTGCAGGTCGATCCGACGTTCCTCTACAGCACGATGGGCCTGGGCGGCATGCACAACGTGAAGTTTGGTGCCCAGTTTGCGTACATGAGCTACAACCACAACGTCGGAATTGCGGGTGGTCGCAACTATGTAGACACGATTCCTGGCACCCCCTGCAATCCGGCGGATGCCAGCTCGCACGCAAGCTGCTCGCAGGTCACGGAGTATCCAGACTCGCTTCCGGTGGATGGGATGGCGGGGCGCGGCTTCACGACAACGGCGGAGGCGTTCAACATCGGCTTTTTTGCGCAGGACCGCTACACCATCAAGCGCTACCTGACGCTGGTTCCGGGGTTCCGTCTGGATGCCGGAGTGCTACGGGACTACGAAGGCAAGCAGCTTGGGTCCCTGCTTGGGTATGGCCCGCGTCTGTCGCTCGTGTATGACCTGCTACACGATCGCTCGACGCTGATTTCGGCGCACTACGGACGGCACAACGATGTCGGCAACGCGTACATCGCCGACCGTGGGAATCCGCAGCAGCTTGCGATCCAGAAGAACTGGGACACGGCGAGCAAGTCGTTTCTTGAGCGGAGCCGCTCGGGTGGACCGGGGGGGCAGCTCTTCGCCGACAAGATTCTGCCGCCGAGCCTGGATGAAGTTTCGGCAGGCATTCGGCGCGAGATCGTGACCGAGCTGATTGTTGGTGCGGACTATACGTATCGTCGCTACGCCAACCTGTGGGCCAATACCGAAGTCAACCAAGTATGGGACCCGGCGGGCACCCGAGTGATTGGCTTTGTGAATGGCGAGCGCCGCAAGATCTATCTGGCCGAGACCCCTGATGATGCGCAGCGCACGTATCACGGACTGGACCTGTGGGCGCAGGGCAACCCTGGCAACTGGAGCCTGGTTGCGTCGTATACCCTGGCGTTCACCGATGGAAGCGTGAGTGATTACTTCTCGGCGTTTCGGCAGAACTCGCGGCTGAATCCGCTGTTCTTCGGCCCGATGTTTGACAACTATCGGCACACGCTCAAGGGCGCGATCGACTACACCTTCGACTTTGGTTTGACGGCCAGCGCGCGGCTCCAGTACCGAACTGGGGCCCCGCAGTGGAAGGTGTTCCAGAGTCCGGAAGACAGCAGCTTTACGCTGTATCGTTCGCCACGCGGCACTTCGACGGGAACTCGGGTGAATGACCCCACGACCTGGGCCGAGTTCAAGCTTCCTGACCAGTTCACGCTGGACCTGCAGCTTGTCTACAACTTCCAGAAGCTGACGGGGCAGCGCATCGACCTGATGCTGTTCTTCTTCAACGTCCTGGGCGCTGGCAATCCCACGTCGATCGATCAGCGCAACGGCACCACGTTTGGCGCGATTCAGGGTCGGGCCGACAACTTCAACGCGCAGATCATCGTCCGCTATCGGCTGTAAACCACGATGTCCACTGGCACTCCGTTACAGATCGTTTCCGAAATGCAGCCGAAGGGCGACCAGCCCACGGCGATCGCACAGCTTGTCGAAGGAATCCAGCGGGGCGACAAGCGTCAAGTGCTGCTCGGTCTGACGGGTTCGGGCAAGACGTTCACGATGGCTTGTGTCATCGAGAAGGTGCAAAAGCCGACGCTGATCATCGCGCACAACAAGACGCTGGCGGCGCAGCTCTACGGCGAGTTTAAGGAACTGTTTCCGAACAATGCCGTCGAGTACTTCGTTTCCTACTACGACTACTACCAACCGGAAGCATACATCCCGACGTCAGACACTTTCATCGAGAAGGACTCGCTCATCAACGAAGAGATCGACCGGATGCGCCACTCGGCGATGCACGCAGTGGTGTCTCGGCGCGATGTGATCGTGGTGGCGTCGGTGTCCTGCATCTACGGCATCGGTGACCCCGAGTTCTACCGCAGCATGGTGCTCAGCCTTGATGTCGGACAGAGCGTCCGGCGGGATGCGGTGCTGCGTCGTCTGGTCGAGCTTCAGTACGAGCGCAACGACCTGGACTTCCACCGTGGAACCTTCCGCGTGCGGGGCGACACCGTCGAGGTGTTTCCTCCTTTCGAAGAGGAAGTCGCGGTGCGGATCGAGTGGTTTGGCGATGAGATCGATACGATCGCTGAAGTAGACCCGCTGCGTGGCAAGACGCTGCGCAAGCTCAAGGAAGTCAGCATCTTTCCGGGCTCGCAGTACGTCACTCCTGCGGAGGCGCTCGTGGGTGCGATGCGTGCAATCAAAGAAGAGCTGCGTGAACAGATCACGAACTTCAAAGACAACATGAAGCTCGTGGAAGCGCAGCGCATCGAGCAGCGGACTCTGTTCGACCTCGAGATGCTCGACCAGATGGGCCACTGCTCGGGCATCGAGAACTATTCGCGTCATCTATCTGGTCGCGCACCGGGCGAGCCACCAGCGACGCTGATCGACTACTTTCCGAAAGACTTTCTGTGCATCATTGACGAAAGCCACCAGACGGTGCCGCAGGTGCAGGCGATGTACCGAGGTGACCGCTCACGCAAAGAGACGCTGGTGAACTACGGCTTTCGGCTGCCCTCGGCGCTCGACAATCGGCCGCTCAAGTTCGAGGAATTTAACGAGCGCGTGACGCAGGGCGTGTTTGTGTCGGCGACACCGGGGGACTACGAACTTACGCAGACCGGCGGCGTGGTTGTCCAGCAAGTCATCCGTCCGACCGGACTGCTCGACCCAGAGATCGAGGTGCGTCCGGTTTCAACCCAAGTGGACGACTCGATTGCCGAGATCCGCAACCGGATTGCCCAAGGCGACCGCGTGCTGGTGACGACGCTGACGAAGCGAATGGCCGAGCAGCTCACCGAGTTTTACGCCGAAAACGGCATTCGGGTTCGCTATCTCCACTCTGACATCGACACACTGGAGCGATCCGAGATCATTCGTGATCTGCGTCAGGGCGTCTTCGATGTGCTGGTGGGCATTAACCTCCTGCGGGAAGGCCTGGACCTGCCCGAAGTGTCGCTGGTGCTCATTCTGGATGCCGACAAAGAGGGCTTTCTGCGCGCGGAGCGATCGCTTATGCAGACCTGCGGACGAGCGGCCCGGAATGAACAGGGCAAGGTCATCATGTACGGCGACCGGATCACGCGATCGATGCAGGTCTGTATCGATGAAACGGCGCGGCGGCGGAAGATTCAGGACGAGCACAACAAGAAGCACGGGATTACCCCGCAGACCGTCAAGCGCAAGGTGAGTGATCTGCGCGCGTTGGTGCAAGGTGAGCTGCAACACGCAGCAGAAGACTTGGCGGCGGGGGAATCGCGTCCCGGCTACGGCAGCGACAAGGACAAGGAACGGAAAGGCCGTCCCGACAAAAAGACCGGTCTGCCGTTTGGGGCCAAGAAACAGGCGCAGAGCAAAGAGGACACGCCGCTTGATCTGGCCAACATTCCTGCGCTGCTGAGCAAGCTGAAGTCACAGATGAAGGAAGCTGCGGCGGACCTGAACTTTGAGCGAGCGGCATCGCTCCGCGATCGAATTCGCGAGCTAGAGCAGCTGGACTTGATGGTGCGGTAGCGAGCGGGAGTGCGTGATGGCCCGCCGGATGAGCCCGGCGAGCCGAGGACGAGCAGGGATTACCAGCCGCCGAAGAAGTCTTTGGCCTTCTTGAGCGTTCCGCCAACGGTGCTGGCTGCGCCCGAGATGCCGCTGACGAGGGTCTTGCCTGCACTCTTGGCGCCGTCCCACGCGGCAGAAGCTTTGTCGCCGACCCAGTCCTTGGCTGCGCCGACCGCTTTGCCTGCGGTGCTGACTGCGTTGCCCGCCCATTCTTTGGCCTGACTCGCACCGGCTTTGACGTCGCCCCAGCCCAGCTTGCCATCGCCATCACGGTCTGCAGCGTTCTTGATCGCCTGTCCTGCCGCGCCGGCCTTTTCGCTGGCCCAGTCTTTCGCGGCGCCGAGCGCTTTGCCCGCGGAGCTGATCTTGTCGCCCGCCCAGTTCTTGAGCTGACCTGCGCCAGCCACAGCGTCGTGCCAATCGACCTTGCCATCGCCGTCGCGGTCTGCGGCGTTGTGCAGGGCCTTGCCAGCGGAGTTGATCTTGTCGCCCGCCCAGTCCTTGGCTGCACCGACGGCACCGCCGATGGCTTTGCCCGCTGCGCCCGCCTTTTCGCCGACCCAATCCTTGGCCTGGCCGAGTCCGGTGACGAGATCGCTGA
>CAYTGC010000429.1:1507-4261 GCA_964437195.1 uncultured Myxococcales bacterium | reverse complement strand
TCCGTTTCCTTCATGTGGACCGGCTCCCAAGTGGCTTTGGTTTTGAGGGATTCGTCTCCGCGCAGCTCGCCCCTGTGATTGGAGCATGGCGACCGCTCGCCGGTTTCGAGATCGGTGCGACAAGCCTTCAGTCTTCGTCTCTGTCGCCCGGTTCGTCCTACAGTCCCGAGGAATATGCGGTCAAACAGAATCCCTTGGGTCCGGTGTATGCAGGCTTTGTCATCGCGCCGCTGCGATTTGCAGTGAAGCGGTTTGCTTTTCAGGCGCTCGGAATGCAGCTTGCGACGCATCTTCCCCGCTGGGGAAGTGCCGTTCGGTTGCAGTTCCTGGTCGGTCAGTTCGAGGTGTCTTTCTGATGTCGGGGTCTTCCACAATGCAAAAGGCGCTCTGCGGACTGTTCATCGGTACAGCCCTTCTGTCATCGAGCTGTCAGCAAGACGGATTTTCGGATCAAGTGACGGCCCAGGCACAACAGGTCGCAGCGGAGATCGATGGGGACAAGCTCGCTTCCCATGTCCGTGGGCTGCTCAAGGAGCGGCAACAGGAAAGTTCGGTGGCGTCGGTGTTTTGGGGCGGAATGCCGCTGCGCAGAAAGAATGCGGCAGCCTACATCGATTCCTATTGGAAAGGACTCGGACTGACTGTGCAGCACGAACGGGAGCTGCAAAATCAGATCGAGACAGAGAATCTGTTTGTCGATTTGCCCGGTCGCAGCGCGGACTTGGTGCTGGTTTCCGGGCACTATGACAACTGGCATCTGGGGGCCGATGACAACGCATCTGCCGTCGCAGTTTTGCTCGAAACTGCAAGGATTCTGCAAAGCAAGAACCTGTCCAAGACCGTACGGATCATCGCCTTCGATCGCGAGGAAGAGGGACTGATTGGCAGCGATCGATACGCCCGCGCCCATGCGACCGACAAGGTCACTGCCATGATCAACATGGACTGTGTTGGCTATGCGAGCCGCTCCCCAAACAGCCAGTCGGCCCCACCGGGCTTGGCGCTGCGGAGCGTGGGCGACTTTTTGGCGATCATCGCGAGTGATGCGTCGGCCACGATGCTGTCCCGGGTCACGCGACTCTCGACGGCGCTGCCGCATCCGACACCAGTGCTGGGACTGGTGGCGCCAGGGGATTCCCACAATGCGGTCGGAGGCGCGTTTCTTCGATCTGATCATGCTGCGTTTTGGCGAGCGGACATTCCTGCACTTTTCTTCACCGATACAGCGAACTACCGAAATCGCAACTATCACAAAGAGAGCGATCTGCCGGACACGCTCGACTATGAATTCCTGAAGCGGAATGCTGCGCTGGTGGTTGCGACGGCGGTTGCGCTCAGTGAGGAGGGCTAAGATGAAGCGTCCTGTTGTCGCTTCGGTATTGTGGCTGCTGAGCTGCGCAGCGTTGCCAGCGTGGGCCGAGCCGTCCAAAGATGCGGGGGACGTTTCTGCTCCTTCGCAGGTTCCAGCAGAGTACAAATCGGAGCTGTACGCCGCCGGTGGATTCATCCTGTTTTCCGGTTCCAGCCATCTGTTTGCTGGCGTTGGTGGCGGCTTGGGATTTCGGCATGACCTTGGTGCGATTTGGTCGGTGTATTCCGAAGTCAAAGCCAACTACTACACCGGGGCCAGCGGCACGATCGCAGCGGGGATGACCGGACGTTTTTCCTATCGCAAGTATCGACCAGAGTTTGGCTTTGGCGCGATGCTCTTTTTCGGACAAGACGTTCGCATACTCGATTCCAAAGATGCCTCCTTGGCACCCCCGATTGCGGTGGCGATTACGACTCGCATCTCGCCACTTCGCTTTGTTAGCGGTCGCTATTCTGCTTCTGCGCTCAGCGTGGATGTGGGCTGCGGACTGGACTCGCGCAGTCGCTGCGCGCTCGCACTGTCTGTGAACTTGCTCGAGACAGGAGTTCGCTTTTAGGCGGCCGAGATCTTTTGTAAAGAGAGTCTCTGCCTGCAGTTCCTTACGGCAAATCTACGTAGTACACACGTCCGCTTGGCTCGATCATGCTGCCTTTCGACACTGCAAAGAAGCCCGATGGAACCGTCGACACCGACTGCCATGTCGTCTTGTCGATGCCTGGGATCTTGGTAAGACCGTTGGTCCGCCAGCGATACATGGCATCGGGACCAACCACGACGAGATTGTCTGGACTCCGTCCGTGTAGCGACAAGGGAACCGTGGGAATCACATTCATTTGGCTGTCCTTGTCGGTTTGGAAGAAGCACTTGCCGTTGTGAGAGATGAAGTACGGCGTCATGTTGTTGTACTCACCCACCATCTTGACGGAGCTGATTGTGGCGTGTGCGTAGACCGAACGGATGATGAAATCCGACGGCGGGGCCCCGCAGGAGGTGTCATTAGAGAGTGTCACTTTCGCATAGGCAGATCCGCCGGTCAGATGAACTACAGTCTGCGCTGCGCCAACGAACCAACAATCGGTGGCAGAAGAGCAGTCCACCGCGTGAAGCTCGTCACCGACAATCGGTGGTAAAAGCTTGGTGAGCTGCGTTGTGGTGAGCTTGTTTGTCGCCGCGGTGTAGTTTCCAATGAAACCATCAGCGAGTCCCGGGGAGAAGGCCGACAGCCAGACGCTTCCCTGTGCTGCATGAACACCGGTGTACGTCATCTCATACGCATTAGAGGAAACCAGGTTCGTTGGAACCGCCGAAGGTGTTCCGTTCGGATCGAAGCGGATGACGGAGTTTGCCTCACCTACGATCCAGACATTGCCTTGGCTGTCGCC
>CAYTGC010000429.1:0-1407 GCA_964437195.1 uncultured Myxococcales bacterium | reverse complement strand
ACTCGCTCTCTGCCGCATGATGTCCTGCCTCGCGTAAGTGAGTCTAGCTAGTACTCAAAAATGGTGATTCCATCGGGAAGCTTGTTTCGGTAGTAAAGACCGACGCCAACACCGACTCCGATCGCTGCTGCGGCGGCCACCGATCCACATATGATGCCAATCAAAAGCTTCTTTTTCCGCTGCCGTTGCGAGTCTTGAAACTCGACGTACCACGGCATGACAAGCCCTGTCTTTTTGTCGAAGCCGTTGGGCGCTGGCTCGCGTCGGCGTTCTTCTTCATCTTTGAGGCTGGTGGCTGCCAGCATCGCCTTGGTCTGCGCAATGTACTGCTCGACATCCACCTTGATCTTGGCTGGCGGATTCGGCTCGGCTTTCAGAAACTGCTGATAGTAGTCGAGCGCTTCTTGCGCGCTTCCCATCTTGCGGTACACCTGCGCGATGTTCAGAAGTACCCGTGGAAACTGCCGGATCTTGTAGGCCGCCTGAAAGGCCTCGACAGCAGCTTCAAAGTCTTTCTTCTGATACAGCGTCATTCCGCGACGCAGCAGCGTGTCAAAGTCTTCTGCGTGGCCGACCGAACTGCACAGCATCACCAAGAGAATAATAGAGGAGTATAAAATTCCTCTTATATGTCCCCTGTGGTGTGGTGCGGTGGTACATTCACTCATTGCATGGGCTCATGTCTAGTCGGTGATGAGATCGACTTGGCTGTTGTCGCGAGTCTTCCTCTTTTTGCCGTTCTTCTTGGTTCCGCTGCGGCTGTCTTTGTCCTTCTTGGGGACGAGCGCTTCGGTGCGATCCTCGTCGCTTTTCTTGCTGAGCGAGAGCACCTTGACTGCGAAGCCTGTCTTTCGCAGCTCAATCACCAGCTCTCCCTCGCTCTGCTGCTCCTCTGCTTGCCAGGGCGTCGTCCCCAGCCTGCGACCATCGAGGATGCTGAACACCTCGGCGCCGCTCGGTTGGGAATCAACGCGCCAATGAACCAACGCCGGAAGTTTGGTCACGACCCGAGGCTGCGACATGCCTGCCCGGCGCTGCAGCAGCCATCGCAGGCTCATGGCGCCGCCGAAGAGCAGGACGGCCCCGAGAGAGACCACCGCAAACAAGCGACCGCTTAGGCTCGACGGCGGTGTCATCCGAACGAGCTGCAACCCTGCCGTGGATGGAGATCGCGCTTTGAGCTGAGAAAACTGCGCTGCCAGCGCTTCCTCAAGCTCTGCCATCGAGGGAAAGCGTTCGCCCGGTTCTTTGGCCATCGCGCGCAAGACGATCTGGTCGACCTCTGGCGGGATGCGCTGATTCGGGGCTACTTCACTCGGGGGCTTGGGCCGATCGGTCAGGTGCTTGAGCATGGTCGCCGTCGGATGCCCGCCGTCAAACGGTACCCTCCCGGTCAACATTTCCCAC
>CAYTGC010000428.1:0-4269 GCA_964437195.1 uncultured Myxococcales bacterium | reverse complement strand
GAAGAGTCTGTCCGCACTCCCTTCGCGGTCTGCACTCGTCGCTGGCGCTCGAAGCAGGAGCCACGTCGAACGATGTTGCACGCTCGCTTGGGCATTCCAGTTTTGCGGTGACAGCGAAGCACTATGCGAAGGCGGATTCGATCGAGGTTGGGAAGGCGCGAAGGGTGGCGGGGTCGCTGCATGGGAAGAGGTAGCTTTCGCGCGTCCCTGCAGGCGCAGGATGTCTTGCTACGGCGACGAGGACAGGGGCACGGGCTGTCCGCTCGCGACATTCCACAGGGACACTTGGTCGGGGCCGCCCAGCGCCACATGCGTCGGCGAGACCCGCAGACAGCGATTGCGAGGGGCAGCGGACAGCGGAATCGTAGGCGGCTCACCGGGCAGAGTGATGACGTGCCGCTGCGTGCCCTGCTCGCTCAGGATCACGAGCGTCCACTTGGCCTCGGGACTTCGCGCGGACTGCTCCAGCAGCAGGGCTGCGACAACGCCTTGCGCCGCTGCCAGCTGATACACCGGCCCTGGTAGCTGAAACGACCGCACCACCTGCACCGCGCCCTCGCGAGGAACCTGGACCAAGCGGACTTCCCCTTGCTGCGACGCGGCCCACAGCGTGTCTTTGCTTGGACCTTGGGCGAGCAGCACCGCCTGCGCAAAGGTCCACGGCAGGTGCCGACGGGGCAGCTGTCCGTCCGCTGCGACCGGACCGACTTGGTGTAGCTCCGAGCCGTCGCTGCGCAGCAACGATCCATCGCCCAGCGCGACCACATCACAGCGGGTGTCTTGCGGAAGATCGATCCGCTGTTTGAAGCGCAGAGAGCCAGCGGACTGCACCAGCTCATACAGCTCGACGTGGCGACGCTCAGGATCGAGTAGATAGAGCTGCTGCGCACTCGACGGATCGGGCAGCAGCTCGCGGTGTCCTGCAAACACCAAGTGGCGCATCGGATGGCGGACGACGCGTCCCGAGGGATCCACGAGGATCGCCCCCGTCTCGGTGTCCGAGCGCTCGATAGCCAGCAGGCTGCCATCTGGTAGCGCCCCACAGGCGATGATCGGCTGGCTCGGAATCGAAAGCACCAGCGCCCCCGTCTCCACCGACCGCACGCGCAGCCCGTCCGCCACCACCTGCAAGAGCCTGCCCCCACCGAGGGCCAGCCCACTGCCAGTGCCCGCTCGGCTGATCATCGGTCGGACGGTCGATCCCTTCGCGTTCATAGCGTTTCCTCCGGCCACCGGCTGCGCCCGGCAGCGGTCCACAAAGCCACCGCACAACAGCACGGCAGCGCCCAAAAACGGTCGGCGTCCCAGCCCTCGTCCGTCGGTCTTTCCTTGCTCAGTGCTTCCCATCGTACTCAGCCTCTAGGTCGTGGAACTGCTGTGGCGTCATGCACTTTGCGGCTTTCTGCTTGAACTCATTAGCAAGTGCCAGCTTATCGGGTGGCAGCTTGGCTGTGAATGCCGCTGTCTTTTTGTCCACTTCGGTTTGTGACAAATGGAAGACATCTTCGCGCATGATTCGCCACTGTTCATACCGTGACTTCTGGTTGTGCTGCGCGCGCTGAAAGTCGGCTTCAGCCGCTTTCTTTTGCTCGTCACTGGCCCCCGAGCCCGGCTTCAACAGGTCGTCGCGGTTCTTCTTGGCTGCCGCCAGCTCTCCCTCTGGATTGGCGCGTAAGTCTGCATACAGCGACTCTGGGGCATGAATGGCCTTGGCATAGTGCTCGGCAAAGTGATCTTCTGGATTCGAGCGCGCATAGTCCCAATCCCCCCCTGTCGGCACCGAGCCTTTCTCAAGTCCCAGATATTTCCCATCACCATACGGATCCACCCGATATTCGTTGTCCTGGCTGTCCACGGACGGACGGGATCCATAGTCAGCCTCTCGGTTTGCTTCCAGCAGCGTGAGCTTCTCCTCCGCCTTCTGTTGGCTCAGCCCTGCTCCACGCGGCTGTGGGGCCATCAGTCGCTCTTTGAGCGCCGCTTGGTCTAGTCGCTCCCACCCGGCTGCTTTTTGGTACTGCTGGAACATGGCGCTGTTCTGCTGATGGACGTTGTGGCCAATCTCGTGGGTGATCACTTCTTCCATCAGAGACAATGGCGATTCTTGGCCCGTACCGCCGAGCTTATGACGAGCCAGCGCACTTGTAGCAGGTGTTCGCCACGGCGCACCGCTCGCACCGGTTTCTGTGATGTGGACGCTGTGATCCACTGGATTTGCGTAGCCTCCCGTGCCGGGACTGTCCACCCACTCACCCTTGTCCTTATCCCACTGCCGGTACATCGCGGTCCGGCGGATCTCACTCAGGTTGGTGTTGCCTTTGACGTGATCGCTCGGCAGTCGGCCCAGTCCGTAGTCCAGTTGGTCCAGCTCTGTATCTTTCCATACCGCGCGATCTGTCGGCATCTTGCTTGGGTCGGTCGTGTTCCCTTGTTGGATATCGTTGGTGAGATTGACGTTGTACTTCATCTCAATCTGGTGCTCGTGATCCTTGCGATGCATCAGCCCTTGTACTTCGGCCATCGTCACTGGCTTGCCATCGGTCTGCTTCGCAAGCAGGAACGCGACTTCCTCATCGATCTCTTGATCCGTCGTCTTGATGATCTCGTCTCGACGCTGATTGAGTCGGTCTGCTTCAGGCTTCGTGCTGCCCTTGCCGTCCCCGCCTCCTGTGACGGCTGTCTTTTCCTTTTCCCTCGCTGCATCGCTGCGAATCTGTCCCTTGTGGTAGACACCATAGAGCTGCAGCTTCAGTGATGGATCATCGACGCTATCGACCAGCGGCTTTAGCTGCTCACGCGCATCTTCTGGAAGCTCTTGCAGCAGACGTGAAAACGCTTTGGGCGTCAGGTTCTTCACCGCTTGACTCTGCTCGGACGGAGGCAGCCCGGTCAGCAAGGTAAGTGACTTGCGCGCCTCGGCATCTGTGAGCATCCAGTCTGTCAGTCCGTAGCTCAGCAGAGACTCAGTCTGCTGCTTCACATAGTCCACTCGCTGCTCGCTTGGGAGTCCGTCGAGCGTCCCCGCCTGGCTCTTGCCTGACTTCATCTCTGCCTGATGCTCGGACTCCTTACGGATCATGTACTGATCTAGCTGCGCTGGAGTCAGCTTGCCTTGCTGTACTTGCTGGAGCAAAAAGGCCGACTCAGCGTCGACTTCGCGCGCGGTTTCTTCCACGATAGCGGTACGCGCTTGCTGGGTCTTCGGCGTGGTCCCTTCGACACGTTCCCGCTCAGCTGCATCGGCTTGTACGTGGGATTTGTGATAGGCCGCAAAAAGCTGGAGCTTTCTCGTCGGATCCGCGCAGCTTGCGATGAGTTCTTTGAACTGCGTCCGCTCGCCGTCTGGTACCTCTTGAAGCAGTCGTGAAAAGCTCGTCGGATCGAGCTTGTCGAGCGCCACACTGCGGAGATCTGGTGGCAGCCCTCGCAGTGCCCCAAGCGCCGTGCGCGCATCTTTGTCGGTAATTTGCCAGTCGAAGACCCCGTACGAGAGCTTGTCCTGTGCAACCGCCAATGCGGCATCCAGCTGCTTTTGCTGTTCTGGTGTGCGCTGCGCAGGAGGCGGACAGTGAGGAACAAGCTGCGGAGGCTGCTGATTTGCAAGCGCACCGCTGGGATTCGTAGGTGCCGGTGCGGGTCCAGGACTCGGCGTAGGTGCCAGTCCTGGGCTCGGAGTAGGTACGCTGCCAGGTGGAGGCTGGTCGCGGTGCTGGGCTTGATGTGCGTCCCCAAACGCCGCAGAAAACACTGCGGACAGCGCCGACACGGAGCCACCACCTTGGCTCGGCTCGAACCTTCCAGCGGAAGGGGCCGGATGTTCGCTGCCGTTGTCCACACCAGCAGTTGGCTTGGCAATGGCAGTTTTCAAATCGACAGAATGAGCAGGACGCTTTTCATACGTTGGCACTGGTGTCCCTCTCGCGCAGCGATGCAACCCTGGTCAGCACAAAAGCAAATTGCGTACCATGTTACACGAACTTCGAAAGGTATGTCTCTCTCCGCGCTGCTCGCGTGCTGGTACAGCAGACCCGACCTCGCTGCCGACCCCACCTGATCGCCTGTTGCCGGTTGAAAATCGCGCTCCGGTGCCGCCGGATCGTCTGTTGCCGGTTGAAAATCGCGTTCCGGTGCCGCCGGATCGACATTTTCAAATTGAAAACCGCGCTCCGGTCAGGCCGGTGCGGCTGTTTCAACCTGAAAGCCGCGCTCCGGTGCCGCCGGATCGACATTTTCAAATTGAAAACCGCGTTCCGGTCAGGCCGGTGCGGC
>CAYTGC010000427.1:0-4281 GCA_964437195.1 uncultured Myxococcales bacterium | reverse complement strand
GCGGGCTTCCCATCATGAAGCTGCCCTTGGGAACTTTGCAGAGCCGGTGGGTCAGTGGTTCCAGTGGCAGGTCGATTTCCATGTAGGGCGAACTTAGCTCGACCGTCGCATTGTACTGCGCTCCGGTGCTGCTACATTCCGACGACCCCACGCCGAGTACGCTCAAGCTGAGCTGACCCTGGCCTATGTGGTCTTTGGCAATCGTGACCGCCAGGGTGTCGAGCTTCTGTGTGTAGGTCACCTGCTGCGACAGACGATCATCGAGTTGGGCTCGAACCTGTAAGCCCGTTACATCCGGCGTCAGGTTCGTCACATGGATCATCAGCACCACTTGGTCGGACGAACATCCGCCCAGCAATGCCAACACAGGGGCAGCCCATCGCGTCCATCGCGTCAGTGATCGCATGCTCATTTGCTCCAACTCAGCTCATAGTCACCCAGATGCATCTTCAACCTATCGGCAAAGGTGTCGTATCCCAAGTCGATCATGGGCCCGACCTCACAATCCGAAAACCCAGGCTCGTACTCCGAAAAGTCGGCATGTAGGCATTGCGAATTGCAATACGGGTATCCGTTGCTGAATTGGTCCACGAAGCACCACGTATCACTCGGTTCGCTCCTGTCGATGGGCCAAATGGATCTGTTGAAGGAAGTGCCTCATAGTTGGATTGATAGACATCCCAAACCCACTCCCAGACATTACCGCTCAGATCGTACAGACCTCTCCCATTCGCTGTCTTCGTCTTTACTGCGTGGGTAGTACTTCCCGAATTACCAAGATACCAGGCTACAGCATCGACGCTATCTGACCCCGAATATACCGCTGTTGATGGCTGTCGTGCCGCATATTCCCACTCCGCTTCCGTCGGCAGCCTGTAACCTACACAAGCAGTACCGGTTGTCCATAGTACTGTTGTCCCACTGATTTGATAACACGGCGGTAGCTGTTCTTTGGCCGATAGAGCGTTACAGTACGCGACTGAATCAAACCAACTCACCTGTTCAACAGGAAACTCGTCACCTTGGAACTTTGAAGGGTTGGTTCCCATTAAGCTTCGCCACTGTTTCTGTGTCACCTCGCTAACGGCCATCCAGAAATCCGTCGTCAAGGTCACCATGTGTTGCACTTCATTGCTGCCCCGACCCATCTCCGTCGTAGGGCTTCCCATCATGAAGTTCCCCTTGGGAACCTTGCACAGTCGGTGGGTCAGCGGTTCCAGTGGCAGATCGATTTCCAAGTAGGGCGAAGTTAGCTCGACCGTCGCATTGTACTGTGCGCCAGCACTGCTACATCCCGACGACCCAACACCGAGCAAGCTCAAGCTGAGCTGACCCTGCCCGATGTTGTCTTTGGCAATCGTCACCGCCAGGGTGTCCAGCTTCTGTGCGTAGGTCACCTGCTGCGACGGACGATCGTCAAGCTGGGCGCGAACCTGCAAGCCCGTCACATCCGGCGTCAGGTTCGTCACATGGATCATCAGCACCACTTGGTCCGACGAACATCCGCTCAGCAAAGCCAACACAACTGCAGCCCATCGCGTCAGTGCTCGCATGCTCATTTGCTCCGACACAGATCATTCCGATAAAACACCTGCCGATCCGCAACGAACTCGCATCCGGAGTCGGTCATGGGATCGACCTCACGATACGGAAACCCTGGTTGTTGTAACGAGTCGCTGGCGAGCCAGTGTCACGCTCCGCAACGCGGGCGTCCGACGCCACGAGATCCCACGAGCCGCCACGGCTCACGCGGGCCACACCTGTCGCTGGACCTATCGGATCTATCGAGGGAAGATCCTCATAGTTGGACTGATAATGGTCCCAAACCCACTCCCACACGTTGCCGCTCAGATCGTACAAACCTCTTCCGTTTGCTGTCTTCGTCTTCACTGTGTGCGTCGTATTGGCTGCGTTTCCGCTGTGCCACGCCACTCCGTCCGCTGTGTCAGCGCCCGCGCAGATCGTTCTCGGTGGCGTCGCTGGATTCGCTGCGTATTCCCACTCCGCTTCGGTCGGCAGTCGGTATCCTGTGCACTGCAATCCATCTGCCCATCCCACCGTGGTCCCGCTTATCTGATAGCACGGCTGAAGCTTTTCCTTCACCGACAGCGCGTTGCAGTACGCCACCGCATCGTACCAACTGACCATCTCAACCGGCAGATCGTCCCCTTTGAAGTTGGCCGGATTGCTGCCTATCAGGTCTCTATACTGCCTCTGCGTGACTTCTGTCTCTGCCATCCAGAAGTCGGTCGTCAGCGTCACCATATGCAGCGCTTCATCGGTGCCTCTCCCGGATTCCGCTGCCGGACTGCCCATCATGAAACTGCCCTTGGGAACTTTGCAGAGCCGGTGGGGCAGCGGTTCCAGTGGCAGGTCGATTTGTAGGTAGGCCGAACTTAGCTCGACCGTTGCACTGTACTGCGCGCTGGAGATGCTGCATCCCAATGGTCCCACGCCAAACAAACTCAAGCTGAGTTGACCCTGACCGATGCTGTCTTTGGATATCGTGACCGCCAGCGTGTCGAGTCGTTGGGTGTAGGTCTGCTGCTGCGACGCACGACCATCGAGCTGGGCACGAACATGCAAGCCTGTTACATCCGGCGTCAGGTTCGTCACATGGATCATCAGCACCACTTGGTCGGACGAACATCCGCTCAGTAGCGACAGCAACGGTACGAACCAGCGCGTCAGTGCTCGCATGCAGATCAACCCCTTCCATGGATGGAGGACATGGCGTTGAGGCTAGAATGCGATCGTGTTCGTTCCACTTGGTACCGTCGGTGTTCTGTTGCTCAGACCGACTCCCAATCCGACTCCCAACCCGACCGCCGCAACACTTCCGACCATCACCCCCCAAAACCAGCCTTTCTTGTAGATGGGAGTGGTCTGCTGGTCGCTGGTTTGTGATGCCGGGAGTGTGGTCATTGAGGCCATCCGCTCGCCGGCTGATGCGGACGGTATCCGAGCCGCAGGATCGTTCTTCGATGGTTCTTGGGAGGGCCTGTTCGCCTCGAGTTGGGCCAGATACTCACGCGCTTTCGACTTCTGCGTCTCATCTTGAAGTGGGGCTTGGAGGAACTGGCGATAATAGGACATCGCGTCTGCCGCTTGTCCTCTCTTGTCCAGCACACGCGCGATGTTGAACAGAATCCGCGCGTCATGGCTCACTTCATACGCCAGCTTGTAGCTCTTCTCTGCCTCGACAAGCTGCCCTGATTTTGACTGCTGCGCCGCTTGCTCATACAGCGCGACGCAGGCCGCATTGGTTTCGCAGTCGATGACGGCTGGTGTCTGTCCGCGAGCGGGAACTGCCAGAAGCCAAACCAGTGCTACACAGCGTACATTACTCTTCATAATCAAGCCGTTTCTTTGCAGGAGTGGCGTTGGCAGGTCTCGCCATCGGAATGCTCGGCGGTTTCTTTGCAACGGACGGCGTCTTTGCCTTGGGCGCTGTCTCTACGTTCGACTTTTCGTCGTGGATTGCCGACAGATCGAAGATCTGCGGTGGAACGGTCATCATGTCGAGCAGGGCAGGCATCTGCTTCGGCGTTTCTGCTTCGTTCGGTGCCGAAGCTGGTGACGCAATCGGCGGCTTCGCCGTGGGCCGCAGCCCAACCCATACCGCTACCGCCAGCCCCAGGACAGCGATGGCTGCACTCCCCAGCACAATCCCGGACTTGCTGCGCGCTGGCTTCTGTATACGCTGACCGATCGAGCGACCAATCGTGCTGGCTTGCGAACCTCGCGGCAGTACCTTGGTTTCATCAGGGTCGGTGTCCGCCTGAGACTGAAGACGATCAGGAAGCGGGATTCCGGTCTGTTTCGACAGGTGTTTCCCAAGTTCCTCCGCTGCTTCCTTCATCGTCGGACGCTGCGCCTTCTCCTTGGCCAGCATCCTGTGCACCAAGTCGGCAATCTCGGACGGCACATGTGGTGCAACGCTGAGCAACTGCGGCGGTTCTTGAAACAGGTGCATTCCTATCAGCCGCCCCGGTCCGTCCGCCACAAACGGCGTTCTTCCAGACAAAAGCTCGTACAGCACGCAGCCCAGCGCGTATACGTCCGTCTGTGCATCGACCCCGCCAGCCCCAGCACACTGTTCAGGAGACATGTAGGCGGGCGTTCCCATCACTTGATCGGTCGCCGTCTTCACTCCGCCACGATCGTCGGATAGTTTGGCGATTCCGAAGTCGAGCACCTTGACCCGCTCGCCACCCGGTGCCACTGGATCTGCAACGAGCATCAGGTTTTCGGGCTTGATGTCCCTATGCACAATTCCCT
>CAYTGC010000426.1:0-4286 GCA_964437195.1 uncultured Myxococcales bacterium | reverse complement strand
GCCCCCCCGAGTAGTAAAGCACCCGCTGCGTAGGCACTACCGTATGCTGGGGCGAGGTTCGGAGGAACACAGGCCCCGACGAGCAGGTTGTCAGCGGAGTAGCAAGGCCCCTCAACCGATTGCATGCCCTTGCTCGTCAGAATGCCGGCAGTGATGAAAGCAGCCAAAGCTCCTGCTCCCAATAGACTCGCACCAACGATGCGCCCTGTGCTGAGTGCCGTCGTCGGAACGATAGGCGGTCTTTTATGACCATCGCCACCCGGTTCGTTGGGCGGATTCGGATTCGTTTCTGCTTCGGCAATCGGTCCACAAAGTGTGTTTATCGGCGGTGGGCCGCTCGTCGGAGTGACTTCGGGCTCGGGAGGCCGACAGGTTGGTTCCGAACTGGGGGAGCAGATTCCGTCTGGCCAGCGTAGCGGCGTTGCCATTGCGTCCGGCGAACATTGAGCGCCTGAGCATCGATCGAGCAGCGGACCAGCCGTCATGATTACTCTTTTCGCGAGAGCGGGATCGCTGCACCCCAAGCAATCGGCAGCATTCTCGCTTGTTGCCAGCGTCGCGGCAGTCAATAGACGCACGCGGACCTGTCCCTCGGCCAACAGCTCGACGCCAATCACGTCGTTTGGCACTTTCTTGCCAATAAATGTCGCAAGTTCTGGGGCGTGGTGGGTGCTTCCTTCGTCAACCGCACGAACGACCTCACGGCCCGTCTGAGCCAAATGCTCCTTCAGGGCGCGAAGAAGCGGGGCGCGCGAGGAGCGTGCATCCTTGATTCCACTGACCACCACGGCGATGCGCTGCTCCCCTGGCGGAGCGGGTTCGGGTTGGTTCTCTCCGCCAGCACAGAAAGGCGGGCGGGCGCTGCGCATCTCTTTGGCCGTCAAGGATGGGGAGGGAGGGTTCTCCAGCAGCTCGGCGGTGAGAACCGGCAGTAGTCTTGGCAACTCGCACTTCCGGCAGGCATGCTGTAAGTACGTTGTCTGGCCGCTGGCTGTCTCGACGCGCCACAGCCGCACAAGTTGCCACATCACAGGATCGCTCCCTCCCTGTGACACCGCGCGCTGAACGACGACGCCACCAATCAGGACACCATTGCGGTTTGTGCAGATGCTCTTGAAGGGCCGCAGACACTCTTCGCCAAGACAGCCGGGATTCTTGGAGACGAGTTCGCTGCCCACGACGACGACCCGATTGGATGCCAGGCGGAGGCGGTTCTCTACGGCGGCGCTTAGATAGCCATCGCGGACGCAGCCTCTCTGAATTCCCCAAAAGTAGGTCGTTGGCCCATCCGTGGTTGGACGTGCTGGCTGCCCCACGGCGTATCCTGTTGACACTAGGAAGGGCACCAGGAAGCCGACGAGTTGGATTATCGAGGCGCGCATGGAATGCAACCTATAGCTAGTGGTTTACTGAACCAGGGTTTACGGCATGATAAACTTCATCAATGGCCTGCACTAGCTCACTGCGTCGATTCAGGAGAGCACCAATCAAAACGTAGCGAACCACTCGTCGTTCATCGAGTATCAGCGTGGTCGGCAGAGGTAGGCTTCGGCCCGGTAAGGCCTGCCTAAGCGTCTCTGCAATGTTCTCATTGTAATCCAAGAACATTGGGCCACTAGGCAGTCTTTTTTCATTGACTCCGATGAATTTATCCATGTCCGTGGCGCTGCTGGTTTCCGAGATAAACATAAAACGTACATCGCCCTTTGTATCATCCTCGAATTTCTTTGCCATATCGCGCAAAATTGGAAATTCAGCAATGCATGGCTTGCAATAATGCGCCCATAAATTCACGACTAATACTCGAGAACGCGTCTTCTCTAGGTCTTCCGGCTTCGACTCGCGCCAGCCTTTCGCGCCAACATCCCAAATTCGTAGATTGGCCCCAAGGTTTGAAGCCTCAATTCCTTGATTCAGGATACGAGCCTCGTCGCGGCGGACAGAGGCACCAGGGTCTTGCCCGAGAACGGCCAGTAGCGGCAGGAGATACAGGGCGACAACAGACTTCATGTTAGCACTCCACCAGGAAGATTATCAAATCCACGTAAGGGTACTGGATCTTTTGTTCGTGCGGTAGAAGGTGATCATCAGGAACCTCCCTTTGGAAGCTCTGAACGAGTCCGACACTTCGAGTATCGCATCGTGGAACTTGAGGTTCCAGATGTTTGACTGTTTTTGGCAGATTGAACTCTGGTTCATAGAGAGCGTTCCTAAATCTGAACGCCTGTGTTTTTAGTTTTGTGTAATCAATTTGCGGTGTCGTTGGGTTTGCCGTGGGTTTGCCCTTTTGCTGTTTTTTGTCCAGCGACGGGATGGCGACAACTAGCAATTTTGTTGACCCAGCGACAACAGCATGTTTGAGTATTAGCTTTATGACTTGAGCTTTGCGATCTTCTGCGTCTATGGATAATGGCTGATCGTTGTGGTACGGAACCCTAAGCATTACATGGTCCATACTTTTCATGTTTCTAATGGCATTCACAACTTTTCCATCGTCGCAAACTTCTTCACTGGTGCATCGCTTGATAAAATTCCGTACCTCCGCATTATCGCAGGCGAGCTTGCTGGTCACGTCTTCAATGACTTGGTCCTGATCAGTATCCCGCTTACCTTGAGCTGCAGTGAACTGCTGTCGCCACCGCTCCAGCTCCTGTAGGCGTTGGCCATGGTCACAGCTTAGTGCGCTCAGGAACAACATGATGGCCGCACCTGTAAAGTTGCGACCTTCTACGAAAGCTGTCAGCGCCATGGGCATCCGATCTCTATCTTCTGTGGTAGGTTCGTCTGACTATAATGACGAGTGCGCCAATAGGCTTGCAGATCCGTCAGCAGGTCTCTGACCTGATTTTGGCTGACACCGGGCGGCGGCGGCCAATCCGACCTCAACCAATTGTCCTCACGAACAAGGACCAGCGTCGAACGGTTGCAGATGTGTAGATGGGCGTGGTTGAGGCGGTCTGCAAAGAGCTGTCGCTGCTCGGTCGTCAAATCCTGTCCACGGACACACTTGCTGGTGAACAATGGCGGGCAACTGGGAGTGTTGACTCGAACGCTTAGATCAACGGGCACCCGCATGTCTGCAGGACTCCCCATATCCTGAGGCGTCGCCAAGTCAGCTCGTAACGCGAGGACCATTGACGTCGCCAAGTCAGGAGGGGCGTTCGCGCCTGCATCGCGTGCCGTCTGCTGAATTTCCGATGGGAGAGTATTGACTATGGCTATCGTTCCGCCAGTGACAACAAAAAGCAATGCTATCAGCCAAACGTGCCACCTTCGAGGTGCTTGAGTGGGGCGGACGGGGAAGGAGCCAGATAGGCTCTCGGCGCGACCGCTGGGATCATTGCGCAACGCTGGATGGGGTGACGCAGTCGGACCAGGCGCGGACGATAGCGCTGCCCTATTGTACGGGTCAGAGGCCGAAGCGGCCAGCTTCGACGCCGTTGCCTCGTCTATGCCCTTCACGGCGTATCGCCCTTCGATAAGGACGCTCATCGACGGCTTCTGGCTCAGGGGCGTCGGCGCGGGGGAAATCGGTGCTGTGTTTGGCTCCAACAGAGCCGGAGGAACCGCGTCCGTCCGCGATCGATACGTGTGAGCTTTCGCGCCCACCGTTTGGGCCGTAATCAGCGCCGAAACAAACTCCTCCACGGAGGGATATCGATCGGCTGGAGACTTACTTAACGCACGTTGGAGCACGGCCTCCACCGCGACGGGCACGTTGGGAGGGAGCGGCGGCGGCGGGTCTTTCAGAATGGCCTCCATCTGCGCCGCGATATCAATAGGGGCATCACTCCGAGCCGTGAACGCGGGCCGACCGCTCAACATCGCGTAGGCGATCATTGCCAGGCCATACTGGTCGGTGCGCGAATCAATGCGTGCTGACCGTTCGCCGCTCGCCTGTTCCGGGGCCATGTAGTCCGGCGTACCCATTATGGTGCCTTGCACTGTGCGAGGGCGCTGGGTGGAGGGATTCCGGGCGATACCGAAGTCGAGCACTTTGACGAAGTAGGGCAGCCCTTTCGGATCAGCCCCTCGCGGCATGTGACGGCACATGAAGATGTTGCCGGGCTTCATGTCGCGGTGGACGATCTGGCGCTGGTGAGTCAGGGCAAGTACCGTTCCGATCTGACGGCAGATCTCGATAACTGCATCGAGCTGGAGCACCTGCTCTCGCGCTAACCGCTCCTCCAGGGTTTCCCCTTCGAGCCACTCCATGACAATGAAAGGGTGGCCCTCGACTTTTCCGATCTCGACGACGCTGGGTATGTGGGGATGCCCTAGCTCCC
>CAYTGC010000425.1:0-4307 GCA_964437195.1 uncultured Myxococcales bacterium | reverse complement strand
TTACAGAGACGCAAGACCGTCAGGTGTTGGCGAATTTTTTCCGAACCAATCTGGCTGCACTTCCCACGGTGCCGCAGTATCAGATCGATCCAACGGAGCTGCGCCGCGCTCTGGGAACCAGTGCGATGCCGATTACGCTCCTCCTCGATGCTGACTTGACGATTCGTCAGACATTCCTCGGTCCGCTGCATGGTCGACGCGAGGAGCTTCTGGACGCGATTGATCGACTTGAGGCACTGCGGCCACTGGCACGCCGCGACCGTCCGCGTGTGAGGCTCTGATATGAATCGAGGTGCAGAGGTGTACATCGCGCAAGCTGTGCCATGAGCAGCCCATGGGCATCGCTTGCCATGAAACCCGCTGCACCGTCGCTGCAGATGCTTGGACTGCAACTTGCTTGGGGGGAGTTTCATGGCGACAACACCAGCACCGACTCTTGGCATTCAGGTCGTGATTCACGTTGAGACCGGCGCGCTTGCGGGGATGACTCGGACGTTCTGCGGCCCACGCGATGTCCTGCTCGGCCGTCATCATGATGCCGACATTTCGTTTCCTGAACAGGACGGATTTGTCTCGCAGCGACACCTCGGGATCAAGCTCACGCGGACCGAATGTGTGTTGACCGATGTCGGGAGTACCAACGGAACCTGGGCGCTTCCCAAGCAGGAACAGATACGTTCTCTGCGCTTGATCCCGTCTGCCACGCCGTACCGCATTGCGCTCGGGGCCGGTGGTCCAACCATCCGAGTCCAGGTGAGCAACACGATTCCTTTCGGTTCATACAGAGTGATCGCCCAGCTTGGGAATGGCGGCATGGCGACGGTGTTCGTGGCAACGGAATCCACAGATCTGAATCGGTTGGTTGTGCTCAAACTGATCCATCCCAATCTGCTCTATTCATTCGACAAGAAATCTGCTGGGGCGATGCTAATGGAGGAAGCAAGGATCGTCTCGCAGATCACGCATCCCAACGTCGTGGGCATTCATGATGTGGGCGTGATTGGGGGTGTCCACTACATTGCCATGGAGTATTTGCGCGGTGTCAATCTGGCTCACATCATCGAGTCGCTGCGCAAGCAGGACCTGCGCTTGCCTTTTGAACTGGCGGCAGCCCTCATTGCACAAGCCTGCTGGGGACTGCATGCAGCACATGAAGCGCAAGACGCGAGCGGACGACCGCTGTCCATCGTCCATCGCGACTTTACGCCATCGAACCTGGTCGTATCACCTGAAGGAGACGTAAAGCTTATCGATTTCGGTGTTGCTCGCGCGGTGGGAAGACAGCACCTCAACGAGGCTGGACAATTTGTGGGCAAGCCGGCGTACGCGTCCCCTGAACAGATTCAAGCAACAGCAGAACTCTCGCGTGCGTCTGATCTGTTTTCTGCTGCGATCGTTTTATACGAACTGTGCGCGATGCAGCCCCTGTTTCTGCGCAACAGTGATGCTGCGACACTGTTCGCGGTCCTTCACGATCCGGTTCCTCCGATCAAAGGAATTCCTTCAGAACTGGCGGACATCCTCAACCGTGGACTGGCCAAAGACCCGACGGAGCGCATCCAGACTGCGAAAGAGATGGCCACACTGCTTGAGAAGTTCGTGATGAATGAAGGGGGCCGTTATCTGACGCATCGATCGATCGCGGAGATGTTGACCCAAAGCGGTGTCGCGTTGCGTGCGGCGCCTCCTTCACCGCTGCTCGGCTGGCCAGAGATCTTTCCGGTGCCTTCAATCGACCCAGCTGCCGCAGCAGGAGCCAAAGCCAAGGTGGCGCTGCTTGCGCCTCCGTCACTGCAGCCACCCTGCCAGCTTGTGGTCGCAGGCCAAGAGTATCAGGTCGAGAGTTTGCTTTCGGAGCTGAGTGATGTCCCCAGCGAGGGACTTGTGACGCGAACACTCTTGGCACAGCCTATCGTTTCGCAGGATGGATCATCCGCTCCGCAACGACACGCGATCCGCTTGTTTGGGACCGACAAGGGGCTCGGCGCACCGCCTCCTGCGATAGAGAGGAGATTGGCGACGTTCGCTGCCAAGTGGCAGGTCCTCAGCAAAGAGAGTTGCGGTGCGCTCGGCGCACTCATCGGCCATGGACAGGCTTGGCCGGGGGGTCCCTGGTTTGCCGCTGCACCGTATTACAGTCACACGCTCGCCAGCCTAAAGTCGGGCAAGTACCTTCGCGAAGAAGAGCGTCGACTGCTCGCGCAGCGGCTGTGCGGTGCACTGGTGGCGCTGAATCAGCTATGGCCTGGCTTTGTTCATGGACAGCTGTCTCCATCAAGGATTGCCCTGCCATACTTCGACTCTGCAGTTCGACCGCCTGGCTGTGACCGGCTGACGTTGGCGCTGCTTGGGATTCATCCTGCTTGGCTCTGTGGTGCGGATTTGAAAGACGCAAGTGCATTGGCGCAGTCGACACCGCAAGGAAAATACACGCCACCCGAGCGAATTACGGGAATGTCACCCAGCCAGGCCGGGGACGTCTACTCGATCGCTGCCATCCTTTATGAGCTCTACGGCGGTGACATTCAGCAAGCAGTCAAGTCGTTGGCGCGTGGACTGCCCATGCTCACCACAGATGGCACGATGGAAATTCCTGCAGCAACGGGTGAGGCGTTGGCCGCGGCACTTTCTCCAAATCCATCCCGGCGACCGACAGTTGTCGAGCTTCTACGTCGTCTGACACGTGATCAAACGGCTCTGGCAGGGGCTCTCCCCATTGAAGTCCCGCGTCAAGGACAGAGCGTCACCGTAGGGGACAAAAGCAAGATTACGCTGTACGGAATCGAGCTCGCTCGGCGTGATTGCCGAACGCCGGCCGCGATTCCGCTGAGCGCTGTGCCTGGGCTCCTTCCAGTCGGAATTGAGGTTTCAATCTTTGAGTCTGGGGTCGCGGTCGACATTCGTGAGTCGGTCGACTCGCTTGGTCAGCGCGTCCGACTGTACGAAGGGGACGATCACATTGGTCGCTCGCGTGTTTTTCTCTCTGGAGAGCGGGGTCGATTTGAGATCGGAAACCGGAAACAGAGCTGGCTTCAGAGCATCGATTATCAGCGGTTGCGCAGTCAGGAACTACAGCTCAGCGATGGACCTGTCCTGCAATTGGTGTGGCCGACTGAACACAAGGAGGCTGATCATCTCGTGCTCCATACCCGCGACACCCGCAGCGGAGTGACCCACTTGGTTTCAATTAGCATCGGCAAATGAGGTCGCTCTTGTCACAGAATCCCCAACCAATTGAATCGAGAGACTGATATGGACAACGTAAAGCCGCTTCCCGTGATGAATGCGAACCATTCCATCCGCTTTGAGTCGAACATCACCTATGAGCTGGAGCAAGCACAAGACCCCCATCAGGGATACATCGTGCCGAATCTACTTGGACAGGGACGCTTTGCCAAGGTCTTCGGAGCATGGCAGCGCAGTTCCGATCGCAATGTCCGTCGTGTCGCGATCAAGATCCTGCATGAGCATGTCGACTTGCGGGCGGAGGATCTTTCTCTACAAGAGATCAAGCTGCTGAAGGATCTCAGTGCTGCAGGAAATGAGCGGGTGATCACCACGATTGACATCATTCGGCTCGGTCCCAGTGTGATGTGTGGTGGTTGCGGAAAGCTCTATCATCCGCTCTGTCCATCGTGTGGTGGTGCGAAGCTCGTTCGCTATCAGCCGCGCAACCACGCCTATCCGGCGCTCAAATGTGAAAGCGATCGCTGTAACTTTCTGCTATCAGCGGAGCACATCGCCACGCGCTACAGCGAGCTTCTGCGTCCTCCTGCAAAAACGTGCTGCGCCAAAGGACCCCATGCCCAGCACGGAACGCTGGTGAACTTCGTCGACAGAGAAGCAGTGGTGATGGAGCTTCTCAACACCAAGCTCACGCAGTTTCACAACCAGCGAAAGCGAGTATTTGCTCGTCTTTGTGAACGGCACGGACTCTCTGATCCTCGATGGTCTGCTTTTCAGCCTTCAGGACCAATGATTTCCTCTGACTCCCGTGCCGATCCGAAAAATACAAATCCTCAGCTTGACCTTTTGCGGCGTGTCAGTCTTTTGGAAAAAGTGCGAGTGATCTGCCAGCTCGCAGAGGCAATTGCTTGGCTGCATGGAGAAAAGGGAATCGTTCACAAAGACCTCGCTCCTGACAACATCATGGTGTCATCGCACGGAGCGGACAGCGATGAGCACAAGCCCGCAGATGAGAGTGTTCAGGAGTCGCTTCACGACTCGCTCAACAACTATGCAACCCAGACACCCTTTGCCACCAAAGTGATCGACTTTGGCCTCGCTGATCAGCATCAGCTCTCGCG
>CAYTGC010000424.1:0-4311 GCA_964437195.1 uncultured Myxococcales bacterium | reverse complement strand
GCACCAGCCAAAATAAGAAGGGGTCCGTTTTGGTGATGAACGGCTTGCCACTGCGCAGGATTGAGCGGCTCGGGCGTTGACATAAGCTCTGGCGTTATGCCCTAGACCGGCGGACGACACAAGCAACCCGGCGAGGCCAACGAAAGCCCGCCACAGTGGATTTCCCGACGAGCCGCACCCTTTTTTTAAAGTGCCCGATAATTTGGATCAGCATCCCAGCCGATGCGAAGGTGAAGGCGATGTCGCACGATCTTGAGCACAAGAAAGATCCCAAAGAAAACCCGTTCTTGACGGCGTTCAAAGCCACCGAGCTGGGCAAAAAGAAGCGTGGTGCCGACGACGATCAGCTGAACATCGCCGCAGCTCCAATTCATCTAGGCGGGGACTCATCGAGCAAAGTCTCGCAGCAAGCCGCCCAGTCCGCCGCATCGGTGATGTCACACTGGGCCAATGACCAGCCGCCGATCGACACGCTGACCGTCGCTGATCGTGATCGCAAGCGCAAAAAAGGCATGCTCGATCCGGGCGAAAAGCCCAAAGACGACAAGCTCGGCAAGCAGGAAAAAGACGACGGCAAGCAGCAAGGCCACGAATAGCGGAGAAGTCCCGCCCGCCCTGCCCGTTTCTGCCAGATTCCGCCCCACTTTCGCCCTTCCCGCTCTCTTCATCGTCCGCGCCGCAGCCAAAGCGAGTTAGCCTCTTGCGCAACTGAAGAGGTTTTTCTCGTGCCCAATCGTCTTGCGCTGTCGTCGAGCCCATATCTTCGTCAACATGCCGACAATCCCGTCGACTGGTATCCCTGGGGCGAGGAGGCTTTTTCGCGAGCTCGTCGCGAGGACAAGCCGGTTCTGCTGTCGATCGGCTATTCGGCTTGCCACTGGTGCCATGTCATGGCCCACGAGTCATTCGAGGACGCTGAGACGGCAGCACTGATGAACCAGGACTTCGTCTGCATCAAAGTGGATCGCGAAGAGCATCCGGACGTCGATCAGCTCTATCAGCAGGCGCATCAGCTTCTTTCGGAAGGGGGCGGCTGGCCGCTCACGATGTTTCTTCTGCCGACGGGTGAGCCGTTTTTTGGCGGGACCTACTTTCCGCCGCAAGACCGCTGGGGTCGACCCTCGTTTCGTCGCGTCCTTTCGGCACTGGCCCATGCGTATCGCGACGAAAAAGCCAAAGTCCGCGACCACGGCCAGAAGCTCCTCGAAGCGCTCCAGGAAGTGCAGCAGAAGTCTCGCGGTGATGAAACCGCGGCGCAGCTTCCAGCCGATCTGGTGCAGCGGGTGGCGGCTCGCCTGTCGTCGCAGATCGATCCGCGCGAGGGCGGTCTGGGTCACGCGCCCAAGTTTCCCAATCCAACCGCACTGGGACTCTTGCTGCGCTCTTTCTATCGCAGCGGAGAAGTCGACGATCTGCGACCGGCCCTGCTGACGCTCACCAAGATGGCACAGGGCGGCATTTACGATCAGCTGGGCGGTGGCTTTGCTCGTTATTCCACCGACGACAAGTGGCTGGTCCCGCACTTCGAAAAGATGCTCTACGACAACGGCCTGCTTCTGCGGCTGTATGCCCAGGCGCTGGTGCTGCTTGTGGCACAAGGCCAAGACGTCTTGGCGGCCAGATACCGACGCGTGATCGACGAAACGGTCGGTTGGCTCAGACGGCAGATGAGCGGAACGGACGGTGGTTTTTATGCAGCTCTCGACGCAGATAGTGAAGGTGTTGAAGGCAAATACTACGTCTTTACCTACGAAGAAATAACGCAGCTCGTCGGGAAAACGCAGGCTGACCTTGTGAGCCGCTGCTACGACGTCGTCCCCGGCGGCAACTGGCACGATCCACACGGCCACGCTCCGGTCGATGCCTCGATTCTGCACGTCATCGATCAGCCGCGCGACGAGGAAGAAGACGAGCTGCTGCGTCGAGCAATGGAGACGCTCCTCGCCGCTCGCGATCGTCGCGTGCCACCTGGGACCGACGACAAAATTCTGACGGGGTGGAACGCGCTGGCGGTATCGGGTCTCGCCACCGCAGGACAGCTGCTGGCACGAACCGATCTCGTCGAGCTGGCCCGACAGACGGCTGACTTTCTGCTTACCCGGCTTCGTGATCCCGACGGCAAGCTGCTCCGCACCTTCAAGAATGGCGAAGCGAAATGGGCAGCAACGCTCGAAGACCACGCATTTTTGGCCGAGTCGCTGTGGCAGCTGACCCAAGCGACCCAAGACACGCGCTACCTGGCGATCGCCAAAGACTTGACCGACGCGGCCCTTGCCGATCTTTATGATCCAGAAAATCAGACCTTCTTTGTTGGACCGACGGAAACAGACGGCGTGTCACTGATTGCCAGGCCCGTCAGTCTGCACGACAGCGCGATACCGTCTGGCGTGTCGGTGATGTGCCTAAACCTTCTGCGACTGGCAGCGGTTTTGCCGGACGTGCGCGAGCGCTACCAAGCGATCGCAGAATCTACGCTCCTCCGGCTCGGTGAACGGGCGCAGCGAAGTCCGATGGGAATGGCCGGGCTGGTTCACGCGCTCGACTGTCTGTCGCATGGAGTGGTGGTCACCATCCTCATTTCGCCAAGTTCCGGCCAGGACGGGCAGGCCCTGCGAGACGTCGCGCTGCGCACCTTCGTTCCCGATCACTTTGTCTTGGTGTTGACGGAGGGCCAGCCAATCCCCCCCGAGCTACAGCCGCTGTGCGAGGGCAAAACGGCCAAGGACGATAGACCCACGGCGTATGTCTGCGTTGGGACAAGCTGCAGCGCCCCGATCGTCGATGCGGTCGAGCTGCAAAAGCGACTCTTGGATCACAAAAGGTAGTTGGAATCACCGCACCGCTTCGTTCCAACGGGCGGTGCGACAAGGTGGGAAGAGGTGTCACAGGCGAGCCCGCTGAACGATCAGCCGGGCCCCAGGCGAGCGTCCGTTACCCGACGACGCCGCACTTGTTCTTACCAAACACGCCGCAGGTCTGACCGGTTGGGCAGGTTCCGCAGTTCACGGTGCCACCGCAGCCGTCACCAACGGGGCCGCAGTTGTAGCCGTTCACCGTGCAGGCCTGGTCGACGGTCAGCGGGGTGCAGCCGGTCGGCTTGCAAGTACCCGCGACGCAGCCTTGGCCACCAGGGCAGGTGCCGCAGTCAAGCGTCTTGCCGCAGCCGTCACCCGTCGCACCGCACATCAGACCAAGCTGAGAGCAGGTCTTCGCCAGGCAGGTGCCCGTACCGCACTTGCCTGGGCCACCACCACCGCAAACCTGAGGCGCAGTGCAGCCGCCGCAGTTGAGCGTGCCACCGCAGCCATCGCCGTACGAGCCGCAGGTGTAACCGAGCTGGGCGCAGGTCAAAGGAGTGCAGCCGCCGCCGCAGGAGCCCGGAACGCCGCCACCGCCGCAGATCTGAGGCGCAGTGCATGTACCGCAGCTTGCGATGATGCCACCGCAGCCGTCGCCCTGAGCGCCGCAGTTGAAGCCCTGCATCGCGCAGTTCTTCGGCGTGCAGGTCGGAACGTCGGCCTTGATGCACGAGGTCAGGTCAAACAGCATGAACTCAAGGACCTTTTCCTGCGCGGTCAGCGGCTTGCCGGTGCCGAAGTTGCACTCGCCCGGGAAGGTGCCCGTGCCGCTCGCGCCGGTGCTGACGTGGAAGTCGCTGTACATCACGCGTCCGCACTGGTTGGCCGGCATCGCGCCGACCGGCGTGTTGAAGGTGTAGTGCATCGGGAAGTTCTTGAACGTGGTCGTCGTCGTCTGCGTGCCGTACATCCACTGCTGCGACGGAGGGATCACGGCGTCGAAGTCGTGACGAACCTGGGTGACCGGGATCTGGCCCAGGGTGCCGCCTGCGACGAGCTTCAGCCACTGCGCGAACGTCTTGCCCTTCGGGAAGCTCTGGTCGATGATCGCGCTCTGGTCCGGCGGGAAGCCTTGGTTGACCTTCCACGTCGCGGTGGCATCCCACGCGGTGTTGAGCACCGGCGGTGGATTCTGGTTCTGGCCGTGGAGGAACGAGTAGGCGAAGTGCGTCGAGTAGATGCGACCACCCGCGGCGGTGTAGTTTAGCAAGTTGTTGTAGTACGCCGACTTGTCGATGGCCGACCCCTCGCAGTCGAGGATGATGAGGTCGTACTTCTTCATCGTCGTCAGGTTGCCAAACAGCGTTGCCGCCGACGGATCCGTCGGCGGAGTCGCCGCACTGATCGTCGCGCCGTTGGCGCGGTAGAAGTTGACGCGGCCCGTGCCCGTTGGCTCGGTAAACTCGCTGGTCGAGATGCCGATCTTCGGCAGCACGCACTCCATCGGGTCGGC
>CAYTGC010000423.1:0-4324 GCA_964437195.1 uncultured Myxococcales bacterium | reverse complement strand
ACGGGTCGGGGGAGGCTGCGGCTGGGTTCTTAGTAAGTGCATATTTATCCTCTCTTGGGGATCGCGCTCTCCAGAGCGTGTTGCAGGTCATCAAGCAGGTCTCCGGGCTCTTCCAGACCAACCGAGAGACGAAATACCCGCTCGTCCAGACCATGAGCCAACCGCTCCCCGGCGGGGAGGCTCGAGTGTGACATGGTTGCACACTGGTTAATTAGCGATTCTACTCCACCTAGGCTCGGAGCCGGCGTAATGATGGCGAGCGAGCGAAGGAACTGGTCGGGTGCCCGATTTGGGGAGATACGGAATGTAACCACGGCCCCCCCACCTCGCATTTGGCTGGGGCGTTGCTTCGGAGCAAGCAGACCAGGGTAATAAACATTGTCGATGTCACGATGGCTAGAAAGAGCTTGGGCGATCTGCATCGCTGTAGATGAACTCCGCTCCATTCGCACCGAAAGGGTCTGGAGGCCGCGGATCGCCAGCCAGGCAGCGAACGGATCCAAGCAGCCGCCGTGGGAGCACCGAAATTGACGAAGCTCTTCATAGACCATTGCGTCCTGCGTCAGCACGATTCCTGCAAGCAAATCGCTGTGACCCCCAAGGAACTTGCTGGCACTGTGCACCACATGGCGCACGCCGTGCTCAGCAGGGCACTGGAGATACGGCGTTGCCAGCGTGTTGTCGACGACAAGATCCACGCCTCTTGTTACTGCGGTGATCATGGTTGCGAGCGAAAACTCGGTCAAGAACGGATTGCTGGGCGATTCCAACCAGACTGACGAAGGCGGTCTGACATCCATTAGGTCCTCCATCGTCGCGAATTCAAGCGGCGCCCACCGCAGAGCTCCGCATTCTGCCTCGGAGCGTAACAGGCGCAGGGTTCCGGCGTATCCTCCCGTCATCAGTCGAATGGGGCCACGGCGTGATAGAACGCGGGCTAGCGCTGCGAGCGCTGCCATCCCCGAGGCAAACGCTACACCGTACTCCATCCTCTCGAGCTGTGCTACCCGGCGCTCGAAAATGTCAACCGTAGGGTTACTAATTCGGGTATACTCATGTGATGAACCGGCTTCAAACTGCGCAGTCTGGAAGATTGGTGGCACTATTGCGCCCGCCACCCGTGGGATGCCGTCGTGGCCGACAGCGATCGTGGCTGGATGCAGAATCTGGCGTTTAGGACGCATGCGCTAGAATCCATTCCTTGTTCCAGATCGTTTCACTAAAAAGCTCAGTATAAATCTCGCCGCGATCGGGGAACATAGTTAGCACTATACCACTCTTGATTCGACGCGCTACTTTGCAGGCGGCAGCATAGGCAATGCCTGATGAACCACCGACGAAGAGCCCGTGTCGCATGGCTACCGACCGACACGCAAGCAACGCTTCCTCCTCTCCAACCACGATGACATCATCCACAAGGTGTCGGTTTTCCTCGATCACTTTTGGTACACTGTTGCTATTGCCAACCCCCCGAATCCGAGAGGTCCCGCCACTGCCAGTCCCAAAAGTCACCGAGCCAGGGTGGTCAGCGGCAAACGTCCTGCAGCGCGGGTTCTTTGACTTCAGCCAGCGCGACAGCGCCGAAAAGTGCCCACCGCTGCCGACGACGAAGACGGAAGCCGCGATATCCATGGGATGGATCCGTCGCTGCAGCATAGGGACCAACCAGCGCGCGTGGACTGCGGGGTTTAGCGGATTGTCGTTCTGAGCGACAAAGTAGGTTCTGGGCCGCTCCTGCCGTAGCTGACGGAGCCGCTCCTCGCGTGCCTGCTGCCAACCACCCGTGGGATGAGGCGACCGGACCTCGATCAACTCAGAGCCAAGCAGCTCGATCTTAGCTTTAGTAACGCGCGGAATACTTGAATCGGAAATAATGGTGACTGGATGGCCGAGGAACCTGCCACCCCAGCTAAGACCGGCACCCATGGAGCCAGATGAAGACTCCGCAACCGGCTGGCCAGGAACAAGCTCGCCGGTCTCCAGGGCAAGGACCATGATCCCGAGGCCAAGCAGATCCTTGAAACTCGCTCCGGAATGGCCGCCACCAAGGATGGCAAGCACTTCGCTACTTGCCTCAGGAATTGCCCCCAATCTTGCCAGTGGTAGGTTGGCCAGTCTGCGGAGTTCGGCATCGATTGCGGTACCGGATCGAGAATTGCTTGGAAGTAGTTTCCGACAGGGATTCATGGATAGCTTAGCTCCAGCATCGTGGATTATGTGGAAAGATGCAAGACGCGACGGCCACAGTTGATGAGGAATGGGGCCCAATCTGTCTCCGCATCACACTGGAAGCCGAAAATTTCATATCCAGCGCCGAGGCGCTTGGCTAGACTCCGAGCTAGGGAATCCAGTTGTCCAGGCCATCCGATTGCACCAAATACTGTCCCAGAATGAGCGCTCCAATATCCCAAGATCTCACCGCGGTAGGTCATAGCGTTTAAGGTGGGAATTTCTTTTTTGAAAAAATACACATTATTAACATCGGCAGAAATCGAGGCTAATCGGGCAAGTCCGGGAAGACTGCGGGTGCGGAGCGTGCTAATGATCTGAGCAAAAATTCCATCCAGTAGCTGCCGTTCCCGCGCAGTATAGGATGGACGCCGGCCTGCTAGGGTATCGGTTGGTAGCGACTGCCCGCGGGGGAATGCACCGACGTATGTGCCGTGCGGGACCCGATAGCTGGGCGAAAGGGCCTTGCCTTTAAAGAAGTCCCAAACACACGTCCGCCCGTCATTGAGACCAAGCGCATCGGTCGGCTCAATGGCGCTGAGACGCCTCGCCAACCAGCTGCGACTGACATGAACTCCCAGAAGTCGGGCACTGGCAGTCACTGCCAGTCGCATGTTTGCAGTGGATATTGCGCAGCCTATGCCGTCTGGGACCGGATCCTGCAAGACTACATCAAGTCCGACGCGCAGCCTAGCGTGACTCTGTAGAAATGTGGTAAGCACTCTTTCGGTTTTCGCTAACCGGAGCCCATTGGCGTTAACGGCAGACACTCCTGGCGTTGCCTTCAGCCTCGCAGTAGCGTAGCAGGTAAGTGGCCAGGGCATTCCGACGAGGCGACCTCGGTGATCCTGGACGAGTTCGCCGAACTTGATTGATCCAAACTCGGTGCTCGACACAGGAACGGCAAGCCGACAGACTGCAGGGCTTCCGCCCGTCGAAGTTTCTGACATCCAGCTAGACTGAGCATCGACCATCGGCATCATCCTTCCGTGTGCCCGATTGTTCCCTATGTCCCTATTTTTCCCATCTAATTGGTACAGTATCTAGACATTCGCGATGTGTTGTCAATCGCACGGTGCCTGGGTCTGCCTGTTGTCGTCGGTGCCGGATGGATGCGCGACCGCAAGCTGATGCAAATCGTGCTGCGCGGATTGGTAGGCGACCCAACTCTGAATCACCGAACGGTGTCCCCAGAAGTAACTATCGCACTGATGTCCGTCGCGATATGCAGGGACGTTGAGTAGGATGTGGTGGGCCTTCCGTAGATTGATCATCGGGATCCCCGGGGCCAGATGATGTGTCAGGTGGAAATTGTCATGATGAGGGTGAAGCAACAGGCTCAGGAAGTTGTCGGGCGAGTTCCGCGTCCGGCTGAGGATGGTGCCGACCGGGAGACCACCATGGTCTGCCAGTTCCGTAAATGTCTTGAGTGCGTGATAGGTCGTGGATCGAGATGCGAGCCACAGTCCCCCGAACCATAGGGCCGCACTGGGCCCATCGAGCAGCGCGAGGACTGTGTGAAAGCCTGCCCACCAGCCGACGATGGCGACGCGCTGCGGCAGCGACAGGTTAGGCAGGTCCGCCAGCACGCTGTCTCGCCAGCGTCTAGGGCTCAGCAAGACCTTCAGATAGACCTTGCACGCCGAGGCACTGCATCCAGTCGGCAGCGACAGGTAGTCAGGATCCTTCTTACTGTCACCCAGGAAGCGATGATGCTCCATATGAAGTTTAGTATAATGACGAAGGTTCTCGAACATCAGAGGAGCCAGGAGCCAGGAGCCAAGCAGATCATTGCAGCGCAGGCCTAGGTTCCCGTGCGAGGCATCGTGGAGACTGTTGCCAAGAAAGCGCTGGCCGCTGGCGAAGAGCAGTAACGCCAGCGGTAGCAGAGCCAGCGAACCGTGGATGACCAGCAGCCAAGCACCGAGAATTGCCGCCAACCAAAACACGAGCAGGGCCAAATAGTACACTGGGCGCGGACGCTCCAAAGCACGGAGCCGCTGGAGCAGAGCTAGCCCCCGTAGCGTGTTTCTCACAAGCAGAATGTCAGCATTGATATTGGTTGTGATCATTGGGTGCTCCCTGAAAGTGAGTA
>CAYTGC010000422.1:1604-4338 GCA_964437195.1 uncultured Myxococcales bacterium | reverse complement strand
CGGTTCCTGAGCCCAAGGATACGGACGATATTTGGAAACGAGATCCGGCGCTGCGAAAGTCGATCACAGCGCTTCATGAACGCTGGTTACGGGGTCCGCTCCAGCGGGATGGCGTGGACAGTACCTATGCCAAGCTGAGCTACGTTCTCGACGTAAGCCGTCCGGTTCCTGGTAGCTACGGACTCAACTCCATGGCCGATGTTCGCATCTTGGGAGGCCAGACACATCGATCTGCAAAAGAGGCATGATGCCCGGATGAGCTTGCGCTGAATCACAGTCTCATTCGGGACAAGTTCTACCCGATGGACCGAGACGGACCCGCCCCAAACGACGCAATGGCAAACCTCGTCATCGTTCGCTCACAAATTCCTGTGCGGTAGATTCACAAAAGAGCAGAGAAACATCATGGATGTAAGTTTTGCGTTGACATGTTCACTCTGCCTTGCGACGGTCGCATCGTTATTGACATAACGAAGAGCCCACGGAGTCGGAAAAACCTGCGATGAACGCGAGCGCACAACTCTCCAGCGAAGATGTTCTAGAACGAATGTTTGAGTACCTGATGCAGACACTGGAGAGGCCGCCTAGTCGCCCTCTGTCTGCTTCGACAAAACTTGCGGCAGACCTTCATCTTGATTCTCTCGAAGGCGCGCAGCTTCTCTCTGCGATGGAAGATCAGCTCGATCTGACCATCCCGATCAGCGTCCTGCAGCGGGCAGAGACGCTCGGAGATGTGGCCAGTGTCGTGGTCTCGGCGTTCAACGCCAGCCGCAGAGGATGAGAGAGATGGCCAAGCCACTCACGCTCGTTGATGCGCTCGACATCGCTTCGACCTATGAGTCGATTGGGTTTTCCCATCTGGCGGAGGAAAGACAGCCGATCGAGTTTGTGTCGCATAGTACTCTGGCCAAGCGGGCACGGAGATTTGCGACGGCCCTGCTGGTGTCTGGGGTGCGGTCAGGAGATCGGGTTGCAATCATTGTTCCGGACTCTGCGCAGTTCATCGAGGCGCTGTTTGGCTGCCTGTATGCCGGGATTATCGCGGTACCGATCTACCCGCCCATGAATCTGCCGCAGCTAGATTTGTACCTAGATAACACCGCCCACATTCTTGCGCGGGCGGGCTGTCGCATGGTGGTGACGGATGCCCGCGTGAAGCTGCTGCTGGGGACTCTCCACGCCCGGGTGGCGGGACTCCGCTCGATTGAAGACCAGGCTGCGCTGGTGGAGCGAGCTGCCGTGGGCGCCGAGCCCCAGGGTGTGCAGCTCAGTCCGGACTCCGTGGCCTTTCTGCAGTTCACTTCGGGTAGTACGGCGCGTCCAAAAGGAGTCACACTCACGCACGCGCAGCTGCTCGCGAACATCGACTGCATTGGCTCGTCCCTGGGCACGTTCGAAAATGATGGAACCACAGCGGTGAGCTGGCTGCCGCTGTACCACGACATGGGATTGATTGGCTTCGTCTTTGCTCCCGTCCGCCTGGCGGTGGCAGACGTGCTGTTCATATCTCCGCTGCTCTTTCTGAAGCGGCCTTCTTTGTGGCTCCGCCAGCTCTCGCAGCGGAAGGCCCGGGTGACGTTCGCTCCTAACTTTGCCTATGGACTCTGTGCGACCCGGATTCGAGATGCAGAGCTGATAGGGGTGGACCTGAGCTCTGTGGCGGTTGCGGGCTGCGGTGCGGAACCAATCCAGCGGGCCACCCTGGAGTTGTTCGCGACACGCTTTGCACCGTATGGGTTCCGCAGCACGGCGCTTCGGCCTTGCTATGGTCTGGCGGAACACAGCTTGGCGGCCTCCTTCTCAAAGCTCGGCGAGCCGCTGCAAAGTGATCGGGTCTTGCCGATGGCGCTTGCCAGCGGAGAGGCGCTTCCCGCAGAGGAAGCCGCGCAGTCAGTCGACGTGGTGAGCTGCGGCGGGCCACTTCCCGGTCATGAGATCCGCATCACGGATGATCAGCAGCAGTCCCTTGCTGATGGAAAAGTGGGTCACATTGAGCTGCGTGGGCCGAGTGTCATGCTCGGATACTGGGACGATCCGGTCACCACCCGCGAGGTGCTGAGGGATGGCTGGCTACGCACCGGGGACTTGGGTTATCTCAAAGAAGGACAGCTCTACGTCTGCGGTCGGCAGAAAGACCTCATCATCATCCAGGGCCGCAACTTCTATCCCAGCGACATTGAGTGGCAAGCAGGCCAAGTCGCGGGAGTGCGCCGGGGCAATGTTGTGGCCTTCGGAATTCAGGACACGCAGCTTGGCCGAGAGCGCGTGATCGTGGCGGCAGAAGTGCGCGATCCGAGCACGAGCGCGGCCCTGCAAGACGAAGTAAAAAGCCGCGTACTCGCCGCGCTGTCCTTGCGGGTGGATGAAGTGGTGCTTCTTCCACTTGGCAGCTTGCCCAAGACATCCAGTGGCAAGCTTCAGCGGCGCAAAACCGTCGATCTGTACCGCAAAGGAGAGCTGGGTCGCACAGCTGGGAAGGCTGGAAAAATCGGTCTGCTTCGACAGATCGTTTCGTCTCAATGGGGCTACTTAAAGGCCAAGACCACCATGCGCGATACGCATCGTGAGGAGGGGGAGTGATATGAACACCAGTGAGGACTGGCGAAACTACGATCTGAGTCACTTCCGGAGCACCACCGGAGAGGATCTGTTTGATGTACACGATCACTTTGATCGCTGGGGAGAAGGCGCGCGACCTGGCGGTTATGATCTGTACCTGAAGTCGATTGCTTCG
>CAYTGC010000422.1:0-1504 GCA_964437195.1 uncultured Myxococcales bacterium | reverse complement strand
GCCATTTCGGCGCTGGTGGGCCCGAGCGACTGGGTGATCGCCGACATGAATGCGCATGCGAGCATCATGGATGGCTGTCTGCTCGCCCAGACCAAGCTGTCTCTGTTCCGTCACAACGACATGGTCAGCCTGCAAAAGCGCCTTGCCGGGGCACCGGGACGCAAGCTGGTGATTGTCGAGGGTGTCTACTCAATGGACGGAGACATCGCGCCGCTCGATGAAGTGGTTGCGCTGTGCAAGCGCTATGGCGCACGGCTGATGGTTGATGAAGCGCACTCTGCCTTTGTCTACGGAGAAACCGGCAAGGGACTGGTGGAACACTTCGGGGTCGAAAAAGACGTCGATGTTCACTTTGGTACGCTGTCTAAGAGCCTGGGCGGAATGGGAGGCTACGTCGCTGGTTCAAAGACAATGGTCGATTACGTTCGGGCCTACGCACGCTCGCAGGTCTTCTCTTGTGCCCTGTCGCCACCCGTGGTGGGTGGTCTGCGCGAAGCACTCCGCATTGCCCGCCGGGAACCGCAGCTGCGACAGCGTCTGTGGGAAAACGTGGCGGTCATGCGGGAAGCGCTGCTTGCAGAAGGAGTGGACATCGGCGACTCGATCTCGCAGGTCATTCCGATCATGGTGAGGGATGACAGCGGAATCTTCCCGATCGCGCGGGCCCTAGAGTTGGCTGGCGTGTACCTCAATCCCATTCTCTTTCCAGCGGTCAAGCGCAAGCAGTCGCGCTTCCGCGTGTCGATCTCCGCCGCGCATGATCCAGCAGAGCTGCGAGTCGGCGCCCAGATCATCGGCCAAGCACTGCGCGCCGCAGGAGTAATTCGATGACGCGCTACGGCTTTCGCGAAGCGCTTGGCGCGTTCTTTCACGCAGACACGAACACGCTACGCCGCTGGCTTCCCGCAGGACTGAGTCCGCTGGAGGCCCAACCAGGCCATGCCCTGATTGCAGTCACTGCCTTCGACTTTACGGAGAGCGAGGTCGGTGCTTACGGAGAACTGGTCATCTCGGTGCTGGTGCCTCCCTTTGCGACCCGAGGAAGTCCACTGCCTCATGCGGCAACATTCCCTGTCGTGCTGGCCACAACCACGGCCTCCTCACGCGCCCATGCCTCGGAGCGCTGGCTGCTGCCTGAGCACGAGCGCTGCCTAGATATCGAGTTCAGGCGCGATGGGCAGCAGCGCAGCGTACACGTTCACGATCGAGGAGAGCTGGTGCTGACGCTCAGCGTAAAGCGCTCTGCCGGAGTTCCCTCCGACCGGCTGTATCAGGTCTTCTCGGCGCGAGATGGCCAGCTCCACCGCGTCAATCTTCATATCCTGGGTGATCTCGATGAGCATCAGGATGAAACCGGAAGACTGCAGCTCTACGCCCATCCAATCACGAGCCGCATAGAGAGCGCCCTACTGGATGACCGACCCATCGTCGAGCAGTCCATCGAGTCTGGTGAACAGCAATTCTCGGACCTCGTCAGCCACAAGTGGGAGCAGTCATGAGCGCA
>CAYTGC010000421.1:0-4361 GCA_964437195.1 uncultured Myxococcales bacterium | reverse complement strand
GGGTACCGATCGAAAAATACACCTCGTTCAGGTGCGTTGCCGTCGCATAAGGTGGGTAAACTTGCAGTGGGGGAGTCCTTTTGGACAGAGTTCCTCGGCATCTTTCGGCACGGACTGAGAAGAGTTTGGCGTAGAACATCCACTGCCGTCTCTGACTCATGCACGATTGAGGCGCTCAGTTCCCGGACCATGCAGCCGAAACCGCGTTTGAACTTCTTATCCACTCCCCCTTCTGTGCACAAAAACAGGCGTTGCACTCTGGAAAAGGGAGAACAAAAAAAAGTGTTCCAGCCCCGATACGCTGACAAAGTATCCTAGAAGCACCAATGGGTTTGGGGGCTCGTGATGACTCTTGGCTCTGAGCTGTCTCCTCATCCGCGCTACCGGCTGCTGGGTCTCCTTGGCCGAGGCGGGATGGGAGAGGTATTTCGCGCATATGATCGCTTGACTGCCGAGGTGGTCGCTCTCAAGCGCGTTCGCTTGCTTCCCCGCTGGCAGCCGACGCCTTCACCGCCCGCAGTAGCAATGCCTTCACTAGAAACGACGCTCTCTACCCAAGCCCCCTGGTTAAACACAGCGCTCGCGCATTTGGTACCGCCAGTGAACACCGACCGATTGCCAGGTCGACCACCGAGCGCTGCGCTGTTGGCAATCCATGAGCGCGCTCGCGCTTCCATCGAAACGGGCGACACGGTGGCTGCCGCATCAACCCAACCCAACCCGCCCCCAGTGCCCGCAGCACATCCATCTCAACAGAGTCCGTTTCAGCAAGAGTTGCGGCTGCACCTGACCCAAGAGTTCCACACACTGGCCGGACTGCGTCACCCTCATATCGTTGGTGTACTCGATTATGGCTTCGATCGCGACCAGCAACCGTACTTCACCATGGAGTTGCTGAAGGATGCCGTCTCCATCGACAAAGCCACCCGCCAGAGGCCACTTGCAGAACAGGTGGGAATGCTGATCCAAATGCTGCAGGCTCTCACCTATCTGCACCGTCGCGGAATCTTGCACCGTGATATCAAGCCAGGAAATGTCCTGGTGATTCCGAAGGGACAGGAACAGACAGTGAAGCTGCTCGACTTTGGGCTTGCACTGGTCACCCGCGAAGGGCGACTGCAGATGGCCGAAGTGGCGGGTACAATCGGCTACATTGCGCCGGAGGTGCTGCTGGGGACGGTGGCCAGTGAGACGTCGGATCTGTTTGCCGTTGGAGTCATCGCTCATGAGCTACTGCTCGGTGGGCGCCCGGGCGGAGATCAGGCGACCCACCTTATCATCGAACGATATTTGAGCGGAGCACCCCTGTTTGTTGCCGATGGTCGACTGCCCCCTGCGCTCTGTTCGGTGCTTCAGCGCGCGCTCTGCCGCGAGCCTTCTGCGCGGTATCAAGAGGCCGCAGCATTTGCCTACGACTTGGCTCGCGCCGTGAACCTTGCACCGCCTAGCGAAACAATAGAAATTCGTGAGAGCTTCCTTCAGGCAGCCACCTTTGTCGCGCGCAATGAGGAGCTTTCCACGCTCAAGCGGTCCTTGCTGGCAGTCCAAAGAGGACACGGTTCATTCTGGCTGGTCGGTGGAGAGAGCGGCGTTGGCAAGACGCGGCTGATTGATGAGCTGCGCATTTTCGCCCTCACCTGCGGCGTCGCGGTGATTCGTGGCCAGGCGAAGGACCAGGGAGGAGGTGGCTATCACCTCTTTTCTGATGTGCTGCGTCCGCTCTGCTTGCAGAGCGAGCTGGATGACACAGATGCGGGTGTACTTCTGCCCGTTGTGCCCGATTTGCCGAGGTTGCTGGAGCGTCCCGTTGCTGAACCCGTCGCCCTCGATCCCGAGAGTGCCCAGACACGACTGATCATCACCGCGACGAAACTGTTTGCTGCGAAACAAGAGCCGTTGCTCATGCTGCTCGAGGACCTGCAGTGGGCCGATCCCGAGAGCATGGCGCTGCTGTCTCGACTCCAGCGCCTGGCCGGACATCGTCCGCTGCTCATCGTTGGGACCTATCGCAACGATGAGCGGCCTACGCTACCAGAGGAACTGCCGGGGGCACACACGCTAAACCTCCGACGGCTCGCCTCGCACGACATGTTGGCGCTTAGCGCTTCGATCTTGGGCGAGGTGGGCCGACGTCCTGACATCGTGTCGCTCTTGGAACGCGAAACCGCTGGGAATGCCTTCTTTGTCGTCGAGGTGCTGCGAGATTTGGCACAGCAAGCGGGGACTCTGGGACAAATCGGACAGCTTGGTGTCGGGAACCTTCCCAGTGAGTTGCGCAGCGGTGGTGTGCTGGCGGTGCTATCGCGCCGACTCGGGCGGGTGCCGAGCGCGGCCCGGCCCCTGCTCCAAGCCGCGGCAGTGTTCGGTAAAGAGCTGGATCTGGCCGTGCTGGGAAGCCTTCCGGCGGAGCTGCTCGGACCAGTTGAAGAGCACCTGACCACCTGCTCCGCGCTGGCGGTGTTGGAAGTCAGCGAAAATCGCTGGCGTTTTACACACGACAAGCTGCGCGAGGCTTGCCTGCGGGAACTGACCAACGGAGAGCGCCAAGCCTGGCACCGCCGCATCGGCGAGGCAATCGAGCGAGCCTATGCCGACGATCTGAACCGACATGCGGCCCAACTAGGACATCATTTTGATCAGGCCAACAGGCCCGAGCGGGCGCTGCCATACCTGCTAAAGGCCGGGGATCGCGCCACGCCGCGCGGTTCGATGCACGAGGCCATTGGCTACCTCGATCGAGCCGTCGCGCTGTTCGAACGTGTTCAACACACTCCTGCCGAGCGAACGCAGGCCTTAGGACTGTTGTGTCGCGCCTATCATGGCGCAGGAAAAGCAGCAGAATGCACGCAGGTCTTGGCCCGCTTATTCGCGGACGCTGGGCTGCCGATTCCTAATTCAGATTTTCAGCTTCTGGCACAGATGGGCCGGCTTGTTTCATCGCATCTGCGTTCGCGGCTTGGCTCAACAAGGCAGGTGGCAAAGCCTGCTTTCAGCATCACAGAGCGCGGAGCCGCAGAGGCCGCCGTCGATGCGTTCCTTGCCGTGCTCGAAGCATTGGCGGAAATCAGCTCGCAGCAGCACCTCTCCTTTTTGATTTTGGCGGTGGTCCACTTGGCAGAGCAGCTACACGATCCAGTTCGCCTGGCTGTGGCGTATAGCGGTCTGGGAACGCTGCTATGCAATCTGTCGCTCCAGCGACTGGGCGATGCCTACTTCAGGGAGTCACTCCGCTTACTGACGAAGAGCGACAACCCGCCGGTCGAAGCGCAGGCCACGGTTGCCTTCTGTCGCTGGATTGCTGCCGAGTATCAAGGCGATTGGGAGCGCGCCAGCCTGGCGATGGACGAGGAGCTGGTCTTTCGCCGTCGAATGGGGGACTGGCGACACGAACTACTGACGGTAATGCAGCCTGCCTGCCTGATGCTCTGGTTGGGGGAGTCAGCTGCGGGACATTCCGCCGTGCAGGCCCTTCAGGAATTGGCTCAGCATGTCGACAGCAGCCAGTACTCGTGCTGGGTTGGATGTATCCGCGCCGGACTGGCGCTGCGGGCAGGCCGATTGGAAAAGGCAGCTCAGCACTTCGAAGAGACAAAGGAGTATCAAGCGCGCACGTTGGATCCGCTCGCCAAGGCGCTGTTCTTTGCGCTTTCGGGACTTCATGCCGTTCGGAGCGGACGACCGCTCGAAGCACGCCCGCAGGCAGACTTGGCGCTCGCGACCTTGGGCAGCAAGCCGCGCTGGGTCTATGGCCAGATCTTTGCGCTGTGTACGGTGGCAGAGACCTACGATTTGCTTCTCACCCAACCAATCACAGAAAGCGAGCGGTCTGTCTTGCTGACCGGATTCCGCGATGTCTTGCGGCGGCTGCTGGTGATGTGCGGAGTGATTCCGCTGGGAAGACCGGCGGTGCTGCTGTGGACTGGACGCTACCTGATGCAGTGTAACCTGCGCCCCCTTGCCGAGGTGAGCCTGCGCCTCGCACTGCGTGCAGCCAGAGCCTATCGCTTGCCCTTCGATGAAGCGATGATCCAGCAGTCGCTGGCCATACTGGCGACACGAAACGGCGACCATCCGCGTGCTGTCACTGCTGCCACCACTGCCAGTGAGCTGTTCACGCGTCTTGGTGCGCATGGTTATGCCTCAGAACTTCATCTTGGCAGACACGCACCGGCGCCTAGCAGGGCTCAGCATCCGTCCGTCTCTGACACATGATCAACACCCAGATTCCTGCAATCGAGTAGGAATCTAGGTATGCAGTGCTGATCATGTCACTGGACCTGTAAGCTTGGCGCGTGGATAGGAAGAACAAACGTGGTTTTGGTGCCTGAGTCGGCGACGGCAGAGGACATTCTACCCCAGAC
>CAYTGC010000420.1:0-4364 GCA_964437195.1 uncultured Myxococcales bacterium | reverse complement strand
ATACCGTCCGTCGAGATCTCGGACATCGGCAAGCCCGGAATGTACCGTCCAGCCGCCGTCGAAATTGGCGACAGCGTGTTTTTGGTGACCGGTGGCGCCAGCGATCCAGCGACGGAACAGCCGAGCGGACAAGCTGCGCTGATCAAGCGTTTCCCATCCGACAGTGCGGACATGCTGGCCAGGGTTGGCGTTGCGACGGTTCCTCCGCCGGTGGATCGCAACACGGCGCTGGTGGTGCCGCGCTATCGCCACACCATGACGGTGCTCTCGACGGGTACTCTGCTATTCGGTGGTCTTTCCCAAGCCGACGCCGCTGCCAAAAAGCCTGTCGCTGAAGTCTATGCGCCAGAGAGAAACCTCTTCCAGGCCCTGACTTTTGCCGGGATGGAACCAATTTCCCGTCGAGGTCACGTCGCAGCCAAGCTCAAGAGTGGTCTGGCGCTGATCATTGGCGGTTACAACGAAGACGGGAGCGGCCAAAAAACGGTGCTCGGTTCGACGCTGTCGATCGATCTGGGGGCGCGCACGGCGACGCAGACGGATGGGGTGCTCAAGACGCCGCGCTGGGGGGCCAGCCTTCACGAAAGCGTCGGTGAGCTGGTGATCTGTGGCGGCTACGACAAAGACGGAAACGTGATCGGAACCTGCGAGTTTCTGTCCGCGGAGACCGGCCAGCAGAGCCGAGCGATTGCGACGCTACCGAATCCACGCGCCGAACACCTGGCGGTTCCGCTCGAAAACGATCTGACACTGCTCGTCGGTGGCGTCGGGAACGACAAAAAGGCGCTGGCGCCGCTCGACTTCTATTCCGTCAAGTAGCTGCCGCGCTACATCGCGGGACGCTCGAGGAGGGTGTAGATCGCGTACAAATCCTCAACCCGCAGCGACAGTGGTGGCTTGTCATAACCAAGCGCGACGGCAAACTGTCGCGCAGTCTCGGTGTCGTTGCGCTCAAAGTCGCGGACGATAAAGCCAGCGCTCTGCCAGTCGGTCCGGGACCACGGACTGCGACAGTCCGCATCTGGATCATAGAGCGCAGGATTTGGACTTGGACACACGTTGTAGACGAGCAGTCGGCCCCCCGGCTTTAAGGTATCGCGCAGGTAGCGCAGGTATTCAGCGTCGGGGACTCCGAGGTTTATCAAGCTCTCGGGTGGCACTTCGCTCGACGGATGGATGTAGCCGCGCTTGAGGACATTTTTGGCCAACACGAACTCGAAGCCAGTCCCGACCTGCGCCCGCAGCGACGCATCAGCCGGAAAGTTGCCCGACAAAAACGTCACCTTGCCGCTCACGTCGCGCCCAGCCAGCCGCACCGGACCCTGATCGCCCGCTTGGGAGTACAGCGCACGCAGCTTCGGTGACGCCGACACACCTACCGCGTCGAGCCCCGCCGCCGCCATGAGCTTGAGCGGACCGAGTGCTCCGGCGTATAGCTCGAGGCTGCGCTTGCCCGCCAGCTTGGCCTGCTGACCTTCCGCGATGATGTCGATCAGCCGGGCATGAAACAGCGGCGAGCCGAGATTGCCGGTGTAGTAGCCCGCCTCATCCACCATCTCGAACGTCTTGGGCGGTGGCGGATTCTTTTGCAGCCGAGCCTCTGCTTCAGACAAATACACTTGCCGATCCACCGAGTGATACAGCCGCCGAGGCGAGATGGGCAGAAGCTGAGAGACCTGGCCCACGTACTCGACCGACCAGCGGTGGCGCAGCAGGGGCGGCAGGGCAGCGGACTCAGCGGTTAATTTCGCTACCGTCGCGCCAATCGTTTCCGGTCCCGCAAAGACAGAACCGGCAGGTGCAGGCGCGCTTTGGCACGCCACCGTCGATAACGCCGCAACAGCCAGCGCCAAATGGTTCGCAAGTTTCATGGTCGAAAAACCCCACACGCAGTGTTTCAAAGCCGACGGCCCTTGGTCAATCTACCCGCTCAGCTCGACATGCTATAAGGGCCGGAAAATGCCTCGTAGGGACAACAAGAAGCCGTGGGCGAGTACGGCGAAAACCCAACAGATCATCGCCGATCTCTTCGTGCATCCACCGGTAAGTCAAGCCGATTTGGAGCAGCGCCTTGGGGTCGCCAGCGTCGGTGAGGCGCGGAAATACCTGCTCGACCGGATGCGCAGTGGCCAGGTCGAGTCCACCGACGTCGAGCTATACGGCGATCTGTTTCACGTCCTGGGCCTTGGTGGGGAAGCCGAGTCGCTTCTGCGCGTTGTGTCCGACGACAAGATCGATCTGCGCACGCGCTCATGCGCGATGGGAATCCTGCTTTCGGAAGACCCCAGCTTTGCCGGCAAGCTGCAAGAGATCCTGTCTCCCGACGAGATGCTGCAGATCATTGCGCAACCGCTGTCGGATGCGCTCGTCCGCGTCGAGTCGGATCCTGCTGAAGGTGAAGGCTTGGCATCAATGCTCAGTGCGATTCCGTCGGACATGCTGCTGCTCCTGTTCGATGAGCTGGATCGTTGGCGGCTCGGGGCAGGCATTTGCGCAAGCGTCGCGTATGAAGCGCTGCTGCGTGCGCCATCGCTGAAGCCGCTTTTCCCGAAGATCATCGAGACGCTGCAAGACCAGGGTGATGACGACGCGGTCCAGCTCCTCGATTCGGTTCGCAGTGAACTGTCGGATCGCAGTCAGCAGCGCCTTCTGCAAGGCGCTCTGCTTCGACTACGGACGCGGCTTCTCGACGGAAAAAAGCCGGAATCGGTGGGTGCGCAGGGGTATCTTTCGGGATGTGACACGCTCGGGTGCTTTGTCATCGTCGCGCGACGCGACAACCCCGATCGTACGACGACGCTTGCGGTGCTGTGCCTGCATGTCAGCGGCGAGCTGCGCTCTGGCTACGTCCTCACCGGCCAGTCTCCGGAACGCGCGACGTTGCTGTGTCAAGAAGTGGCCAAGGAAAGTGGAACACGCTTTGTCGAGGCTCCGCTCGGTCGGCTGCTTCCCCTCGTCGAGAATGCAGCGGAAAAGACGCTCCAGAGCGGTCGCTCGGTTCCCGCGGAGGCGATGACGGCGCTGCGTTTTCTGGCACGCTTTGCGGCGCAGCCTCTGGTTCTGCCGGTACCGACGGGAAAACCAACGCTGACAGCCCTGCGCGCGCTGTTTGCGCGGCCCGAGTTTGGCGACGGCTGGCGGTTCACCCAAAGCGAACTGGAGCGCGTTCCGCCCCCAAAAGCGACGTCGAAGAAACGCACCGAGACGACGAGCAGTCCCCCGCGACGAGAGACTCCGTGGTGGCAACAGATGGCAACAGCCCTGGCCAAGAACCAGGGGCCTGCCAAGCGACTCGCGAGCATGCTTCGTCACATGGCGGTGTACTACACGATCTCCGACGATGACGAGCGCTCGCGACTGTGCCAAGTGGCGGCATCCGACGTCGAAAAAGACTTCGTTCACAGCCGGGTCGTGCAGCTTCTGGCAGAAAACACCCGTCGCTGGCTCGTTGATGTTGCGGACGGTGCGCTGCAGACGGCGCAAAGTCCCGGGGCCTCGCCACTCATTGGGGCCGACCGGCTGTCATGGCGACAGCAGCTCAAGGGACGTTTTTTCTCGGGGATTGACAAGCCGACGGCCCACGATCTGCTCGCGCTCGATTATGCCGACGAAGCGCTCCAAACGATTGTTACGACGCTGTCGTGCTCTCCGTCAGAGGAATGGCCGCGTTTCGAGCTTCAACAGCAGACTGCGTTCGAGCTTGCAGTCGCCTTTCGCGATCAGCTCATCCGTCAGCGTGGCCCGAGCCTGTCGCGGCTGCTGACCCAATCGTCGCGGCTCGTCGAGCAGACGATGCATGTGTCGCGCTCGCTGGCCGGCATTTTGTCCTCGGCGGTGCTGACGCGGCTCGCAGGCTTTGCCGGAGAGGTCTGCTCGACCTGCCCTGTCGACTGTTTGGGCCGACTGCACGCCGACGTGAGCCGCGAGTTCTTCTCGCTGGAGCACCCGAGTCGCAAGCTAAGATAGAGCTTCCTGGCCAACCCAAGGGGGAATCGAATGCGAACAAAGATCTCTGTTTGCCTTGGCCTTTCTTTCCTTGCTTTCTCGTCGTCAGCGTCGGCAGTTGGTGAGTCCGTTGGTGGCTTCCCCAACTGGCGCGAACGAACCATCCACGAGTTCATGAATCGCTCGCGCGTGGATCCGGCGTCAGATCTCGCGGCCTGTCCAGCGACTGCTTGTCTCGAAAAAGCCTGTTACAAAGCAGCAAATCCGCTCTATTTCGACCTGAACTTGGGCCGGGCGGCACGCTTCCACTCCGACGAGATGAAGCAGCAAGGGTACTTCGCGCACGACTCGGCCTGCACGGTCGTCAGCAACATCTCAACGATCTACCCAGCCGGTTGCAAAGGCGCGGCAAGCTGCGC
>CAYTGC010000419.1:0-4365 GCA_964437195.1 uncultured Myxococcales bacterium | reverse complement strand
CAGTGTGTTGAGCGTCGCGCTGAGCGCCGACGGCACCACCCTGGCTTCGGGCGCTTCCGACAGGACGGTGAGAATCTGGGATGCGAGGACCGGAGAGTGCCGCACCTCGATCTCGGGTCATCAAGACAGTGTGAGGAGCGTCGCACTGAGCGCCGACGGCACCACCCTGGCTTCGAGCGCTGACGACAGGACGGTGAGAATGTGGGATGTCGCCACGAAGCAGTGTCTGGCAGTGCTTGCAGCAGGACCAGATGGCTGGGTGATGTTCACTGCGGATGGTCGTTACAAGTCGGGCGGCAAACCGCGCGAGTTCGCAGCGCACTCCATTGGGCTGTGCCGCTATGAGCTGGCAACCACCAGACCCGATGGATCGATCGATGAGCCAGGCGAACTCGATGATCTGATTCCAGGGATTCGACTGCCGACGGGTCAATTGCTGGCAGACCTCGGCCCCTGGTCCCCGACCGTTCGATCCACCGATAAGGGAGCAGTCCCCCCGAAATCAGGTCCCGCTCATGTCTCTGCATCTGCTGCCGTTGTGGAGTCGAACGCCGACAACCAGCCGGTATCCACTTCGACAGATGCTTCGGATCGCGTTTTGTTTGCCTGGCTGCACCTTTCTGATTTGCACTTCGGCCACGGCGATGCAGAGCACGGCTGGGATCAAAAGCTGGTGCTACAGGCACTGCGCGCAGACGTACAGAAGCAGGGACGAGAGGGCCGGGTTCCCGCCCCCAACTGCATTCTGGTCACAGGCGACATCGCTTTTTCAGGGGCCACGCGACGAGCCACCGAGTACGCCGACGCCAGCGAGTATCTGCTCGCCCTGGCAGCGGATCTACAGCTGTCCGCCCAGGCCGTGTACTTGGTGCCGGGCAACCACGATGTGCAGCGCAGCGCCGACCAGGATCGCGGCCTGCGCCGCTTGGTGAAAGAGCTGCGCACAGGAGATGATTCCATCGACGAAGCGGTTGGGAATCCTGATGATTCCGCACTGCTCCGACGACGGCAGGCGAACTACTGGACGTTTACTCGAACTTTCTCCGGTCATTCCAGCGAGTCGAACTTTCATACCCGCAGTGACCTCCAGCATGGCCCGCTCAAAGTGCGGATTCTTGGCCTAAACACCGCGCTGCTCGCTGCGGACGACCAGGATCGCGGGCGACTGCGGGTCGGAAAGGGAGCCCTCGCGCAGCTCCTATCAAGTCCGGCTACCGAGCAGGAGCTGGTCATTGCCATGAGTCACCACCCGCTGACCGGCGGCTGGCTTGCTGACGAGCGCGAGGTCGAAGCCTGGCTACGTCGCCACGCTCACATTCACCTATCCGGCCACGTCCACGAAGCCGCATCCGAGCACCTTCGCAGCGGCTCCGGTGGCGAGCTGATTCGCGTCACCGCCGGTGCCGCCCACGGCGAAAAATCGCCGCCCGGAGTGCCCGTAAGCCACGGCTACAACTTCGCGTCCATTGTGCTCACCAAAGACAGTGACCTTGTTCTGCGCATTGTCCCTCGTCGATTTTCCGACGCGAACAAGGACTTTCGCGCCGATGTCGACAACATCCATCCCGACCATCCCTACGCAGAACACCTCCTGCGTCTGCCCTGGCCAAGCGACGAGAAAACGAGCTGACAGGACTCCTCTACATTCCTCGTCTATCGGCAATTCTCCGATCAAAACGACATGGCTCGATGGCCGTCATGCCCGTCCGTCCTGCACAACGGTGCTGTGATGACCGTCGCTTCCCCAGATGGCACGTCCATCAACTTGCTTGAGCAGCCACACCGCGCAGCAAATCCCAAGAAAAACGCAAGCGTTTTCTAATTACAGCTGTTGCCGAAGGGTACCGATCAATCAAAACAGCCCGTTCAGGTGAGTTGCTGCCGCACAAAGTGTGTCTGCTCGTGATCGGAGATTCATCGGGCTGAGTCCATGAGTTGCATCCACCGAACGCCGATTCGACCACTGCGGAACCCTGCAAAAGGTCCATTGGCAGTCATACAAGCGTGTGATCAGGAAGTAGACTTGGCGGCATGGAGCCGCAGGTCCTAGATCTCTGCCAGCTAGCGAGGATTCAGGGAACGCACCGGGGATTCCTCTATCAGCACCTCTACGCCGCCGCATGCCTCCTGACAGCGCCGTCCACAGGCGTGGTACGCGTTCGCGTCGAACGTGACGAGGACGTCGAACTCGTCTTCAGCGACCTCGTTGTGTACGCTCAGATTAAGACACGCAGCGCTCCGCTGGCGCCCTCTGACGTCGTGGGCATGCTCGAACGATTCGATGCGCTCCGTGCGGCGCACGAACGTGGGGAGCGCCCTGGTAGGGCACGCTTCGCGCTGGTAGCCAACGTCGAACTGGGGCCTGCTCTTGCCGGTCGGACTTGGCCGGACGACGTACTCTTCGTGAGCCCAACGACCAGCTCACATGCGCTTCAAGAAACCGGTCTGCTTGTGCCGCATCCTACGGTGGGCTCGCTGTTCGCCGAGGCGCAACGAATCGCAGACGGCTACCGACTCTCGGCACTTCGCCCAGACAGCCTCGTCGCAAAGCTTGTCGGCATCCTCGCGCACGCCGCAGCTGGCGAGAGCGCTGACCAGGCATTCGCAGCAGCGGATCTCAACCGCTTGTGCGAGCTGATCGCTGCACAGATCCGCCCGCTACCGCGAGTCAGCAGGTATCGATCTCAGCTCAGTGAGCCAACGCTAGTGGAGGGGAACGCCCCACTTATCGTCGTCGGTCACGCGGGAGACGGCAAGAGCGCATGGGCCGCAGAAGTTGCCGCCCATGCCTCAGAGGTCGCTGTGTATCTTGCTTGCTCATCTGCTCGCGGTGAGCAGATAGCAGCGCGTCTCGTCGACGCAGCAGTAACAACCCTGGTTGCACAGGGAAACGTTCGACCATACGACCTCGTCCTTCCGGGTCGCACAGGCATCGACGCACTTGCACTTCTCCACCAACAGATCACTTCGCGAGGAATTGCCTTGATGGCCATCGTAGATGATTGCCATCACGCACCGGCCGCAATGATTAGCGAAGTGATACGGGCTGCGCCAGGGTTTCGCTGGATTCTCCTTGGCCGACCGTGCGACTCGCTGAACGAGGCCGCCGCTGTGATGTCGGTTGCTCCTGCGTGCCTAGGGGGCTGGGACGACGACGCGATCGCTGCACTCCTTCACGAAGCGAAGTGCACGACGAGGCCTGCGGACGTCGATGCGCTTCGGAAGGCTACCAACGGCGCGCCATTGTTTGTGCTCCATGCGATCCAGGCTATTAGCAAGAAAAGGCTAGACACTGGCGAGTACGCCCGTTCATTGGTTGCTGGCACCACTGCCGGGCGGACCCCTCAGGAGGTGCTTCTTGACGCAGCCGTACAAGCCTTGGATGAACCGACGGCCCGAGTCGCATCAGCCCTCGCCGCGATCGAAGTAGGACTTCGCGATGACGAGTGGGTTTCGCTGCTCGCGAAGGCGGTCGGCAACGAACAAGCGGTCAGCCGCCGCGCGCTGCGGAAGCTGGTCGACTGCCAGGTCGCGTACGACACCCAGCAGGGGATCGTGTACATCCATGATGCGTTCCGGCCCCTTCTAGACGGTAGGTTCCTGTCGAAAGATGAGAACATGCGCATGAAGGAGTGCGCCGCCGATCTTCTCCGGGCCGAACTTCTGGATGAACGCGCGTCCGAGCGCATCATCGCTTACGCCCGCGTACTTGCTTCGCTCGGGAAGCTCTCGGAACTGGCCGACGTGGCAAATGCGCTCGGCGAGTGGTTCCGTGAGACAGGTACGATTGGCGAGATTCGCGGGCACCTCGACGCTTCCGTTCAGCAGGGTTCATTGAATCTAGAGGACCGCTTCTGGGCACTCGATACGTTGGCGTTCTTCGACTTGGAAGACGGGCGGCTGGGGGATGCTGAGTCGCGCCTTCCTGAGATGAAGACCCTCGCGGTAGACCTCGACAATCACGCGCGAGCGGCGGTGCAGCACAAGCGGGCGATCATCGCCTATCGCAGGGGCGACATTACCGAGATCCGCCGACTAGCCTCGATGCCTGCACTGACTCCCTTGCACGCGCGGATTATTCGCTACCATGCGGCGCTTGCTGAGGGACAGGCAGGGAACGTGGAGCACGCGGTCGGCGAGCTTCAGGAATTGGCCAAGCAGTACCTGGCCGAACTAGGGCTCACGCAGCAAAGCATGTTCGCGAAGAACCCGGAAGAACTGCGCGTGATAATGCGTGCCGAGGCCGACGAGAGGGACATACGTCACTTGGCTGACTGCTACGACGCAATCGTCAGGCTCTCGGCGGGCCATCCGGAGTTCAGGGCTCTCGCCGCACTCTCCGCAGTTTGGTCGATGAAGTTCTAT
>CAYTGC010000418.1:0-4385 GCA_964437195.1 uncultured Myxococcales bacterium | reverse complement strand
CAGCAACAAAAGCGGATCTGCCGATCGCGTGAAAGCCAGCGTAGAGTATTATCGAATCGCTTGTTTTTGGCCTTGATGAGCCGGTGCTGACGCTCCTGCCGTCGGGCCGTCACGAAAATGGTTGGCTCGCGCATCGGAAAATATCGGCTGATAAAGCAGCTCGGCGAGGGCGGCATGGGTGTCGTCTATGAAGCGGTCCGCGAGGACATCGCTGCCCGCGCTGCCATCAAAGTGTTGCGTTCCGAGTACGCCGCAAATCCCGAGCTGGCCGGGCGATTTTTCAACGAAGCCCGTGCGGCCAACCTGATCGCCCACCCCGGCATTGTCCGCGTCTTCGACTACGGCACCGAAGCAGGTGGCGTCGCCTATCTGGCGATGGAGTTTCTCGACGGCGAGTCGCTGTGGAAGCGGATCGAACGCCAGAAAAAGCTCCCCGTCCCCGAAGCGCTGCGGATTGCCCGCCAGATCGCGTCGGCGCTCGCGGCAGCGCACGAAAAGCAGATCGTCCACCGCGACCTAAAGCCGGACAACATCTTCATTGTCCCCGACAGCGAAGCCCCGGGTGGCGAGCGGATCAAGCTGCTCGATTTCGGCATTGCCAAAATGGCCGATGAGTATCGCGGCGCCGTGCGAACCCAGCTCAATTACATCATGGGGACGCCCGCCTATATGTCGCCGGAGCAGTGTCGCGGCAGCAAAGGCATCGGCGCTCCAGTCGATGTGTACTCGCTGGGCGTGATCCTGTTCGAGATGCTGGTCGGGCGAGCCCCGTTCGTCGCAGCTGAACCGGGCGAGTATCTCGCGATGCACATGCTTCAGCCGCCGCCCCGGTTGAGCGACTTTGTGCCCAACCTGCCGCCCCCGCTCATTGAGATGGGCTGGAAGATGCTGGCCAAAGAGCCGACCGAGCGCCCGACGATGGCCCAGGTGGCGGACATGCTTCGTCGCCTGCTGTGGATGAGCGGGGAGCAGGTCACCATCGACGGCAAAGTCCAAGATCCGGGCTTCTTTGGTGAGTCAGGTCGCGTCTTTGGCGAATCGGGTCGGGTGTACTCGGAATCGGCACGGATACCGATTGAATCGGCGCGCGTGCCCATCGAGTCGGCGCGGCTGCCGGTCGAATCGGCGCGCGTGGAGAGCGAACCAAGCCCTGGTTCATCGGAACCGAATCCGCATGCCCCGACGGTGAACGCCCCGAGTGTGGCAACGGGCGCGGTCCTTCCGCCTGAGATCGCGGCGAAACCCGGTCGGCTGGCAGCCTTGGTGGCCGACGCCATTGCGACCCCGGTGCCCGGATCGGTTCCGCAGCAGGCCGAGCCCGAGCAGAGCGAAGCATCGGTGCTTCGTTTGGTCGAAGCAGCGACGATGATCCGCACACCGGGTGGAACGCTCCGCAATCCGGCCCAGAGCAACCCGATCTGGGAACCGATGGAGATCGTCAAGACCGACTATCAATCGTCACCGGGCGTGCCGCTGCGCAGCCTGATGACCGCACCGCCAAACAAGACGCCCGCCCCGGCCCCCACCCTGCCGCCGCCCGTCGTCTCGGAGCGAAAGGACGAGTGGCACTGGTGGGCACTGCTCGCAGTTGTGATAGCGCTTTCGCTGCTGCTGGCGCGCGTGCTACCCCGCTAATTACAGACAGATTCACGCTAGTCTCTTGAGAATTCTTCGCGCTCGTCATACCTATTTTCTGCGCACCGCTGTCTCCAGGCAGACGAGCACGCGACGTTGAGGAGCCTTAACAAACATGGAAAACCAAACCCAGAGTGGCGAGGCCACTCCGAAACCACCAAGCCCACCTGCCATGCAGGTCGTCGAGTCCGTCGTTATCCGATTCTGCGGTGACTCGGGCGACGGCATGCAGCTGACGGGAACCGAGTTTACCCGGGCAAGCGCGCTGGCTCTGAATGACCTGGCGACGCTGCCGGACTATCCCGCCGAGATTCGCGCTCCTGCTGGAACGCTGTTCGGCGTGTCGGGTTACCAGATCCACTTCGGCTCGCAAGAGGTCTACACCCCTGGCGACCAGCCGGACGTGCTGGTGGCGATGAACCCAGCGGCGCTGAAGACCAACCTGCCCGACCTAATCCCGGGTGGCATTCTCATCGTCAACACCGGTGCCTTTGGCGCCAAGAACCTCGAGCTGGCTGGCTACGCCACCAATCCCCTCGAGGACGGCAGCCTGGACAAAAAGTACCGGCTGATCCCCATCGACATCAGCAAGCTGACCGGCCTAGCGGTCGAAGGCAGTGGACTTGGCAACAAGGACGCGGGGCGCTGCAAGAACTTCTGGGCGCTCGGTCTGATGTTCTGGATGTACCAGCGCGAGCCCGAGCGTGAGCTGCGATCGATCCAAGAGAAGTTCGCCAAAAAGGCCGAGCTGGCCGAAGCCAACATCCGCGCCTTCAAAGGCGGCTACAGCTACGGCGAAAACACCGAGCTGTTCGCGCAGACCTATCACGTCCGTCCGGCCAAGATCGAGCCGGGCCTCTATCGCAATGTGACGGGAAACTCGGCCACGGCCCTCGGCATTGTCTGTGCGGGTCAGCTCGCCGAGCTGCCGGTGTTCTTCGGCGGCTACCCGATCACGCCCGCGTCGGACATCCTGCACGAGCTTTCGGGCTACCTGAACTACGGCGTCACGACCTTCCAGGCCGAAGACGAGATCGCCGGCGTGGGCTCGACGATCGGTGCTTCCTATGCGGGCTCGCTGGGTGTGACCGCGACGAGCGGCCCCGGCGTTTCGCTCAAGCAAGAGGCGATCGGTCTGGCGGTGATGCTGGAGCTGCCGCTGGTGATTGTGAACGTGCAGCGTGGTGGCCCCTCCACGGGTCTGCCGACGAAGACCGAGCAAGCCGATCTGATGCAAGCGATCTATGGTCGTCACGGCGAGTGCCCGGTGCCGGTGTTGGCCGCGATGACGCCGAGCGACTGCTTCTTTGCGGTCCTCGAAGCGGCACGCATTGCCGTCAAGTACATGACGCCGGTGTTCGTTCTGACCGACGGTTACCTGGCGAACGGCTCGGAGCCGTGGAAAGTGCCCGAGCTGTCGAGCCTGCCGAAGTTCCCAGTGCAGTTCCGCACCGATCCGAACGGCTACCAGGTCTATGCGCGCGATGCCGAGACGCTGGCCCGTGCCTGGGTGCGCCCAGGAACGCCGGGTCTTGAGCACCGCATCGGCGGCATCGAGAAGCACAACCTGACCGGCAACATCTCGTACGACCCGGAGAACCACCACCAGATGGTCAAGACCCGCGCCGCCAAGGTCGCGGGCATCGCACGGGAAGCGGGCGAGCTTGTTACCTGCGGGCCGCCGGAAGGTGACTTGCTGGTGGTCGGCTGGGGATCGACCTATGGTGCGATCACCCAGGCCGTGCAGACGATGCAGCAAAAGGGCCACAAAGTGTCGAGCGTGCATCTGCGCTGGATGAACCCGCTCAACCCGCGGCTCGGACCGTATCTCAAGGGCTTTAAGCGCGTGCTGGTGCCCGAGATGAACAACGGTCAGCTGGTTCGCATCCTCCGGGCTGAGTTCCTGGTTGATGCGGAAGGCCTTAACAAGATCCAGGGCAAGCCGTTCAAAGTCGCGGAGCTATGCCAAGCGATTGCCGAGCGCTGCCCAAGCGGTCAAAAGTAGTGGAAGAGGTACCGTCGATGTCCACCACGGAAAATCCCCAAGCCAAGCCGGTGCTAAACCGGAAGGACTTTGTTTCAAACCAAGAGCCGCGCTGGTGCCCGGGCTGCGGCGACTACTCGATCCTGGCGCAGGTGCAAAAAGTGATGCCGGAGTTTGGCATCCCGCGCGAAAAGATCGTGTTTGTCTCGGGAATTGGCTGCTCGAGCCGCTTCCCGTACTACATGAACACCTACGGCTTTCACACCATCCACGGTCGTGCCCCGACGATCGCCACCGGCATCCGGCTGGCGCGTCCCGACCTGACGGTGTGGCTGGCGACTGGTGACGGCGATGCGCTGGCGATCGGTGGCAATCACCTGATCCACATCCTGCGCCGCAACGTCGGTGTGAAGATCATCCTGTTTAACAACCGGATCTACGGCCTGACCAAGGGCCAGTACTCTCCGACGTCTGAGATGGGCAAGAAGACCAAGTCGACGCCGGCGGGCTCGCTCGACCATCCGTTTAGCACGCTGTCGGTGGCGATCGGCGCCGAAGGCACGTTTGTGGCGCGGTCGTTCGACACCGACATTCAGCATCTGCAGGCGATGCTCAAGCGCGCCGGGGACCACAAGGGCACGACGCTGCTTGAGGTCTACCAAAACTGCCCGGTGTTCAACGACGACGCGTTCGTTCACATCACCGACAAAGCGAACAAGGCCGACCGGGTGCTGTACCTGGAGCACGGCAAGCCGCTCCTGTTCGG
>CAYTGC010000417.1:2167-4389 GCA_964437195.1 uncultured Myxococcales bacterium | reverse complement strand
GGTTCCCACCAGACTCTCGGTCTGCGTCGCGCCAAGCTGGGCCAGCAGCGCGGCGCCAAAGTCTCCGATCTTCGTTCTGTGAGCTTCGTCGAGGAACAGATTGTGTGGCTTCAGATCGCGATGCAGCACCGACGCCGCGTGGGCCGCAGAAAGTCCAGCGATCACATCGAGAAGTACGCGTCGAGTCTTCGCGAGCGACAGCGGAAGCGGCTGTTCCCCAAGTGACCCGCCGCGCATCAGCTCCATCACCAGCACGCCGGCAGACTCGGAAAAATCGACCAACCCGACGATGTTCGGGTGGCGCAGCGCCCGGAGAATCTGTGCCTCGTGACAGAAACGGCGCCATCGTGAGTCCTGCGACGGGTCGTGGAGCGGCATCGGCAACAGCTTGAGCGCCACCGACTGTCCCATCGAGACATCCTCAGCCAAAAACACCCGACCCATTCCCCCGGCCCCGAGCAGTTTTTGCAGCCGATAACGTCCAAGAAGCAGTGTTGGTGCGGGAAACAACTGCGGTGGCAGCGTACCCAGCCACTCCGACACCGTCGCAGGTGCAGACGGATGGCGGCTACGAAATGCAGCCAGCAGGGCGAGCGCTGCCTCGGGAAGCTGGATCTTGGTCAGCGCCAGCGCCAGTGCGGTTTCGACCTCGTCGAGTCGCTCGACTCTGCGGGTGGCCTGCGCAAGCAGTCCTCGTCTCACAATCTGGAGCAAGGGTACAGCTTCCTCGCAGCGTCCTTGTCGGAGAAGCAGAAGTCCCAATCGCAGCGTCGGAGAACGATGGCCGTCCCGGGATTCTGCCATCGCTGAATCAGAATCCTCAAGCGATCCTGGGGTCGTCGTTTCGGCGATACACTGACGATAGATCGCTTCGGCGACTTGATCGTCTCCGATCTGCTCCGCCAGGCGCGCAGCATCGGCAAGAACTCCGGCTCGACGAAACAGGTCTTGGGCGCTGCGCAGCTCGCCCTGGCGCTCGCGAAGCTGGGCGGCACGCTCGAATAGCCCGTGCGCGATGAAGACTTCAACCGCTTGATCCTGCACGTCGCGGGATTCCGTTAGAAGCGATCGCCACAGCGTCTCGAGCCGTCCGATGTCGGTCGCAGAAAGCGCATCTCGCAACGCGGATGGCAGGTCTTTGGCGAGAGTTTCCGACGGCACCAAAAAAATCTATCAGAGGGTGTAAGGGCTTTGGAACGATTGCGTTAGTAGGCCAAGAAATCTGGAATGAGGGAGGGAAGTTGCCAATGCGTCTTACTGCATGGCTTGCCAAGCTGGTGCTAGCGAGCGTGGTTTCATCGACGCTGCTCACTGCGTGTCAGCAGAGCAGCCAAAATGTCCGCCAAAACCATCCCGCGAACTATTCTTCGTCGGGACAGTACGAGTATTCGGTGCCAGAGGCGCAAGGTTCGGCGCCGACTGGCGCGACATCCGCCGATGCAGCGTACGGCGGATACGGCGGTGCTCCGGTCCCGCCGCCGATGGCTCTATCGGAAAAGAGCAAACGCGAAGCGGTGGCGCCTCGGCAGGTGGAGCGTCCTGGGCTTGGAACCGAGTTTGGCGAGAGCCGATATTCACCCGTTCGCGACGTGCCGTTCGAGCGAAGCAGCAGCAGCCCGCTGTTCGTCGGATCGATTCACTACAACGATTCACGCGGCGTCGAAGCACAGCGGGATCGACTGATGCGTCGCTACTATCCTGGCGAGCCGATCTGGCGCACCTACGCCGGGAATCGTCCGTCGGCGTGGCAAGGCGTAACGGTCGCGATCGTCGATGAAAATGGCTCGCCGCTGCCTGCGTATCACCTGGCCAATCACATTCTGGTCGTCGGTGCTGCAGGCCATCGATACTCGATTTCAGTCGAAAACAACACTGGACAGCGGTATGAGCTGGTTGCGTCTGTCGATGGACAGGATGTGGTCGACGGTCGATCTGCCAGCCTGGAAAAGCGCGGCTACGTTGTCGATCCCTTCCATCGCGTCCGCATCGACGGGTTCCGCACCAGCATGAACGATGTCGCCTCATTCCGCTTTGGCTCGGTTCGCAACTCGTACGCGGCGAAGACCTCGGAATTTGGCGACCGGAATGTCGGTGTCATTGGCGTTGCGCTGTTTGGCGAGCGCGGGGCGCCGATGCCGCTGTACGGTCCCGACTTGGATGACGAAGCCCGTCGACGGGAAGCTGCGGACCCGTTCCCGGGCCGGTTTGCTCCGCCTCCACCT
>CAYTGC010000417.1:0-2067 GCA_964437195.1 uncultured Myxococcales bacterium | reverse complement strand
CCTCCACCTTCGCCGCGTCCGTACTACTAGCGACGGTCGACTGGGTTCAGTGGGCTCGGGCTTTCGACGGTGAACACTCTCGTCTCGTTGCTGACGCCTTTGAGCTGGACCTCTCCGGCGCTGCGAACCGGCAGCGTTTCACCGATGCGCCGGGCGACTTCCTCGCTAAACAGCAGGGACGGCAGCGGCGCCCGGGCTTTGCTTTCCAGTCGAGCCGCCACGTTCACGTTGTGCCCGATGACAGTGTATTCGAGCCGATCGTGGGTTCCCAGATAACCGGCGACGACTTCGCCCGCGTGAATGCCAATTCCCGATGACAACACGATCCCTTGCTCTCGCAGCGTGTCGTTGTAGAGCGCCAGCTCCTCGTGCATCTTTTGCGCCGCGCGCACTGCCTGAACCGCGGCGTTTTCTGTATTCGATCCGGGCGCGGCTGGCGACAGGCCAAAGACTGCCAAGACCGCGTCGCCGATGAACTTGTCGACCATGCCGTGGTGCTGGTGGATCGCCGACACCATCTTCGCAAAATAGCCGTTGAGCACTTCGATCAGTCGCTCAGGCGGCAGCGACTCCGATAGCGGCGTGAAGTCGCGCAGATCGCTAAACAGGATCACTGCGTCGCGCCGCTCTCCACCCAGCTCTGCCGCTCGGCCCGACTTGGCGTATTTTTCGATGAACTCGCTCGCGACTTGAGGCGAAACAAAGCGACCGAATGCCTCACGAATCCGCTCGCGCAGAAGCAGCCCACTCGCCATTTGGTTGATTCCATCTGCTACTTGGGCCAGCTCGTCGGCGCGGGTGGTGCGAACGGCGGGGGAAAAGTCGCCTTGACTGACTTTGCGCACGGCTTCCATCAGCCGCTCACTGTCCCGACGCAGGCTGCGGCCAAACAGAAGCGCTGCCAGCAAGGCCATTCCCGTGAACACGACCGTCAGCATGGTCGCCTCGACGACATGTTGGGTTGTGCCTTTTAGCTCGCGGACCACTCGGAGCAGCGTCAGGAGCAGCACCACCGCTGGCGTCAGCGTGAAGATGACGTAGCCCTCGATCAAGCGATCGCGCAGACGTTCGCGCAGCGGGATCGTCGAGTCCAGCGTCAAGCTGGGCAGTTCCTGCTCGTACATCAGGTATTCAAGCTGGGTACACAGACCGCCGCCCAGGCCCCAGTAACCGATGGCGAACTTGAAGTGACTGCCAAGCGGAAACGACGGATACAGCGAGTAGTGAAGCCCGATCGCGAGCGCGCCAGCGACAAGCCACGACATCACCGAGCGCAGGTAACAGACTCGTGCGGCAGTCCGACCACCACCGTCTCGGATGGGGTGGGACAAAAGATACTGGCGCAGCCCAAAGTGGAGAATGGACACGAGCGCAATGTTGCGGCCCAGTCGGTCCGACGGCAGTGCACAAATAAACGGACACACCAGGCGCGAATAGACGAAGCAAAATCCCGCCACCAGGATCGTTCCAAGCACAAGCCACAGCCAAACGTTCGCCGAAAAGCGCAGCGATGCGGTCGCAAAGGTGCGCTGCGAAGCAGAAGGCATGAGAACACCTCGACGAAATCCACCTATTTGAACACAGCTTGGCCCTGGTGAGTGGGAGCGCGGCTATAATGCGTCCCTATTGCCGAGACTGGCCAACCGCCGGTCGCTCACCTTGAAGGAGACTTGTCCATGAACAAACTTACGCTTGCTTCGATTGGCCTTGCCGCATCTGTGGCTGCCTCGCTGTCCTTGATGAACTGCGACGACACTCCGCCGGGAACGAATCCGCCGGGAAACCAAGACCTGGCGACGGCGGCAGCCGACATGGCTGGCAGCGCGGACATGGTGCTCACCAATCCGGACCTTTCGGGCGCGGCTCCGCCGACCAAGGTGACGGGCTTCAAGCAGCCCACGGCGGCCTATTGGGACTCGACGAGCAGCTCATGGTTTGTCTCGAACTTGGGCACAGCGACGGTGACCGACCCGCGTACGTTCGCGACCAACAAGACCGCGTTCATTTCGAAAGTCCCTGCAAACCTGATGAACGCGAACCACTCGTGGTATCCGCCCAATGCGACGG
>CAYTGC010000416.1:0-4391 GCA_964437195.1 uncultured Myxococcales bacterium | reverse complement strand
TCCTCGCCATGATGAAGCGCATGAGCGAGCCGCGCTACAAGCCGAACCCGGTGCTTGAGCGGGCTCTCGACGTGCTGTTCATCCTGCATGCCGATCACGAGCAGAACTGCTCGACCTCGGTGATGCGCTCGACCGGCAGCTCGCAGGTTGATCCGTACTCGGCGGTGGCGGCAGCTTCGGCGGCGCTTTACGGTCCGCTGCACGGTGGCGCCAACGAGGCGGTGCTCCGCATGCTCGCCGAGATCGGCAGCCTTTCCAACGTCCCGGCCTTCGTCAAGGAAGTGAAGGAAGGCAAGGGCGAGAAGAAGCTGATGGGCTTCGGCCACCGCGTCTACAAGAACTACGACCCGCGCGCCAAGGTCATCAAGCGGCTCGCCGAGGAAGTGTTCGAGGTGACTGGCCGCAACCCGCTGCTCGACATCGCGCTGGAACTGGAGCGGATCGCCCTTCAGGACGACTACTTCGTCAAGCGCAAGCTGTACCCGAACGTCGACTTCTACTCGGGCCTCATCTACCAGGCCATGGGCTTCCCGGTCGATATGTTCCCGGTGCTGTTCGCGATTCCGCGTACCTCGGGCTGGCTGGCGCAGTGGTGTGAAATGCTCGATGACTCCGAGCAGAAGATCGCCCGTCCCCGCCAGATCTACACCGGCAAGGATCGTCGCGACATGCCGGATGGTCGCCAGAACCCGTTCGAGTTCGAGCGCAAGCGCGGCTAAGTCCGACTCGCCGCCCAACCGAGCGGCCAGACCGGCCAAGACCGCTCGCTGCTCGCCCACGCCACGCCGAGCTTTCTTCCTTCGTCCAGTTCCGCCATCACTTCTGTTGCCAGCACAATGCTGCTGTCAGCGCGTCGCTTTGCCGCCAGATCCCCAGCAAGCCCGTGCCAGTAGGCGGCAAGACATGCTGCGTCAAACGCGGGGATGGACGCGGCCAGCAGTGCGCCGATCATGCCTGTCAGGACGTCGCCCATGCCTCCCGAGCCCATTGCTGCATTGCCAGTTGGGATCATGGCCAGTGGTGACCCTGCGTGCGTCGCGCTTGGATGATCCGCAATGAGCGTCCGGGCACCCTTGAGCAGCACCACCGCGTCGGTCTGTTCTGCGAGCCTGCGTACCGACGCCACCCGATCCGCCTGAATCTGCGCCGACGTGGTCCCGAGCAGGCGTGCCGCTTCCCCTGGATGCGGAGTCAGGATCGTCGCTCGACCTCTGCGGCTGCGCTGTCTGACGACGTCGAGTTTCCCCACAAGCTGATTCAGTGCTTCGGCATCGAGGACCATCGGTTGTTCACTGTGTGCAAGCAGGGCGACCAAAAGATCGTGCGTGGCCTGTGTCGGTGACAGCCCGGGTCCAACCGCCAGTGCGTTTTTTCCCGCGAGTGCCGCCAGGATTTGCTGATCCACCCCACCCTCCTGTGCGGCGTACGGAAGGGTCATCGCCTCGGGACAGCGTGCGCCCAGCGATCCGTCGAGCGCGTCTTTTGGTGCCGCGACAGTACACAGGCCGACTCCGGTGCGCAGCGCTGCTTCCGTCGCCAGCACTGCCGCACCGAGCTTCCCTGTCGACCCGGCCAAGAGCAGCAGATGTCCGTGGCTGCCCTTGTGCTGAAGCGGCGAGCGCCGCATGGTAAGTGGCGACATCACTCGGGCATCGACGAGGTGCGTCATGACCTTGTGGTTTCGACAGAGGAAGTCCGGAATTCCGATGTCGGCGACAAAAATCTCACCGGCAAAGACGAAACCGGGCGAACCACACAACCCCAGCTTGGGATAGCCAAACGTTACCGTGTAGTCGGCTCGGACGATGATGGGGTCGGGACCAGCATCGCTGGGAATGCCGCGGTCTGCATCAAGACCAGACGGAAGGTCAACGGCGACTTTCACTGCCTGTGACGTGTTTACGTGCGCGATGGCCAGCGCCAGACTTCCACTGACACTGCGCGACACGCCGGTACCAAGCAGTGCGTCGACGATGACATCGCTTTTCGTGAGCGCCCCGAGCCGCTTTTGCAGCAGGCCGGTCTCGCGATCACAAAACTGGGCGATGACGCCGCTTTTTTCCGCTGCCAGAAGGTGCGTCAGCGCGTCGCCGCGGACACGCGAACGATCCGCGACCACCCACAGCTCACAGCGAATGCCCTGAGAATGCAGATAGCGCGCAATCACCATGCCGTCGCCACCATTGTTTCCGGGGCCCGCGACAACGATCACTTCGGCCCTGCGCAGGTCGAGCAGGTCGCGCCGTTGCAAGTCCGACAGCACCGTCACAACAGCGCGTCCCGCCGATTCCATGAGTACTCCGCCAGCCACACCCAACTGGGAAATCGTCCCTTCGTCGAGGGCGCGCATCTGGGCCGCAGTGACAATCGGAATCATGGATCTTTCCTCTGCTTCCCTTTGGGTTAGGGCAGTCGCTCAGCGATGACCACCGCACAGGCAGCATCACCCTGATGGGTGAGCGACAGATGAAGCACCGATACGCCTCTTTCCGTCGCGGCGCGAGCAGCGGCTCCGTGAAGTTGGACCTTGGGACCACCCGCGGGCTTTTGTCCCACTTCAAGCTCATGCCAGCTTAACCCGTCGGGAACCCCGAGCGCCTTTAGGATCGCCTCCTTGGCGGCAAAGCGGGCAGCGAAGTGTTGCGCTGGCTGGGCTCGACCTTCGCAGTACCGACGCTCCTCGGCAGTAAACACCCGCGCGGCGAAGCGACCACCGCTGCGAGCGATCGCTTTTTCCATCCGCGAGATCAGGCACAGGTCTAGGCCGACGCCAACAATCATCGAGACGAAGAAATATCACATCTGACGCGCTATTCGTCGGCAGCTCGAGATGGCGCTTCTGCGTCGGTGCTGACATCGATGCTGCTTTCGTTACGGAGCGGCGGCACTCGACAGGTTCGCGCGTCATCGCTAGGGGGCTGGAACTTGCCAGAAGTGAGCACATCCAGCGTCGCATCGATCGCGGCGAGGTTGGCCTGCGCGGCTGGATTTCCTCGCTGCTGTGTCTGTCGACATCGCTCGGAGAGAAGCCGCGCTACCCGTTCTTCGAGCCGAAGCCGCAGCATCGCCCGTCGCTGTTCTTCCTTCGCCAGATGGAGTTCTTCGTGCGGGACGAGCAGCCGGGCCAAATCCCAGCTCGCACTCAGCGCATAACTTAGCCGGTCATTTTCCGTCGTCGGTGTTTCGAGAAGATAGTCCCGGCTCGATGAGAGCTGCCAGCCTCGGCCAAAAGTCACCCGAAGCTGCGGCAGTAGCGACGCCAGGTGCAGTCGAATGCGCAGCGATTTCGTCTTCTGCGGACTTAGCTCGGCGGCGTCGACGGCAGCCCGCACGACACTGCGATCCGTATGTGTCTGATTGGGCGACGGTGCGGCGGCGGCAATGGTGGTGAGACTCACAGCCAGCACGAGTGAAAAAATTGAACCGCGGACAAACATGGGGTCCTCCTTGTCGGGTTGGTCCCAGGTGTTCGGCTGGGCTTGGCACAAGTTGCGAACTTTGCTTCACATTCTGTGTCCCCGTCGACAAACGAGCAGCCAAGAGGAGATCACAATGGTGAAAGTCGAAAAGCAAGCGGCGGTCTGGACCGTGATCTTGGACCGTCCCAAAGTGCGCAACGCTGTCGATCGTGATACTGCGGCGGCGCTCGCGCAGGCATTTCGGGACTTTGATAGCAACGAAGAAGCGCGAGTGGCGGTGCTGTATGGGGAAGGCGGTCATTTCTGCGCCGGGGCCGATCTGAAAGCCGTTGCCGAAGGCAATCCGAACCAGCTTGGTGTCGAGGGGGATGGCCCGATGGGTCCGACTCGGATGCGCCTTTCAAAACCCGTGATTGCCGCAATCTCGGGCTATGCCGTCGCGGGAGGCCTGGAACTGGCGTGCTTCTGCGATTTGAGGGTGGCCGACGAGACTGCGGTGCTCGGAGTTTTCTGTCGACGCTTTGGTGTGCCGCTTATCGACGGTGGAACGATTCGCTTGCCGCAGATTGTCGGGCTTGGCAGAGCGCTGGATTTGATCCTGACCGGAAGGGCGGTTTCAGCGACGGAAGCTCTGTCGATGGGACTGGTCAATCGGGTCGTGCCGTCCGGAGCGGTTCGTCAGCAAGCGGAAGCGCTGGCCCAGGAACTGGCCCGGTTGCCGCAGAACTGTATGCGCAGTGATCGAATGTCGACGCTGCTCCAGTTCGACGCACCGCTGCCATTGGCAGAGTCGTTTACGCGCGAATTTACGCTGGGAATGCAGTCGATCTTGTCAGGAGAAACGGTGGGCGGCGCGACAGCGTTTGTGTCGGGGGCAGGGCGTCACGGCCAGGCGCGTTAGCCAACAGCCGTGGCAGCGAAAGCTGCTTAGCTGACCTTGCCGTAGAGGAGGAACGCGATGAGCAGCGAGTA
>CAYTGC010000415.1:0-4395 GCA_964437195.1 uncultured Myxococcales bacterium | reverse complement strand
GTTCCTTGAGCCACGACGTGACGGCTTTGTCGACCTGTTGTTCGTAGAGCTGACGACGCAGCGTCTCTTTTACTTCCTCGAACGGACGGACCTCGGCATCCTTCTTTTCAACGAGGCGAATGACGTAAAAGCCTCGCTCCGCGCGGATCGGGCCACGGATGTCACCGGGGTCCATCGTCGCGACGACCTCTCGCAGCTCGACGGGAAGCTCGGTTCGTGCAACCAGACCGGTATCGCCATCGCCTTTGCTTGGGTCGTCGCAGAACTTCTGACACAGGCCGACGAAGTCCTGGCCACCGCGGGCGCCTTCAACCACCTTGGCGGCCTTGGCTCGTCGCTCCGCCACAGTCGGTGCGGGCGACTCTTTGCCCACCGGAATCACAATCTGCTGAATCCGAACCTGAAGCTGGTCGCCGGCCACTTGGCGCACCGTCTGGGCATAGTACGAACGCACCTCATCGTCTCCGACTGTGACCCGGCTGCGGACGGCGGTGTTCACGACCTTGAGCTGGAGCAGCTGCTGCCGCAGCATGCTGCTATACGCGTCCCAGGTCAGTCCCTGCGCCTTGAGTGCATCGCGAAGCTGCGATTCATCGTTCAGGCTGTTGTTCTTGACGACGTCTTTGATCGCGCCGCGCATCTCTTCTTCGGTGACGTAGATCTTTTGCTCGCGCGCGTATTGGGCGATAAGCAGCTTTTCGATCTGACTGTCGAGGACTCGGCGGCGGAGCTCTTCGTAGCGTCGCTGACCTTCGGCAGAGTCGCGTTCGACTCCGGCAAGCGCTTGCTTGGCTTCGACCTCTGTCGCTTGCAGCACTTCCGTGTCGAGGATGATCTCATCGTTGACGACTGCGAGCACGCGATCGAGCGGATTGCCAGCGCTCGCCGTCGAACACAGCAGCAAGGTACCCAGCGACAGCGACAGCAAGAAGCGTCGGCAGAGCTGGCGCAGATCAAGCGGGAAGGAGAGTCGGGCTCGGTCGGTCATGGGGTTCCTGTCGCGCCAGTGGCTGGCTGTGCCGGGGTTCCGGGTCGCATGGGCGAAGCCTGCGGCGCATCTTGGAAGGGTGGATGATAGCTTCCTGAGCCCTTGGCCGGGCGCAAATCATCCGGCGCCCCGGTGTCTTTCGAGAGATCGACGCGCACTTCCGACAGCTTGGCGTCGTTTACCTCGACCTTGAACTTCTGACGGAGCGAACGCTCGTAGTCGTCCATCATTTTTTGCCGTTTTTCGCGAAAGAGCTTGGCGCGAATCTGCTGGCTGACCTCGGCGAGCGTTCGGGTGAGTGCGCGCCGTTGGCCGGTCAGCTTGAGGATCACGAAGCCATGCTTGGTCTTGATGGGGTCGCTGACATCCCCAATGCTGGCCAGCTTGAACGCGGCGGACACCACTTCAGTCGGTAGCTCGCGATTCTTGTCGTCGAAAAACCGCAGATCCCCACCTCGTTCCTTGGTGTCGTTGTCGATGCTGTACTGGGTGACCAGCTCGCGGAAGCCGACGTTTTCCAGTCCCTTGCTCCGCGGATCGGCGAGCACCTTCTTTGCCGTCTCTTCATCGGGCACGAGGATCATGCTGACGCGCACTTCTGGTGGACGGTTGAATTCGTCCTGATGGGAATCGAAGTAGGACTTCACCTCATCGTCCGTGATGTCTTCCTGCTTCAGCCGGTCGAACCGCTGTTTGAGCAGTTTCTGGATCATCACTTGCTTCATCGCCCGGACGACTTCTGGATCGCGATCGAGTCCTTGGCGACGGGCTTCACTGGCCAGGACTTCGAACTTGACCAGGTTGTCGAGGAACTCTTTCTTCTGATCGAGTCCGGTGTAGCGAGATCGGACATACGGCGTCTGGCCGTTGATTCGGTCCTCAAACTCGGACACGGTGATGGTCACGTCGTCAATTTGGGCCAGCACGGTGCCTTTTTTGCCTTCGGTTTGACGCTTGGCTGAAAGGTTGGGACAGCCAACCGTTAGGAGCAGGATGCCCAAAAGCCCAGGCGGCATGAGCGCCAAACAGCGCTGGCGGCGATAGCGAGGCAGAAGCATAGGGAAGCAATACCGCATCCCGACGAGGCACCGCAACATTTCTGGGGATGAGATTCGATCTGCTCGATCTAAACACGCACTCAGAATGCCGTTTTTCTTTCTCCGTCATTCCGGTGGCTTGTGCGATGTGCTTGCGTCGAGGGCGGGAACAAGAGAAATGTAATTTGTCTAATTTTAACTGGAGGGGATATGAGCAAGCGTGTAAGTAGCTTCGCTGTACCATTCGTCGTTCTGCTGTCCGCCTGTGGCGGCGGCACTACCACTGGCGCAGTCATTCCTACGGGCGGCCTGAGCTTTCCTGATTGCCAGGAGGGCCAGATCCTAGGAATCGACTCCACGGGCCGCGGTTATACCTGCGTGTCAGTCGCTGCGACCTCGACCGCAGCCCCGGTCTGCACGTCCTCGCAGGCTCTGACGGTCGAAGGCGGCATGCTCAAGTGCGTTGAAAAGGGAACGGGCGGCACCACCACCGAGCTGAGCAACCAGATTACGGCCCTTGAGAAGCAGTACACCGACCTGAACAACAAGGTGAACGACATCAAGACCCCATCGGGCATTGGGTCGCAGTTTGTCGGCCTTACCGACCTGAAGTTCGCCGGCAAAATCGTCGGCCCGAAGAGCGGCGCCGTTGGCGTCGGTGGTGCGGCGGATGCTTGCATCGCCAAGTTCGGCCTGGGCGCGCACATGTGTACCCCGTACGAGATGTATCAGTCGGTTGCTGCGGGCAACCCCCTTATGACGGCGACGGCGACCACGACAGTCCCCAAAGCATGGATCTACATGATCGGCTGGAACCGGCCGACGCCGGCACAAGTCACCGGAATCCAGCCGACGGCGGCTGCGGATGACTACGCCGGTCTTGGTGAAAACTGCGGCAGCTTCACCCAGGGTGATGGCTCGAAGGGTTGGGTTGGAGCCGTGGGTTCGTGGGAGACCTCGACGTATACGGGGGCGCCGACGGCGATGCCTCGCATGCTTCGATTCTCGATTAGCGCGCAGACCACCTGCGACAAGACCTTCCCCATCGCGTGCTGCCAGTAAGCGGAAACGGAGACACCCATGCGGACTAGCAATAAGAAACTGTACCTTGCTGCATGTCTCGTCGCTCCGCTGTTTGCCTGCGGAAGCGAATCGACGAGCGGAACCCAGGTCAAGCTGCCCGACAACTGCACGAACGGCCAAGTGCTCACCACCGATGCAAACGGCCAGCTCGTCTGCACCAGCCTTCCGGTTGGTTCGCAGAAGCTGCCGGAGTGCCAGCCGTTCATCGAAGCGCTCACCTCGGAAGACGGCTCGACCGTCAAGTGCGTGGCGCGCAACAACGAAAACCCGGGCGGTGCGGACGCGGTCAAGGCCGTCAACCAGGTTTCGACGACGCTCAGCACGATCAATACGACCGTCAACAACCTCCTCGGTTCGCGTCAGACCTACGGCGTGTACAAGGGCCTTAGCACGACCAAGACCGCGGGCAACATCAGCTCGAACGGCAAGACCGGAATCCTGGGCGCGGCCGAAATCTGCACGGCTCAGTACGGCGCAGGCTCGTACATGTGCTCGGTCTACGACATGTACATGAACGTCGCACGCGGCAAGATCGCCCAGACCGACACCGTCGCGAAGTCGTGGGTCTACATGACTTCGTGGAAGTCGATTGCGACCGGTGCGGCGAATGTGGGCCAGGGGCTAAATGACAACTGTGCGAGCTTCACCAACGGCGCAACCAGTGGCGGTTACTGGGGAACGGCGTTTGAGTGGACTGCGCTGTCGAATGGTTCCAATGGCTTGAAGTTCAACGCTGGTAACACAGCCCCGAACTCGGCGTTCTGCAGCGATGTCCTGCCGATCGCATGCTGCCAGTAATGAGGGGGAGAACGAACATGAGCAAGATGAAATTTGCATTCCTGCTGTCGCTCGCCCCGCTGATGATGGGCAGCGACCACATTGCCCAGAACGTTGAGGAACTGACGGTCACTGGGACGCTCCCGATCTGCAAGACGGGCGAGTACCTGACCTACAAGAGCGGTAACCTGGTGTGCGCGATTCCGCCCGGAAACGGTGTCACGGGCGTGACCAACTGCACGGGGCAACTGCTGACCAACACCGGCGCTGGTGGCGAGTTCAAGACCCTGTCGTGTACGGCCAAGGGTGGCGCCTCGATCTCGAGCACTGACATCACCCGCGTGACCACGCTGTCGACCAACGTGACTCAGCTTAACACCACGGTGAACAACCTGATGAACGCTTCGCCAAGCCGTGGCTACTACGTTGGCGTGACCCCCAATACGACCGGCGGACAGATGAATGCTCCGAATACGGATACTGGCATTCAATCAGCCTCCAAGCTCTGCG
>CAYTGC010000414.1:0-4396 GCA_964437195.1 uncultured Myxococcales bacterium | reverse complement strand
CGGTATCGTCTGATGCTCGGTGAGCGGGTCGGTCTGTCGGCAGTCGAAGTCCTCGCGCAGATTGCCGCCGACTTGCAGGTTACCCTCGGAAAAGACGCACTGAGCTACGAGCGCCTGCGCACGGCCATGCGCGCGCTGACTGGCCCATAACGTACCGACAAAGTAGCTCTAAAGAGCCTATGCACTTGCGGTTATGACTCGGAGTCACCGCAAGTGCAGCCAATGTAGCGCCCGCAAGAAGGTACGTCTTCTGCAAGACTGCCGACGGTGTTTGTACCGAATGAACGGCTCCTGCTTGACGAACCCGCAGCGCGAGAGCCGCTCTCAGCGCCGATTGAGATCCGCAAGAACGACCCGGCACTTTGTAAGAATCGACCTCACGATGACTGGCACTTGTCCGTCTGTGCATCGCGTGTGCGCAGGCGCTACGAGCTTTCGACTTCCGTGCCGTTCTTTATCGGTAACAGCCCGTTTGTTGGAAGCCTTCCGACGGAAAGGACTGTTTGTATCACAATCGCTCCTGTCGAGAAGGGCGTGAAGGTTTCCCTGGCCTTGCGGCGCAGCCGAAGACATCGAAGTGACGTCACGGCGCGCGACAGAGCTGCTCAGCAGCGGAGCGATAATCCTCTGGCCATGGGGGAGTCTACGGTCCATCATGAGATGGATGTGAACCAACCGGATGAGACGCCAGTCCGTCATGAAAGGTGAGATCAGCGGATGCCTCAGAAGCCGTCTATCCAGCTTGCAAGGTGGCCCATCGTCGAGCCTGGGCTCTACATGGACTTGTGGGGGAATCTGTTTGTCACGATTCTGCCGGGTACAGCGACGGCAAGAGAAATCGATATCTACTTTGCGGAGCTTGCCAGATCGATTGATGCCCGAACCCGAAGCAAGGGCCTATTCGGATTCCTGATGTCCGTGGGTGATGGCCAGCGCGAGGACAAGGACTTCATGCGCCGCCAAGGTCAGGTTTTGAAGGAGAGAAGTACGATCCTTCGGGAAACGACTGCCGCCTTTGTGATGCTCACGGACAGCTGGATTGCGCGTGTTGCGACACGCGTCGTGTTCACGCTCGCCCCCCCACCGTATCCGTACGCCATCAAAGAGACGGCGGCGGCGGGCTTTGCCTATCTGAGTCAGCAAGGAATTACGTTCGATCCTGGTGATATCGAGGCATTTCAGCAGTGCGGCGCCCGCGTTAATCTCTTCATTCCATGATATTCGGAAAGGAACGCGTAGGGCTCACTCGGTGCAGCGGTTCACCGATTGACAAAGGTGAATGCCCGACCAATACCGGATCTCAAGAGTTGGGCTGAATAGATTCCCATCGTTATCCTGGCACGCTGTGCTTTTTCTGGGAATATGCTTGTTTGCGCTCCGCTCTTTGCACCTTGAGTTGACCGCCTACTCTCCCTACTCTCTGGTTTTGTGGCCCAATCTGCCAACCTTTTCCCGATGCTGCTCCTTCTCTTATTAGGAGGCTCTTCTTCCGCATCCGCTGCGACTTTGTCTGATTCGATTTGCGACACAAGCTGAGTTTCCAACTGCGCTTTTCAGACTCACCAGCGTGGCTTCCCAATCTCTTCATTCTGCGTCGAGTACGTGCTTTCTACTGCACTTGGCATAACCCTTGCCATAGACGTACGCAGAGTTTTTTCATCATGACGCGACGTGTTTTGTCCAGGTCCGCCGAATCGTGCGCTGTGTGGATGCCAGTCTGACTGTTCGCAGCCTTTCAAGCGACATTGCTGCGCTGTCTGCAAGTTCCATACAGTTTTTTAAACTAGTAGAAACTAGGTATTCGCGTATCGGCTAAGGCTGTGACTATTATGACGATGACTTTTTCAACAATTGGTCCATATCGCCTTCTCAAGAAACTTGGCGAAGGTGGCATGGGCGTCGTATATGAAGCTGTGCATCAAGGCATTGGTCATCACGTTGCGATCAAGCTACTGGCACCACAGTTCAATTCACAAAGTCAGTATGTGTCACGCTTCTTGAATGAAGCCCGAGCCGCTGCGGCGATTGATCATCCTGGTATCGTTCAAGTCATCGACTCGGGAAGACTGCAAGATGGCTCTACCTATTTAATTATGGAGCTACTGAAGGGAGAAAGCCTCGCCGCTCGCGTACAAAGTGGCGAACAGCCGCTCTTTCATGTGCTTTATATCGGTTGGCAGATAGCGTCTGCGTTGGCAGCCGCGCACGCAGCCGGGATCGTACATCGCGACTTAAAGCCACACAACGTCATGCTGATCCCTGACCCGATGGTGCTTACCGGCGAGCGAGTCAAGATCCTCGACTTTGGGATTGCCAAGCTGGCGCACGCAGGTCTCGACGCTACCGCCAGCAATGTGATCATGGGCACGCCTCGCTATATGTCGCCGGAGCAGTGTCGTGGGGCAGCGCGGGTTGACGACAAGAGCGACGTGTACTCGCTAGGCGTGATCTTGTTCGAGATGCTTGCAGGACGACCGCTGTTCCAGCCAGAGACTCCAAACGGCTATCTGTTCCTTCACGTCCTCGAGCCACCACCGAGCCTTCGCTCTGTCGCGCCCGAGGTGCCCGAGCCGGTCGCGACGCTGGTTCAGCAACTCCTTGTCAAGCAGGCCGATGCCCGGCCAACGATGCAGCAGGTGGCTGCGCGGCTGCGCACGCTGTCTGAGCCTTCACCACACATGCAGCTTGCGGCCAGCCAGATTGCGCCGCTGCCGCCGCCTGCGCTTGCCTCTTCGTCGCCCGCTGCGGGGGCGCAGCTACTCCTCCAGCAGACAACTGTGGTTCGAAGGCCAGCGCGCATGATTCTGCGTCGTACCGGCTTTGTGCTTGGCGGAGGAGTCATCGGATGGGTGGTAGTAGTGCTGATCCTGCCGTGGTTGGCGCGCTTGCCAGGGAGGCACCGCGTAAACATTGGAACAGCGACCTCTCCGCCGAAAGTTCTGCCATCCCCACCAGTGCCCGCAACGAGGCAGCCCGATGTCGCCACGTTAGCTGATGAGGTCATCGTCCAGCCCTTACCGATGCCCGCGTCCCTTTCGCCGATCGCCCCGCAAGCCGCGCCCGATCCCGAGCCGGAGGCCAAGCCCAAACGGTCCGTTCGCGCCGAGTCGAACAGAGCCCGGATAGTCCCCAAGCGCAGCACCGAGTCAGTCGTCCCCGATCCACCCAAGCCAGCAGGAGCCACCGATGAGTCCCTCTTTGGTAGTTAGCCACTACATCGTCGTCCTCTTTCTGCTCAGCTGTGTGCCGGGCATCGCCCACGCTGCCGACAGCAGCATGCGCAGTCCAAGCGCAAGACCCAGCTCATCTGAGCAGATCAACCATGAAAGTAAGAACTCCTGCAAAGACCAGCGGGAGTGCGTAGAGCTGATCAAGCGCGCCCGCGATCTGGAGAATGCGAAGAGCAACTCCGAAGCCTTGGATGTGTACAAGGACGCATACAATACATTCAACGACATGCGTATCTTATTGCGAATTGGCTTGCTGCTCAACAAGCTGGAGCGATATTCGCAAGCGATGGAGATCTTGACTCGCTACGTTGAATCAGAGACTGATGCAAGTGACTCTCCACTAATGAGAATGGCCAAAGATGGAATCGCAGAAGCCGAGCAAAGACGTCTGCGCGATGTTACTCTATCTATCTACAAATATGGTTCTGGCTCCGTAAGAGTAGTCAACAACGAGTTCCGCTGCAGCACGAAGCTGTGTTCGTTTCAACTGCACAATGTGGCTCAGTCGCCGCTGACCTCGACCACGCTGGTTGCAGAGCCGACGCTCCCTGGCTCCACTGTGTCGTGGTCGGTTCCTTGTCGAACCACCGAAGCCTCGCCCAATGAGTGTCTGCTCACGGTGTACAAAGACACAAGCGTGCAAGTGCAGTTTAAGCGCTCAGCGCTTCGTACCGCAGTCTCAATCGTTGCTGGCGTAGGCGCGGCAGTGAGCATCGTGACTGGCACCGTCGTTCTCGCCAAATCGGAGATGCAGCTATTCGGGCCTGGAACTGCTTCGCTAGGGCTAGGCGGTGGACTCGGGGCCCTGAGTCTCAGCCTAGCGCTTATGTAGGTAGCTTTTAGTCCGCGCATCCTCGCAACATTTCCCCGGCTTTGAAAGGGGGACGCTGCGGTGCGTACCATGGCGAAGGCGGGGCGAAGATCGCTCGGCACTGCTTTGGGAACGGCTCGGATTTGTGCGCGAGGGTTGTTGCGCAGCTTCCGAATCTGTCGCGGCACGCCACACGACTTTTTGATCTACGGACTACTCCGCTCGGATTGGGAATTGCGGCACATGCCTTATCTGGACGGACGGAAACGCAGGAGATCAGTATTCACACCAAGGAACGGCGACCGGTGACGAATCAGCAAGGGATTCCTTTCGCAGTCCAAGCACTACGGCGTCG
>CAYTGC010000413.1:0-4416 GCA_964437195.1 uncultured Myxococcales bacterium | reverse complement strand
GCCACGCTCTCTCCTGCTGCGCCGAAATCGATCCGGATCACTTGGGAATGGACGAGTCGGATCAGTCTTTCTTGTAAACACTGAGCTGGATACTGGACGAAAGACAGGCAGGATTTTTGTTGTCCATTCTTACAGGTGAGGGGATATATGCCCAACCCACCCGTCCGGCGCCGAGTGATGCCATCTGATCCTGCTCGCCCCAGCCTGCATTCGAAAGCGTCTGGTCGGGTCCGAGCGGAGTTCCGTTAGCATCCACCTGCATCACGTGATACGCGCTTGGGATCCGAAACTGGTCGTCGATGTTCATACCGGCCGCAGTGGCTGCCTGATTGGCTGCAAGGGTCACCATGTCACCATAGCCAAGCACGAAGGTACCGTCTCCGAGTGCGACGAGCTGAGGATAGGAAAGGAACGTGCCGGCTTTGTCGACGACCCAGTTGATGGGGCCAGACAGGTTCCCATCTTTGTCATAGCGAGCAAGACCGATGGCCGATACGGGACCGACCTGGCGAAAGTTGACGGCCGCTGTGACCGCGGTGTTGGTGCCCGCGATCACGCCGAGGAGGGTCGCGGAGACCAGCATCCGTGGCGTTCCCGATGGCGTGGTGCAAGAAGTGAAATACATGCGGCGAGGGACAACCGGTGTTGGGTCGTAGGCCGCCTGCATCGGGGGGCATGTCCCATAAGCACTAACCTAATTTCTTGATGACAGATGTGTTCATGTTTATCTATTGAGCATGATGACTACGCGGCTTGATCTGGAATGGGAAATCTTGGCGAGCTTGTTGCCGGTGGGATGGCGTGAGCTGGCGAAAGAGACGGGGGCGGTTCGTCGTCGACGCGGAGAGCTGCAGGATCCCAAAGTTCTGCTGCAGGTGCTGCTGCTGCATGTGGCGACGGGGCTGTCGCTCAAACAGGCGGCGGCGCGGGCAACGGCGCAAGGGATTGCGAAGCTCAGCGACGTGGCGCTGCTCAAGCGTCTGCGCAGTTCAGAGGATTTTCTGCGCGAGTTGTCGTTCCGGCTGTTTGCGCAGAGTCGATTCGGAGACGATGAGATTCCGGTGCTCGCCGGTCATCGGCTCCGTGCGGTCGACGCCACTACCGTCGAGGAACCCGGCAGTACCGGAACCGACTGGCGCGTGCATTACAGCATCAGTCTGCCCCAGATGGCGTGTGACTTCTACGAAGTGACCGACGACAAAGGCGGTGAGACGTATCGGCGAATTCCGGTCCACAGCGGAGACGTGCTGCTCGGCGACAGAGGCTACTGTCATCGCGAGGGTGTGGCACATGTGCTCAAGCAGGGCGGCGACGTGATCGTCCGACTGAGCAGCAATTCCTTTCCGCTTTTGCAGGCTGAGGATTTCTCGGACTTCCCTCTGCTGTCGACGCTGCGGAGTCTGTCTGGACATACTCCGCGCGAGTGGGAGGTCTGCTTCGCGTCCGAACAGACGCTGTGGAATGCCAGACTGTGTGCGGTCAGAAAGAGTCCCGCCGTCGCAGAGCGAGCCAAGCAGAAGCTGCGGCGCGACGCGGCGAGGAAGGGCAAGACCGTAAGACCACAGACGCTGGAGGCCGCCGAGTATCTGTTCGTGCTCACGACGCTGCCGAGAGAGGAGGCCTCGACGGAGCAGGTGCTTCATCTGTATCGCGCCCGTTGGCAGATCGAGCTGTGTTTCAAGCGGCTCAAGTCGCTGCTTCGCCTCGGACACGTTCCCAAACGAGCCGATGCATCGGCGCGAGCCTTCATCCAAGGCAAGCTCCTGACCGCACTGCTCATCGAGCGGCTCCTGCAAAAGGCCCGCTTTTTTTCCCCCTGGGGATTCGACTTCGCAGCGGCGCAGTCTCTGGCGTGAATTCCTCGAAGCCCGCGACGCTGTCCTCGCCGTCCTGAGCCGCCCCCTGTATCCCTCCCAACTCCTCCGCTTCGGTCCCCAACTCTGCCCCCTTCTCGCCAATCCCAAACGCAAGCGCACACAATGGACAGAAACCCTTCCATCCATCGTTAACAATTTAGGTTAGTGCTTATGCCCGATCGCCTCCACCCATCCCCGATTCTGCCGATTGGAGCGATCCAGCAGCGGTCGATCCAATCCCATCGAGCTGGTCGAGCTAAGCTCGCCCCCCAACACCACCAATCTCTCCAGCCTCGCCAACGAGCCCCATGCCATCGGCCTGTCCGCCAACCATCACAGACACAAACATTTGTTATTCTCCCTCCATATCGGCGACAGTCTGCGATAGAATGTCCGCTGCCGTCGCCGGATCGGGCTCCGGTGCACATGATGACTTCCCGGGCCATGGTGCCAAAACCGCGGTTGGACTTCCTATCCGCGGGAATTCTTGGTTTGCCTGGAAGGACGATCCATCAAACTTATTTTCCCGAGGCTCAGCGTGCCTGTGGATGCTTGCAACTGGCTGGCCCGGGAAGGAGCGCCGTGGATTTTTTTCACCACGAAGCGGAATGGTTCGGGATTTTGGTTGAGCCAACAGATCGATGTGGCTACAGACCTCCTTGTTACGGGCTCACAGACATCTGGTGAAAGGTGGCCCGTGTGGTTCGTCCGGAATCGGTCGGTCTTGCGATGGGTGATGGTTCAGTTCCAGTCTGTTTTCGAACAGTAGGCGGCGCTTAATCGAGGCGCATCGGTGCCGTCAATCCCGCCGGACCGTTCGGAGCTGTGCCAAGGAAGCTCGTACCACCGGCTCCCCCAATTCCCGCAGCACCAGCCGTGAGGGTATTGTTTACCTGGGTGAGCGTTGCAGCCTTGCCGTAGATCGCAAAGCTGACGCCCCCACTGCCACCCGCACCGGCACCGCCGTTTCCGCCACTGCCGCCGACGGCGCCATTGCCGCCGCCTGCAGCTTCGTTGATTTTCTTTCCGCCAGACCCGCCTGCGCCCCCCGCGCCGCCTAACGAACCGCTCCCTCCTTTGCCTCCTGCACCAGCGTTTCCTGAGCGTATCGTCGAGTCCGAGATCGTTGCCGTGGTCTGAAACAAATAGATGCCGACGGAAATCCCGCCGGGAGCGCCACCTTTTCCACCACTGCCAGCGCAACCGCCCGCTCCTCCGCCTCCGCCTGCACCTGCTGTATCTGGAGTACACGGAAACGCACCAGGATCACCGCCGCCTGCGCCGCCCCCGCCCCCAGCAGCACCCGGCTGTCCGCTTGTTCCATCGCCCCCTGCGCCAAGCAGAATCCCCGTTGCGGTACCCCCCGAAAATCCAGCCGCGGCGGCACCGTTGGTTCCCGAAGCGCCATCAATGCCGCTGAGTCCGTTTGCGCCAAACGTCGACATCTTGAACAGGCAGTCACCCGCGAAGCCACCGGCTCCACCCGAGCCAGGATTCCCCGCTCCACTCAATCCCCCGGCGCCATTTGCCGAAGTACCCGAGCCTCCTTGGCCACCGGCCCGGCTGCAGGATGACGAGCCAGGCGCACCACCCAATGCCGTCGTGGCCATTCCGCCGACACCATTGGCTCCATTCTGTCCCGAGTTGCCGCTGGCTCCATTTGTCCCATTTGCCCCCGATGCTCCGCTGAGTCCATCGGCAGCAACCACTTGGTTATAGCGAAGGAAAATCGGGCCACTGCTATTTGTGACAAACACTGCGAATGAAGACGTTCCGGTCAGGGGCGTGGTGGCCTCCAGCGTTAGGAATTCTACGTGGGTTTCTTTGCCAATTCCTGCCGCAATCACCGCGCCTCCGGGGGCAGCGATGCGTGTCACGTTCGCCGCGCTCCGGCTCCAGCCCGTGGCCTGATCGAATCCGCCGTACAAGCTGATGCCCGCGCGGAGACTCACTGCTTCGGCATAGGTTCCTTTCGATGCGTAGACGTTCGTCTTTCCCTCGGCTGCCGCGAGCGATAGGGCTTTGGTGATGGTCTGCACTGGGCTTGCCATGGTGCCCGCATTGGCGTCATTTCCGGTCGGCGATACGAAAATCGCTGCCTTTTCGTCCCCATCGATTCCGTCACAGTTGGTGTCTTGGAAAAGCGGGTCCGGGGCATCGGGGGTCGCCAAAGGAACGCACGTCAGGTCCGGCGGAAGCGGAGCGAGGTCCGGGGGAGCCGCGTCTACCATTCCGTCTTTGCCCGATCCTGAACCGCCTCCGTCATCGCCACTCACAGCAGCATCGACATCCAAAACGCTTGCATCGTTGCCCGTGCTGTTCGGATCACTGTTTGAACCGCTGTTGCCCAACGAACCGCAGGCGACCAAGACGCCCGCTGCGGCGATGCTACCCACACAAAACACGCCGACCAGCTTGGACCATGTTCGCCGATGGACAGTCGGCTTGTGTACTTCCTGCATGTACAGACCTCCCTAGGTTGAAAACAGAAATCAGACCATCATACCGCACGGAGCAGTAGGTTCTCGCAAGTGATCATGTGGTGAACACGCACCACGCT
>CAYTGC010000412.1:0-4438 GCA_964437195.1 uncultured Myxococcales bacterium | reverse complement strand
AACTCGGGCGATATTTCCGACGACCTATACAAGGACGTGACATGAAAGCAAAGAAGCTCTTTTCTCAACGACAGGACCTGTCTTGCTTCCCCAATCCTGTGAGCCCCCGTGAGGGAACTTGGCTTCGCCAAGCAATCACTGCTTGTGGTCTGGGCGTGATTTTGTACGGAACTGTTCAGCGTGACTGAACAGTATTTCTTCTTCTGGCTAGATTGTTCTTTTCTCAGCATCCTCCGATGATCTTCTCCGTGCACGCTTCCGAGCTTCCCTCGGGCTGTCTGTGCGCAGAACCGGAGCTTCGATTTGGCAGCGGCAAGACGACTGGCTCTGTTTGCGATTCAAGGTGTGGCAGGTCTGTTGGGGCTCATGTACCTCGCCTCCGCCTATTCCTTCATCACCACTCACAGCATTGATTTCATCCATTACACGGCGAGCAGCACGCAAGAAGTCTGGACGGTTCGCAACCTCGGCGTTCGACTCTTGGCCATCGGCGCAGGCCTTCTCGGAGCAGTCATCCTTCGGCGGCGCGATCTGTTGGCGCTGATGCTGTCTGTTCGGCTCATCGCCGACTGCGGCGACTTCCTGAACTCACTTGTGACTCCGGGGCTTGATGCGTTCGTTGCGCGCACGCTGGCCGTGTTTGTGATGATCGAAATGGCCAGCCTGGGCGGACTCCTTTGGATTCACCGCAGCGAGGAAAGAACCACTCCGATTGCCACGCAAAGGACTGTGACATGACGCTTAGAGTCCCACTGTGGATCAACATCCTGATTGCCATCACCGTGGCGATACTTCTTGGCAAGTCCTACGTGATCTTGTCATCGCCACTGCAAAGTGATGCGCTCGCGATGCAGCTCGTGGAGCTTGCGGGAAGGAATGCCGCGATGCTCTGCGCTTCGCTGCTTGCGATCCTGACTCAGCGACGGTCATGGTTCAGTCTCTTGTGCATCATGGGAATCGTGCGTGAGAGCTGGGACTTTGCCAATCAGGTCTACTTTTTCGGCTTCCGACCGGGCTCGCTTGGCTTGCTCGCGTTTGTGTTCGTGTGGGGATTTGCGCTGTGGACGTTGCGCGGCTCGGGCCGCCGTGATTCCGCGTGAAGTCACTCGGTTGCTCGCGGCTCGTCAGGTTTGGCGCGCAACCAGCAGACTGCTCCGTAGATTACCGTCAGCGACAGCATCAAGATCGATCCGTCGCGTACTGTGAAACCACAGTCCCCATGCCGAGCGCTCATCCACCAGCCGGGATGCGCAACTGCAAGCAGCACAAGCGGCCACTTCCTGTTCCAGGCGCGCGACCGCAGCCTCCGGGTGAGCAGGAAGACAACCGCCAGTAGCATCGTTACAAGGCAGAGAATCACGCCCAGCCGTTCGTTTTTCGCGATGAGCTCCCCCGCGCCTGGTCCCGAGCAGGCCAGTGCCCACGTCGGCGCGACGAGCGCAGGCAAGGACAGCACCACACACAGCAAGTCTTCGCAGCGATTTCGATGCACGATAGTGACAGGCTACTTTAGGTCTGAACCGGCAGACAATGGCTGTGCGACTCGCCTTCCCACGCACTTCCCATTCACACCAAGTCGCGGTGCCACAGCGAGGCTGGGATTCGATCGGATCTAGAAGCAAAGAAGCTCTTTTCTCAACGACAGGACCTGTCTTGCTTCCCCAATCCTGTGAGCCCCCGTGAGGGAACTTGGCTTCGCCAAGCAATCACTGCTTGTGGTCTGGGCGTGATTTTGTACGGAACTGTTCAGCGTGACTGAACAGTATTTCTTCTTCTGGCTAGATTGTTCTTTTCTCAGCATCCTCCGATGATCTTCTCCGTGCACGCTTCCGAGCTTCCCTCGGGCTGTCTGTGCGCAGAACCGGAGCTTCGATTTGGCAGCGGCAAGACGACTGGCTCTGTTTGCGATTCAAGGTGTGGCAGGTCTGTTGGGGCTCATGTACCTCGCCTCCGCCTATTCCTTCATCACCACTCACAGCATTGATTTCATCCATTACACGGCGAGCAGCACGCAAGAAGTCTGGACGGTTCGCAACCTCGGCGTTCGACTCTTGGCCATCGGCGCAGGCCTTCTCGGAGCAGTCATCCTTCGGCGGCGCGATCTGTTGGCGCTGATGCTGTCTGTTCGGCTCATCGCCGACTGCGGCGACTTCCTGAACTCACTTGTGACTCCGGGGCTTGATGCGTTCGTTGCGCGCACGCTGGCCGTGTTTGTGATGATCGAAATGGCCAGCCTGGGCGGACTCCTTTGGATTCACCGCAGCGAGGAAAGAACCACTCCGATTGCCACGCAAAGGACTGTGACATGACGCTTAGAGTCCCACTGTGGATCAACATCCTGATTGCCATCACCGTGGCGATACTTCTTGGCAAGTCCTACGTGATCTTGTCATCGCCACTGCAAAGTGATGCGCTCGCGATGCAGCTCGTGGAGCTTGCGGGAAGGAATGCCGCGATGCTCTGCGCTTCGCTGCTTGCGATCCTGACTCAGCGACGGTCATGGTTCAGTCTCTTGTGCATCATGGGAATCGTGCGTGAGAGCTGGGACTTTGCCAATCAGGTCTACTTTTTCGGCTTCCGACCGGGCTCGCTTGGCTTGCTCGCGTTTGTGTTCGTGTGGGGATTTGCGCTGTGGACGTTGCGCGGCTCGGGCCGCCGTGATTCCGCGTGAAGTCACTCGGTTGCTCGCGGCTCGTCAGGTTTGGCGCGCAACCAGCAGACTGCTCCGTAGATTACCGTCAGCGACAGCATCAAGATCGATCCGTCGCGTACTGTGAAACCACAGTCCCCATGCCGAGCGCTCATCCACCAGCCGGGATGCGCAACTGCAAGCAGCACAAGCGGCCACTTCCTGTTCCAGGCGCGCGACCGCAGCCTCCGGGTGAGCAGGAAGACAACCGCCAGTAGCATCGTTACAAGGCAGAGAATCACGCCCAGCCGTTCGTTTTTCGCGATGAGCTCCCCCGCGCCTGGTCCCGAGCAGGCCAGTGCCCACGTCGGCGCGACGAGCGCAGGCAAGGACAGCACCACACACAGCAAGTCTTCGCAGCGATTTCGATGCACGATAGTGACAGGCTACTTTAGGTCTGAACCGGCAGACAATGGCTGTGCGACTCGCCTTCCCACGCACTTCCCATTCACACCAAGTCGCGGTGCCACAGCGAGGCTGGGATTCGATCGGATCTAGAAGCAAAGAACCTTCTCCTGGCTTCTGTGATGTTGGCTGCGGCTTGCGGGACTGAGACTCCGATGGATCAGGTGCTCGATCCCGGTGGACCTCAGGTTGATGTGCAGCCGACGGCTCCGGTGACGGATGTTGCTGGCGACCCGAACAGCCTGGCGATGGCCAAATCAAACGGGTCGATGATCGGTCTCGGGACGAGCGACACGCTGCAAGAGTCGGCTGTCCTGACGGATCAACTCGGCCAGACGCACACCCACTACAACCGCGCCTACAGCAATCTTCCGGTTCATGGCGGTGACTTGGTTCTGCACCAGAAAGGCAGCACGTTCCTCGGCTTTTCCTCCACGTTGAAGACGCCGGTGAACGTGGGTCTTCAGGCCAACATCAGTGCGCTCTCGGCGACTGCGGAAGCGCTGCGCCACTACACCGGTACGGCGATTCTTGCCAAGGTCAGCCTTGTCGTGCACGCGTTCGGCGATACTCCCAAGCTCGCCTACGACGTCGTGATCTACAACGACGAAGTCAAGGACGACTACTCGAGCATCCAGCACACCTACGTCGATGCCTTGACCGGTGCCTATCTGAGCCGTCACAACGAAGTGAAAGAGACGGCGGCGGTGGGATCGGGCAAGAGCCTCTACATGGGAACGCTGCCTCTGACCGCGAACAGCATCACCGGTGGCTTCGAGATGCGTGATCCAGATCGTGGCAGTGGCTACACGACCAACATGAACAAGAAGACCTCCGGAAACGGAACCATCTTCACGGACCTCGACAATGTGTGGGGCAACGGCACCACGGGCGATCTCGCCAGCGCTGCGGTTGATGCGCACGTCGGTGTCGCTCTCACCTGGGATTACTTCAAGAACATTCATGGCCGCAACGGCATCGCCAACGATGGCAAGGGCTCGTTCAACCGTGTCCACTACGGCCGCTCGTACAACAACGCCTTCTGGTCCGACTCGTGCTTCTGCATGACCTACGGCGACGGCGATGGGCGGAGCTTTAGCCCGCTTACTTCGCTCGACGTGGCTGGCCACGAGATGTCACACGGCGTGACCGCTCGCACGGCTGGTCTTGTCTACTCGGGAGAGTCGGGTGGTCTGAACGAATCGACCAGCGACATCTTCGGCACCATGGTCGAGTACTATGCGAACAACACCGCCGACGCTGGCGACTACCTCATTGGCGAGAAGATCACGCTCTACGGCAACCGCTGGCTGCGCAACATGGCGGACCCGCGCGCCGATGGCT
>CAYTGC010000411.1:0-4438 GCA_964437195.1 uncultured Myxococcales bacterium | reverse complement strand
CGATGGTACTGCACGGGACTCTGTGTGGGAGAGTAGGTCGCTGCCAGGAATTCTTCTCAAAAAGGCCTAGAGCTCATCCTCTAGGCCTTTTTCTTTTTCTCTCCAATCTTTCACTCTTCCTTCCTTCCCCGCTTTGCTTCCCTTCCCTCTTTTCGCTCCTTCTCTCTTTCCTCTCGGCTAGCATTGGGCCATGACAAATCCCGCCCAGTCTCCCGCAACCCCTTCGCCTTTGCGGTTGATTTCGCAGAACAGCCTCCTGATTTGTGTCGACGTTCAGCAGCGGCTTTGTGCAGCGATGCCCAAGGATGGGCTTGCACAGCTTGTCCGCAATGCGGCACGGCTGATCGAAGGGGCGAAGACGCTTGGAGTGCCCATCCTCGTGTCAGAGCAGTATCGGCGTGGCTTGGGCGCTACCATTTCCGAGCTGGCCGACTTGCTGCCAGCGGGCACCCCGAACCTCGAGAAGCTCGAGTTTTCGGTTTGGGCCGCGCCCGACCTTGCGTCCGCGATAGCCGCGACGGGTCGCACCCAGATCGTCGTCATGGGAATGGAGACGCACATTTGCGTCTATCAGACGGTGCGTGATCTGATGCATGTCGGCTATCAGGTGCACGTCCCGCACGACGCGATTTGCTCGCGTGACCCGGAAAATGCGCGCGTTGGCTTGGTGCTGGCCGAGCGGGCAGGTGCCATCGTGACAGCAACGGAAACAGTGTTGTTCGATTGGCTCCATCGCGCAGGCAGTCCTGAGTTCAAGGCGATCTCGGCGTTGGTCCGCTAGCCTGGGGCTCTCTCCCGGTATCGCCGACACGGCTGTGTGTGATAGAAAGGTGTTATGCGGCGGAGCTGTTTTGGGGTTCTTGCTCTGACGGTATGTGCGCTCTTCGGCTGTGAAGGTCGAGGAGACGGCGAGCTGACTGGATCGCTCTTTTTGCGCGGCTGTCCGTCGCTTGACCCGACGCACCAGCAAGACAACCCGACGGCATCGATCCCTTCTCCCCTCCCTGCGTACAGCCTCGGACCACACTTTTTTTATGCAGAAGCGATACTGGGGATTCGTACCGGGCTGCATCCCGACATGCGCACGCCGGATCGGCTTCTGCTTCGGATGCAGCGGGGCGCCAACAAGCTCGAGCGTTCGGATGGATTCGAGCTGCTCGTGCATGACCTCTCGAAACTCGAACAGCTGCAGACCGATGCACTGATGCGCGGAGAGGCGGGGGCGCCGATTGTTCCACCACCGCTGGACACTCCGATCGCCACGTTGCCGACGGATCCAGATGCGACGGTTCGAGCCGGCTTGGTGCTCAACAATAGCTGTCGGCATCCATTTGCCCAACCGTCGCTGCGGGGCTATGTGCGCTTTACAGAAATCGGTCGTCGCGTCGGTGAAGTTGTGGCAGGCGAGGTGCGCGTCAACGTGGAAGATCTAAGAGCAGCGCGTGAACAGGGAGGAACCGCGGTCGTTCCTGATGTCGCAGGTTCGTTAAGCGGCTGGTTTCGGATTGCGGTGCAGGCTGGGCCAGCATCGCCTGCTCAGTGACGGTCGGCGGCTAGCGGAGACGCAGTCGTTCGACCGGGACGCCTCCCACAACGTGATTTTCGACAATCTCTTTGGCATCTGCCTCTGTCGGGACTCGGTACCAAACGGCTTCTGGATAGACGACTACGACTGGGCCTTGGCTGCACTGATCGAGGCAACCCGATGCGTTGGCTCGCATGCGGCCTTTTAGCCCGCGCTGGTGGAGTTCTTTTTTGAAGACTTCGCAGATACCGTCGGCGCCGCTTTGCGCACAGCTTCCCTTGGGATTTTGTGGATCGCGTCGATTGGTGCAAACCAGGATGTGCCGTTCGAAGGGAATCATCGTAATCGCTTGCCCTGTGGTGGAGTAGATCCGCGGCTAGTTCGGTGCCGACGAAGGCCGCTGGGCCTGCATTGCTTGTCTCAGCAAGACTTGCGGGTCAAGCTCGAGGCGAACGCCGAGAATCTGGGTCATCACGTAGTACACAATCCCGACGGCGACCAGAAGCAGTGCCAGCGATGTCGCCGCTGCCGCGAGTGCGACCCCGAACACCGCGATCGTGCCCACCGCCAGCGTCGTGCGGACAAGGGGACTGCGATCCGATGCAGCATCGGGAGTGAATGCCGTAAAAATGGTCACGAGTTTGCGGTTCGTCAGGATGTTGTCGAAGAACGTACGGAATTTCATGGCGCGTACCTAGCTCGAAGGCTGTCCGACGGCATAAAGTGGCGAAGTGTCTCCGCCTTGCATGGCCTGTCCGGCGAGCATTGCACCGAATACGACCATTAGGTAAAGCAGCGACGCTTTGAACAGATTCTTGGCCCAGCTCACACCGGCTGAAGCGCGCAGTCCCTGCATTCCAACGAGTAGGAACCCAAGTCCGGCGACAAGTGCAGTCCACAGATAGAGCTTTCCACCGATTCCCATCGGCACCAGCAGAAGTGACACCGGGCACAGCAGGAGCAGATAAAGCACAACCTGAAACTTGGCCGTGGTCGTGCCGAGCTCGCTAACGAGCGTCTTGAAGCCAGCCTTGCGATAGTCGTCGTTGCGGAAGATCGCGATGGCGATGAAGTGCGGAAGCTGCCAAAGGAACATGATCGCAAACAGTGTCACACCCGCGAGATCGAGCTGACCGGTTGCAGCGGTCCAGCCCATGAGCGGTGGCATCGCACCGGGAACTGCGCCAACCATCAACGCTCCGGGGGAGTACTGCTTCATCGGCGTGTAAAACGCCGTATATGACACAAACGCGAGCAGCCCAAGCGTCGCTGTGAGCGAATTGACGACGAAACCGAGCCACAGCAGCGCCAGTGTCCCAAGCGCAACGCTCAGACCGAGTGCCAATCGAGGCGCGAGGCGACCTGCGGGAAGAGGTCGATTTTTGGTTCGTTCGGCTCTCCCGTCGATGTCGCGTTCTAGGTACATGTTGAGCGCGTTGGCTCCACCAACGAGCAGCGTCATCCCAACCAGCAGCCCAAGTTTTGTCGCGGGGCGCGGCGCAACCGGTGCGAGGTAGAGACCAACTGCGCCCGTCGCGACCACCATCATGGTGATGCGCGGTTTGACGAGCGCAATCATGTCGCGGACTTGACTCAAGCGACGCCTCCCTGCTGCGTGACGAGCGCGGTCGAAATTTCCGACGAAACTTCAGGGCTGGACGCTGCGGGACGCAGCAGCCACAACTCGACGACGAGCAGTGCCCACAGCAGCGCGCCGACGCCCAGATGCGTGGTGACCTGATAGAGACCCAGATAGCTGCGCACGCTTTCGAGCCCGAGCGCAATCTGGACAACGACGAGAAGTGGGAGCGCAAGCTTGATGAATCGTGAAAAGCCTCGCAGCGGTGGCAGCATCAGCGTCGTACCAACGATAGCCAGTCCGAGCAAGATCGCCGTCAAGCGATGCAGCGCTTGGATGACCACCGTTGGATGCTCACCGAGTGGCAGCAGCCCTCCTTTGCAGAACGGAATTTCGAGGCACGCGAGCCCGGCGCCCGTGTGGCGTACCAATCCCCCGAGAGTGATTTGGAGATAACAGAGCACCGCGGTCGCTGCCAGGAATCGATAGGCTCCGCGCGAAACCTCACCTCGTGACGGATCGGGTCGGCTCAGACAGGCAATCGTCAGGACCAGCGCAAAGAACAGCATCGATGTGCAAAGGTGCGCTAGCGAGATGAGCGTCGGCAACTTGTAGATGACCGTGAGGCCACCGAGAACGCCCTGAAAGATCACCAACCCGAGCGCCAGCAGGCAGAGCTGGAACAGCCGACGTCCACCCGATTTCATCGACTGATAGCCGAACCCACACAGCGCAACCGTCAGAACACCGACAAGGCTGGCAAACAGACGATGGCCGTGCTCGAAAAAGACGTTGCCCTTCATCTCGGGGAAAAACTGACCGAAACAAAGCGGCCAGTCCGGACAAGCGAGTGACGAACCAGTCCCGTGCACGATGCCACCAATGAGTAGCAGCGTGAATGTGGCGCAGGCAGTAAAGATGGCGAATCGATGGGTCCACATGGGGAAAGTCATGCCTCAAAGGACGAACACCGATACGCCGTACGGAGCTTGTGGCGCAGGCGGGATTGTCCACTGGAGTGAATGCGAGGTTACCTCGCGTCTTTACGGCAACCTGCCGAGCCGCGCCAAGAGTTTTTTTGTGAAACTGCACGAGGCGACGGATGCTGCGTTTCGTTTGCGTCGACCAATTGCAGCCGCTCGCAGTGACGGGCGGTTCATCTCGGTTGGCTAGAAGTCATGTCGTCGTGCCAGCGTATCGAACTTCTTAACCTTCCGGGGATTGGGAGGTTGACCTCCCATGTGCTCGGCTCTATAGTCCGCCACGCTATCTTGCGTTTTCACCGCTTCCATCGAAAGAACACGGAGGTCTTCATGCGACGGCCTGACCCGGCT
>CAYTGC010000410.1:0-4443 GCA_964437195.1 uncultured Myxococcales bacterium | reverse complement strand
CCCAAACCGGAGGAATGGGGCAGATTTACCGGGCGCTGGATCTTCATACCGATCGGATGGTTGCGCTCAAGTTGATGCGGAGCTCGCCGCGCCACGAAGAGCTGACCCGGTTTCTGCGCGAGGCACAGACCCTGTCAGAGTTGCGACATCCACGCATTGTGACCTATGTCGCACACGGGATCAGTCGGGAACAGCTTCCGTACCTTGCGATGGAGTGGCTACATGGGGAAGACCTTGGCCACTTGCTTCGCCAGAGATCGTTGTCTCTCGAAGAGGCCATGGTCCTGCTTCACTCGGTCACCGATGCTCTCACGGTGGCACATCGGGCCGACATCGTTCATCGAGACCTAAAGCCCAGCAATCTGTTTCTGCGCGATGGGCAGATCGAGCGGGTAACGCTGATTGATTTTGGTTTGGCCAGACGCCTACATGGTGGACCAGATGTCACCAAGACCGGATCGGTAATCGGCACGCCAGAGTATATGGCTCCTGAACAGGCGCGTGGAGATCGCCAGGTTGGTCCAAGTGCAGACATCTTCAGCCTCGGGTGCGTTCTGTTTGAGTGCCTGACCGGCCAGCCTCCGTTTTGTCATGAACATCTTACGGCTGTGATGGCCAAGATTCTCTTTGAGGATCCGCCACAGATCAGTCGCCTGCGACCAGATCTTCCTCCCCCTTTGGCGAATCTGATCCAGCGCATGCTCGTCAAGAATCGGCTGTCCCGTATCGCGGATGCGATGGAACTGAAGTCCGAACTTGATACCAGACAACACTTTGGGAGTGGTTCCAACCTGCCGCGGCTCAGCGAGAAACCATCTCCGCAGCGTCCTGTGATTGGGACCGAGCAGGTGTTGGTCAGCATGGTCTTGGCGCAGCAGCCGCGGCAGAACGTCCACCCTGCTTGCGATACCGAATCGACGGAGCTGCGCCGCCACAGGCTCTCGTGTATCCGCGATGAGCTGACCCAAATCGGAGCCAGGGCAGAGTGCCTGGCTGATGGATCTGTGATAGCGACAGTGTCACGGCAAGGAGCACCAACAGAACAAGCGATTCAGGCCGTCCGCTGTGCGCTCGCAATCGATCATCACTACCCTGGTTCGTTGGTTGGCTTGGCTACTGGCCGAGCTGTCCTGTCCGGCGATGGTGCGATGGGCGATGTGACCAGCAAGCTGAGTCAGATGCTGGAGACCGTGCTGCGTCTGCCCGATGCACCTCATAGCGCGATTGTGGTGGATGAGACGACGAGTAGGCTCGTCCATGAGCACTTCCGTCTTCTGCCGCTGACTCATCGCATCCAGATCTTGGAAAAGACAGGGCGACCGCGCAGTGAGCATTCGTTGGCACTCCCAGGGACTGTGACTCCGTACGTTGGACGCGAGCGCGAGCTTGGACTCCTTTCAGAGTCCTTTGCAAACTGTCGTGATAACTCTCAATCGACCGTGGTGCTGGTTACCGCACCCACAGGTATGGGGAAGTCCAGGCTTTGCAGTGAGTTCGTCCGTCGGATCAGCAGCACGACACCGGATCGCTTGCTGCTCTGTGGTCGGGGGGAGCCCATTGGGAGTGGATCTTCCTACAGTCTCTTGGGTCAGGCGCTTCGTCAGTTTATGGGTCTGCAAGATGGCGAGGAAGCGACTGTTCAGAGAGACAAGATCGCCACGGTAGTCGGGAAGTATCCAATCGATACGGAGCTTCAGATTGTCGCGTCGTTCTTGGGTGAGATTTGCGGGACCCCCTTTCCTGAGAACCACATATTGCGCTCAGCACGACGTGACCCGCGCATCATGGCGGACCAGACCTCTTCGGCCCTGGTTTCATTTTTGGGCGGGCTTACGCGCAAGCACACCGTACTGCTTATCCTTGAGGATCTACACTGGGGTGATTCGCAGACCTGTCACTTGGTCGAAGCTGCTCTGCGTGAGCTGCATGATCAGCGCTTGATGGTGCTCGGTCTGGCTCGTCCAGAGATCGAAGAGCTGTTTCCCAAGCTTTGGATCGATCGCTCTCGCCAGGACATTCGCCTGGGCCCCTTGTCTCGCAAAGCATGTGAGCGACTCATGGAGCATGTCATGGGCCCGATTCCCCCCGCTCACGTTGTTTCCCGAATGATAGAGCAGTCGGCAGGCAACGCGTTCTTCCTTGAAGAACTGATGCGTTCCGTATCGGAAGGAAGAGGTGAAGAGCTGCCAGAGACCGTACTGGCAGTCCTAAACGCGCGGCTGATGCGCCTGCCGTCTGATGCGCGCCATGTGGTCCGGGCCGCGAGCGTATTTGGTGACACGTTCTGGGAAGGCGGTGTGCGCAAGCTCTTGGGAGTCGATCGCCAGGCCGAGCGGTTCTCGAGCTGGCTGCAGATCTTGGTCGAGTCAGAGATCATCTCGCGTCATCGCGAAAGTCGCATTCCTGGCACCACACAATACGGCTTCCGTCATGCACTTGTGCGCGAGGCCGCGTATGAGATGCTCACGACAGAGGACAGAAAGGCTGCGCATTTTCAGGCCGGATGTTACCTTGAGTCTGTCGGTGCCCGGGATGCTGCGCTGTTGGCCGAGCACTTTGAGCGGGGCGGTGCTGATTCCCGCGCTGCGATTTACTATGTTCGGGCCACCGAGCATGCCTACGATGCCAACAGTCTTGATGGGGTTCTTCGCTATGCTGCGCGTGGCGTAGTCTGTGGGGCAGCGGGGGAACATCTTGGTGCGCTGCGGGCGCTGCAGGCTTGGGTCTGGTTCTGGCGGGGTGATCTGCCACAAGCGATTGTGGCTGGAACGGAAGCCATTCAGCTCCTCACCGCAGGATCGGCTCACTGGTTTCGGGCAACTGCTTTCGCGACGACCTGCGCGGCCGCGCTGGGAAAACGAGATCTCGTCAGTGAGCTGTCTCTCCTTCTGGGCACCATCGCACCCACCAGTGACTGCGTTGGCACGTATGTCGAATCAGCGGTGTTGGTTCTGACGATGTTGGGAATGATCGGCGACCGTGATACGGCTGAGCGATATCTGTTTCATATTGATAGGACAGCGACCGACCGTGCGGCGTCCGATTCCTACGTTCGAGGCTGGATGCACTATGGAATGGGCCGACACGCCAGTGCGCTTCAGCCGATGCCAGGAACCGCAGTGGTTCACTACCGGATTGCGCTTGATTCCTTTCGGGAGGGCGGAGATCGTCGAATGACTGCGGTGACACTCGGGGATCTCGGGTTGGTCGTTGGGCGCTTGGGACGGACAGATGACGCTGAAACGACCTTCCGAGAGGGACTTGCCATTGCTCTTACGCTCGCGGACGTCACAACCTCTGTCTGGATCGAGATGTTCTATGCTCTTTCGCTTGCAGAACGGACAGACCCGTCTTCCCTGCGGGAAGCACGTCGTCTGGCGCAGGGCATCGTCGACCGGATTGGAGCCCAGTCCTACTATTCCGGGTTTGCTGCGTGCATTCTGTCTGCCTGTGATGTCGCAGAAGGGAAGATGACCGAAGCAGAAGCAGCATCTCGTCGGGCTTTGGCCATTCTCAAGCCCTTACGAAGCAGCGCTCCCATCGCGTATCTGTCGCTTGGTCGGACACTCCTTATTGCCGGACGTACTGCTGAAGCAGTCGAGATCTTGGCAGAAGGGATCGCACTGGTCGATTCACTGCGCGGATCGGGTGGATCAGAGCTTCCGCTTAGACTCTTGTTCTGTGATGCGCTGCGCAGTGGGGGGGAGATGCATCGACTGCGGGCTGCCCAGAGAATCCTCACCGAGCAGATTGCGATGAGAGTGGTCGACATTCCGAGTCACGAGTTGAGGGACTCCTATCTGGAACGGCACAGCGAAGCCAACGCCCGCAAGCTACTTTTCTAGCGTGTAGAACGAAGCCACCCTCATCATCCTGAAGCGTTCTGTGCGCTGCACAACGCTATCGTCAGGTTCCTATCTGCAGGTCTGCAGGAAGACTTGGGCTTGGTTGCTTCCGGTGGCCGACACAGCGATGTCTGGGAAGCCATCCTTGTTGAAGTCAGCAACGGTGATTCCCAGTGGATTGATGGCGGTTGCGTACTGCGACAGCACATACTGAATCGCGCTGTTGCTGCGCAAAAAGTTGAGATTGTTGGTGCTGCCGTTGCTCGTGACGATGTCGGGTTGACCATCGCTGTCCAGGTCTGCTACGAAGACGGAGTCTGGACGAGTCGTTCCCACAGCGATGTTGACCGCTGGTGAAATCCCTCCGCTTGCCGTGCCGCGCAGGATGCTGACGCTGCTTCCCGCGTTGTTTGTGACAACGATGTCCATCTTCTTGTCGCCATCCAGATCAACCACAGAGACCCCACTCGGGGTTGTTCCAACCGCGAGGCTTGTGGGTGCAGCAAAGGTTCCTCCCCCCATTCCCGCAGCAAGCGACACACTGCTCACACTTCCATTCACCGCCACCAAATCCAAACTCCCATCCCCGTTTAGGTCC
>CAYTGC010000409.1:0-4446 GCA_964437195.1 uncultured Myxococcales bacterium | reverse complement strand
TTGGCCTGCGTTCGCACTACGCAGCGGAACCCGATCGACTCATAGACATTGTCTTCGTTGGCTCGACTGCGAAACGATGCGCGGGCTGTGACTTTGCTGGTTTCAAACGCGCCCCCTCGAACCACACGCGTTCCAGCAGCATCGCTTTGAATCGGCTCTGCGGAAACGACCGGATCTTGGCAGGGGCCGCTGCATGTCTTGTATCGCTGGACAAAACGGTCGAGCAGCCACTCCCTAACGCTGCCGCCTAGATCAGAAACCCCTTCCGGGGTGACATCGAGTTGCATTGAGCCGACAGGTGGGAAGGCATTCCCTTCACAGCGCATGAACTGCTCGTGACCAAGCGCGATGGCATCTTGGCACGTTGGATCTTGGTTCCCCCAGGGATAGCGTGCGGTGCCATGGCGACTGGCGATGTACTCAAACTCTGCTTCAGTGGGCAGTGACTTCCCTTGATCCGCACAGAAGTAAAACGCCCCCGTCCACGAAACATTCACCACCGGCAATTGTCCCATTCCTGGCTTGACGACATAGCGCCCGCCTTCTTTCGCAATGCCCGTCCGAACGCCGTGCGTCGACGCAATCTGTCTGCCCCCCACTCGCAGGATGTGGCCTTCTTCAAAACCGATGGAACGTCGACCACTGTTCAGCCATGCAACAAAGGCATCGTTGGTCACTTCGGTGCGGTCGATGAAAAACGGACTGATGATGACTTCACGCGGTCCCAGCTCGCGATCAAACATGGTCGAGGTACAGGCCGACTCTGTCTCTGCAGAAAGGCAGGCGCTTCGTTCTGCATCAATCCGTTCCTGGGTCGATCCTTGCAGATACTGTCCACCAGCTATCTCGACCATGCCTGCTGGGGGTCTGGGTTTGTTCGGGCTCATCATGGGAATCCGACCAGTTCGCTTCGAACCACGCCGCATCCAATCCATCAGTCCGCTTGTACCCTTTCCTGTCGTCCATCGCAGCATGCCTTCCGTTGCGCCCAGTAGAACCAATATCACTCCGACGCCACCCAGGATCGTCGACAGTGTTGTATGCGGCTTCCTGATTTTTCGTGGCGGACCGGATTCCTTGACTGCCTCGACATAGGCACCAAGGTCAGGGGCTTGCGGATCTGCCGTCTGATCGGCACCGGTGACATCGGAAGCAGCCGCGATGGGAAGCGGCCCAGACGGAACGATCGGAATCAGCGCGGACAGTTTTTCGATGACATCGTGCGCAGTGGGTCGCCGAACCGGGTCCCGGTTGAGCAGCGCGTCCAGAAGCAAGATGAGTCCTGCGGGCGCCTCCGGCCAGATCTGCTCCAGTCGTTTCGGGGCACCAAGTCGATGCAGCTCAAGCAGTTCTTCCCGGCTGTCGTTGCCCTGGACGAGCGGATGCACCCCAGTCACTGACTCGAACAGAACCACGCCCAGGGAATACACATCGGTGGCGCCAGTGAGCCGAGCGGTCCCAATGCACTGCTCGGGAGACATATAGCGGGCCGTACCAATGGTGGAGCGCTCCGCAGTCAGGTCTTCTTGACCGTCCAACTCACGGGCAATGCCGAAGTCGAGCAGCTTGGCTTCGTTGCGCTGGCTGTCAGCCCACATCACATTCGACGGCTTGACATCACGATGCACGATGCCGGCGGCGTGCATCGCAGCCAACCCCCGCGCGATTTGCAAACAGGCTGTCAGCGCATCCTGCGGATTGAGCCGTCCACCAGCCTCGGCGAGCGCATCCCGTAGGGTTGGACCCCGCAGTAGCTCCATGCGCAGATAGAGGGTTCCATCGGCCAGCCGACCCGATTCTTCCACGCAGACAAGGTTTGGATGACGGACCTGCTGAGCCAGACGGCCTTCACGCTCAAACCGACGCAGCCGCGCGTCATCTAGCGACATCGCCAGCGGCAAAATCTTGATCGCCGCCAACGCACCGTCGCTGGGCCGTAATGCCTTGTAGACCACGCCCATGCCCCCGCGCCCAAGCTCTTCTTGCAGCACGAAGTCGCCGATCCAACGCTCACCTGCCGTTTCCACGACCCTATTGTGACTGACTCGCGGTGACATGCTCAATTCCGATCCGCAGCCTGAGAGGATGCAATCGTGGCTTGCGTCGTGTGGCCCTCATGTTCTGGGGAAATGCAGCCAAGGGTCGCAACGGCCCGAAGCGTCAGCGGCACCTGAATTTGTGGCTCGCCGCTCGCTCGGTAGCGGGCACTGGCCGAGGCCGTCACACACCCGGCGGCATCCAGCGCGACGACTTGGATTGACAGGGCCCCCATCAGCCGCACCGGAGAGTCTGCTTTCAGAACAATTGCCGATTGCGCATCCTGCTGGAGCGCTTCGTCTTGCTGAAACAGCGGAACCTGATCGAGGTCGACGCGAAGCAATAGCGATGAAGTGGACAGCGAGGGGGGAATGATCAGCGGGACGGCGAGCCGGGTTCCGTGAAACAGCGATGTGGCGTATCGCACCATGGCCCAGCGCTGCGGATCGGATAGCAGGTAGATGACCACACAACAGGTCCAACACCACGCAAAGAAGGACACCACAACCGACAAGCAAAGCAGGACAGGACTTGAACGTGACCGCCGCTGGATAGAATTCATGGAAGACCTCTGTCCAGATCCATGCAGAACCCGTGCCGAAATCCAGTAGCGGTCCCGCGTCAGTGCAAGCGCGCAGCGGGGCGGGCTCGCGATAGGGAATCCCATAGGGGCGGTAGGGAAGTCACTGGGGGCAGCGGTTCGCTTGGTCTTCGATGTCGATGTGCTTGTTTTCGCGAGGTGGTGCCGCGAAAATGGCCGCATGCCCAGTGACTCCTCACATGTCACCAAACCCGTCCAGTCCAGCCATCTGGCTGCGGCCGCGCCGCCACAGGTTCTGCTGTTCCAGCTATTTTGCCCTACAAAGGGAATTGTGACGGAAGACGGAAAGCAGATTGGGCCGGGCATCACCACGATCGGTCGAAAGCCAAGTGGTGGCACAGTGATTCCGGTTGCGGATGACGGCGGGCTCTCGCGCGAGCACGTCACGCTGACGGTGGATGCAGATCAGCAGAGCATTACGCTACGCGACAAAAGCTCGAAGAACAGTACCTGGGTCAACGGTCTTCGCGTAAGCCGAGAGGAAGAGCGCAAGCTGTTCCACGGCGATGTCCTGCGACTAGGGGACTCCGTGTTCGTGCTGTCTGTCACGCCATCGTTTGATGAGCAGCCGACGAACGTCGAGCAGAAAGACAATGTGGCGGACGGGCAAGCACAAATCGCCTCGACTCCCAAGGATGCCGCCCAACCGCCCGCAGCGTCCGAGATACTCGGTCGCTCGCCACTGATAGCGCGCCTGCGGATGCAGATTCGACGCCTGGCCCTCGCGAAGCAGAGTGTGCTCCTCCTCGGTGAGCGCGGCACAGGAAAAGAACGCGCCGCAGCGGAGTTTCATTCGTACAGAGATGGCACTGGACCCCTTGTTCCGATCGACTGTGGGGCACTCCAATCTGAGCTGGCGGCGAGTGAGCTATTTGGTCATACAAAAGGAGCGTTTACTGGCGCGGTGGGAGACAAGAAAGGTGCCATCCTTGCGGCGCACAAGGGGACGCTATTCTTGGACGAGATCGGCAATCTGAGCCTTGAGAACCAAGAAAAGCTGTTGCGCGCACTCGAGTCTCGCAGCATCCAAGCCGTTGGGTCGCTGGGCAAGACGGGAACGTCCGTCGACGTAGTGCTTGTTTCCGCTACGAGCAAGGATCTCCTTGCCGAAACGAGGAATGGCCGATTCAAACCGGATCTGTTCGATCGGATTGCTGCGACAACGCTGACGGTGTCACCGCTGCGCTACCGGAGAGAAGACATCTTGTTTCTGCTTCAACACGCACGCGGACCGGGAAACAGTGAAGCCCCGCAGTTACCGCGTCTGAATACTTCGCAGATCGAGCTGCTGCTGCTCTACGCATGGCCGGGCAATGTCCGCGAGCTGATCAACATCCGGGGAGATCTGTGCGCGCAAGGCTTTCATGAAGGACTGCAAAAACAGCTGCTGCGGACGACCTATTTTCAGTCACCGGATCGTCCCAGCCTTGACACAAGCGCAACCGAAGTGAAGACAGAGCGGAGCGCTGGAACCTCGCCCCTCGAATCGAAGCCGATCAAGAAGACAAAGTTGACGAAGGAAACACTGAGCGCGCTTCTCATCAAGCATGATGGAAAGCTACTGCCCATCGCCAAAGAAACCGGCTGGGACCCACACACCCTACGCGACTGGGTCGCCAAGTACGATCTCCACCATCTGCGGAAAAAGGACGGCTAACGTATCTCCGAGACGCAGACTCCCATCTCTGCCGAAACGATCACCGAACAAGACCATCAATGCGAGAGACGGACGTGTGTCTAGACGCCCGCAGCGATAGCGGACGAAGGAATCAGTGTGCGAGCGGCCCGTCCATTCCCATGACGACGAA
>CAYTGC010000408.1:0-4471 GCA_964437195.1 uncultured Myxococcales bacterium | reverse complement strand
AGTACCTCGGCCAGAAGGTCAAGGTGAAGGCGTTCCTCCTCGAAGTCTACAAGTGTCCGGTCTGTCCCAAGGGGCAGCAGTGCAAGCAGTGCGAGGAGCCGCACATGTACGCTTCTGACGAGGCGAACGGTTCCAAAGAAAAGGGCCTGCTGATCGCTGAATACCGTGGTTTCCGGGGCCGCGAGCCGAAGCTCACGATTGGCAAGCAGTACGTCTTCGAGGGTGTCTTCAATCAATCGAGCCCGAAGGGCTTCACCTCCAGCGATGGACTGCTCGTCTATCACAAGATGCTCGACGACACGAACAAGGAGCACATCGGCCCGGCGGAAGAAAACGAGCGTCAAGCGGCGCTTGCCGAGGCGGCTGCACTGAAGGCGATGGGACAAAGACCGCCGACTGCTGCGACCCCGACTCCGGCGCCTCCTCCCGGTGGTGCGAAGCCGCCGACCCCGCCTGGCAAGTAAGTACCTTCTCCCGTGCTCCCGCCGTCACTCACCGCGCTCCTCAAGCGTGTTTCTCGGTCTTTTTTCCTTAGCGTTCGTGTGCTTCCAGACGAAGTGGCGGCTCCCATTGGGCTGGGCTATTTGCTTGCCCGGGCAGCGGACACCATCGCTGACACCGATCTTTTGCCATCTGGCAGACGGCTGACTTTGCTCAGCGAGCTTGTGGCAGCGTCCGAAGGAGATGTGGCGGCGCTGGCTCGACTCACGCTCTCGCTGCAGCAGCTTCTCTCGGAATCGGCTGGGCAGTCGCTGCCATCGAGTGAGCGCACGCTGCTATCGGTGCTCGACGAGTGTCTCTCTCTTCACTTGCAGTCGCCGGACACGGATCGGCACTTGGTCGGACGCGTACTCGGACAACTGGTCAGTGGGATGCAGACGGATCTGCGTCGATTCCCAGCGGCAGGGAGCGTGACGTCGGCGGACCAAGTCGTGGGACTGAAATCGCTTGGGGATCTGGACGACTACACGTACTACGCGGCTGGCTGCGTCGGAGAATTCTGGACCGAGCTGTGTGCTGCCCACCTTCCGGGCCTTTCGCACATGCGAGAAAGCGAGCTGCTCGCACGCGGAGTTTCTCTCGGAAAAGCGCTGCAAGTGACGAATGTGGTGCGGGACTTGGCGGCCGATCTGCGGATTGGGCGCTGCTACATCCCTTCCGTCCTTCTCGACAAGCACGGTCTTTCTTCGGCTCGACTCTTTGAGCTAACCAAGACACCGCCGCGCGATCTGACCGAGGCTCGGGCGCTGCGACATCTGACTGCAGCGGTGCTTCGGATTGGCATTTTGCGATGTGAAGAGGCTTGGCCGTATGTCATGGCCATTCCTGCGAACCTTTTGCGCTTGCGGCTGGCGTGTGTGTGGCCGCTGCTGCTCGCGCTCGACACGATGGCGATGCTGGGAAACGTGGGTTCGCCGCTTTTGACACCCGATCAGCCCGTCAAGGTCTCGCGTGAGTCGGTGTACGGCCTGATCGTGTCGACGTCGGCATCCGCAATCGCAGGTCGGGTTTTGGTCACGGACGGCTGGCTGGATCGGCAGTTTCAGAATCGGCGGCAGCAGGCGCTGCGTTCGTTGGAAGGTGGCTGATGAAGAAACAGGCCCTGCTTTGTTCGGGAGCTCTCGCAACCCTGTTTGTTGGTCAGGCGCTGGCCGACACCGAGCAGGGCCGAGAAGCTGCGCCGCTGGCGACGAAACAGCAGTTGGTGGGATCTCCGCTGGCGCTGTCAGAAGCGATTCAGACGGCCCTTGCGCACAGTCCGGCTGCCGAGGTCGCGCATCAGACCCGCTTGTCGGCAGAAGCGCGGGTGGGTACAGCACGAAGTCCATGGCTGCCGCAGCTGGCGCTGACGGGGTCGGTGCGTGGGGACTACACCTACCCTGTCGGGGTTCTCGACGGAAAACCGTCTTCGACGTTTAGGTCGAGCGGAGCGCTGTCGGTCAATCAGCTCATCTGGGACTTTGGTCGAATTTCAGGCCGAATGGCGGCGGCGCAGGCATCGGCGCAAGCGTCTCTGACCGACGAAACCAACGCGCGTGCCCAGGTTGTCTTGTCAGCCATGAGCGGTTTTTACGCCGTGCTTCAGGCGGAGGCGCTGCTTTCGGTCGCGAGCGAGAACCTCCAGCAGCAAATTCGACGGCAAAAACAGTCGGAGAGCTTCTTCAAGATTGGAACCAAGCCGCAGATCGATGTGTTGATTGCTCAGACGGCGGTGGCGCAGGCCAAGCTGCAGGTGCTTCAAGCGCAGGGCAACGTCCAGGTCGCCCGCACGCAGTTTTTGCAGTCACTCGGCCTGCCTGAGAGAGAGTGGGGAAGCTGGCAAAGGCGACCGCTTTTGTCGATGATCCCATCGCCGCATCCGCTTGAGGCGGTGCTGAGCAGCGCCGATGCAGAAACGGTGGCCACTGTGCCCGATGAGGTCGTCGAGCGTACGCTTCAGGCTCGCCCCGACTATCAATCGCTTTTGGCCAGGGTACGACAAGCCGAGGCCCAAGTTCGTGCTGCCCGAGCGGACTATCTTCCGTCGCTGACGGTCGGTGCGAACGCGACGATGAGCAGTGGGACGTACGGTGGAGTGAGCCTGCTCGATGTCACCAGTCAGACGCCACCGGGCCTTCTCATTTCGGGCACGCTCGGACTCAACTGGTCGCTGTTTACCGGTCTGTCGACGGTCTACGCGGTTCGTGACGCACGGGCGCAGCTTGCACTGGCCGAAGCCAACCTTGCACAGCTTCGGCTTTCGGTGCGGAGCCAGCTTCAGCAGGCGCTCCAGCAGGTTCTGACCGCGTGGCTTACCGTCGAGGCTGCAACGGCAGTGAGCAATCAGGCGAAAAAACAGCTCGAAATGGCTGATGGTCGCTATCGTGCTGGCGTCGGCAATGCGATCGAGCTGGGGGATGCGCAAGTGTCGGCGATGCAGGCCCAAGCCCAGCGGGTACAAGCCGACTTTGCCCTGGCGCAGCAGCGCGCGAGCTTGCGTTTTTATCTCGGGGAGCTCGCGCAAGAAACTGATCCACGGGGAGATTCACAGCCATGAGCGAAGCCATGACCGAGAAATCCAGTCCGAAGCGCAAAATCTGGATCTGGCTGTCTGCACTTGTGGTCGTGGCGGCGATCGGCTTCGGTGCGTATCGGCTGCTGTTCAAAAAAAGCGAAGGACCGCGCTGGGTGACCGCCAAGGTCACTCGGGGTGACGTGACCCAGGTCGTCAATGCGACGGGCACGATTCAGCCGCTGCTCTTGTCTCCGGTCGGTTCGCAGGTGTCGGGAATTGTGTACAAACTCCATGCCGACTTCAACGACACCGTCAAGAAGGGGCAGGTCCTGGTCGAACTGGATCCAGCGCTGTTTCAGACGGCGGTCAAGAGCCAAGAAGCGAATGTCGCGTCGGCGCAGGCCAATCTGGTGCGGGCGAAGGCAGATGCACAGAATGCGTCGCGGATTGCTGAGCGGTCGCGTGCCTTGTTTGCAAAAAACTACATCTCTGCGGCGGATCGGGATCAGGCGACCGCAACCGAGCAGAGCACGTCGGCCAGTGTCTCTGCGGCGGAAGCGGGCATCAAGCTGGCGCAAGCGGCGCTCGACAAGGCGAGGCTGGACCTGAAAAACTCGGTGATCTTGTCTCCCGTCGACGGAATTGTGATTTCGCGCAACGTCGAGCTGGGACAGGCGGTCGTCGCATCGTTTCAAGCGCCGAACCTGTTTCAAATTGCTGGCGACCTAAAAAAGATGCAGGTTCTCGCCAACGTCGACGAAGCGGACATCGGTTATCTGCGGGTCGGGGCTGTCGCCGAGTTCACCGTTGATTCGTTCCGTGGCCGACGGTTTGCCGCCAAAGTCTCGCAGATTCGCAACGCCGCGCAGTCGGTCCAGAACGTGGTGACGTACGTCGTCGTTCTCGATGTCGACAACGCCGAGCTGCTGCTGCGACCAGGAATGACCGCGAACGTACGTGTCGTCGTCGCCGAGCGCAAAGATGTCCTGCTGGTTCCGAACGCCGCGCTGCGCTTCAAGCCTCGGCTCGAGCGAGCGCCCGGCGAAGGTCGCCCCGAAGGTCGTGAGCGTCGGAAAGAAGGTCGCGGAGAGGCCCGCAACAAGACCGCGATCTTTGTCCCCGAAGGAGACCGAATCCACCCCGTGTTCGTAACCGCGGGAATCACCGACGGTCTGTTTACCGAGGTGAGCGACGGCCTCAGCGAAGACCAAGTGATCGTCGTCGATTCGCAGAAGCCAGCGGGCGGAGGGTCCGGCGGTAGTCCCATGGGTGGTTCCCGTCAAGGCGGTGGTGGCCCAGGCGGCGGCGGCATGCGGCGTGTGGGCATGTAGCGGTCAGTCTTTGGAAATGCGGTTCGCGGTGATAGTGTTCAGGCATGCTTTCCGATCCAGCCCTGGCGCTCCTCGCTCGTCACATTCGTGACGTTCCGGATTTTCCCAAGCCAGGGATTCTCTTCAAGGACATCACCCCGCTGCT
>CAYTGC010000407.1:0-4478 GCA_964437195.1 uncultured Myxococcales bacterium | reverse complement strand
CCTTTCAGCTCGTCGGGAAACTCGGGCCGATAGCGCTCACAAATGGCAAACCACAGCGCATCGCGTCGAACCTTTGCGCACAGCGAAGCCGCCGCCACCGACACAAACCGCGCGTCGGCTTTGTCTTCGGCACGCAGGCTCGGAAACTGCCTTGTCAGCGGTTCAAACAGGCGCTTTCCATCGGCACAGATTCGCTCACATGGTGGTGCTCGGCTGATCAGCGCCGCCGCAACTTGCCGTTCCAGGTGATTGAGCTGTCCGCGTCGCACCGCATGATCAATCTCTGCTATTTCGACGACAACCACTTCGTGAAATCGCGCACGGTCTATGATCGCTTCGACCAGCGCCGCCCGTCGCAGATGTGCTTTTTCTCCCGCACCGAAGTGTTTGCTGTCGGTAACACCCAGCGCCGCCAGTTCCAACGCCGCCGCTTCATCCAGCGCGACCGCCGCCATCACCATCGGCCCGAGCATCGGTCCTCGCCCCGCTTCGTCGATGCCTAGCTCGATGCCGCTTCCCGCTTCCCGCTTCGCCATCTGGGGCCTATAGCAGACAAACCTACAGCTACGGAAGGGCCAGCCACGACAGCCCAAGCCCAAGCTCGAACGTGTACGGTGCCAGCGACGCGAACGACTCCGCTCCTAGCACGACGAGCCGCTGCTCACGGACAAAGCCGGTGCCCGACAGGACGACAAATGGCGAAAGCGAGCCAAGCTTGGCCATCGCCCGCACACCGCCGCCGAGTCCGAGGTCGAAGTCCTGGCTTCTATACGTCGCCGGAAAGTCACGCCCGTACACCAGCACAAGCGATGGCGACACCGTGGCAAATACATCGAACAGCCAGGACCGCACCGCAAGTCGCACGCGTGGACCGACGGAAAACTTGAGCCGCGTGTAGTCGATGCTCCCGCCGAGAAGTGCCTGCTGCTTGAGCGAGGTTCCCCCAACCATCCACACCGCGCCCAAACGACTCCACTTTCCTTGGCTGGGCGCAAGCTGTCCCCACACAAACCCTCCCCCGCCCGGACGAGGCCAGGCCGCTTCGAGGCTCGCGGCGACCCCAAGCTCCGCCTCGACCAGATGAGCGCGCGGCGGCGGCGGCTTGTACTTGGGCAGGACCGGCAGCGGAATCACGATCGGCCCGTAGAGCGGCAGATCGGTCCCCCGCGAAGAGCCCAGCGAAGAGGCAATCACAATGGCCGCTGCAGCCGCCAGGGTGTCACACGACGGCCCGAGCACCAGATCTTCGACAACCAGCAGCGCCCCCGTCCCACTGCGAACCTCGACACGCAAGCGATCGTCGAGAGGCTCCAGCCGAGCAGTGGCTTCGCGCGAAAGCACGGACGCGTCCAGTTCCCGAATCCGCGACTCAACCGTCGCCAGCGCTGGACAGCTCCCTTCGACCACTATTCGCAGTGCCCAAGGCAGCGCGACCGCAGAAAGTACGCTCAAGTGCCCAATACCTTATGGCCGCGCCAAAAACGAAGAACCGAGCCTAGGCCTTGCTACCACCCCGACACGCGGGCGACTCATAATCCGCGCTCTGCGCTTGCCACTTCGACGGCGGGACCGTCTTTAGCGTGAGCGCATGAATCGCCGCTTTCAGCTCTTCGGAAAGCACGCCGTAGACCAAGCGCTGCTGGTCGATCAGGCTCTTTCCCTCGAACTGCGGCGACACGATGATCACTTTGAAGTGACTCTCTGCGCCCGGACCAGCGCTGTGCTGATGACTTTCATTGATGACTTCTAGGTGTGTGGGAGTAAGTGCAGCACGCAGCTTCGACTCCACGCGCTCCGCCATAGTCTGCTTCAACATGGAAACCTTTTTACCGCAAAGCACCACGTAGGTGCGCACAAGTTCCTGTTTTTATGGCACACTCGCGAGCCGTACGACTGTCCTTGAGGAGCCTGCTTCATGGAGGAATCCCGCTACTTTGAGCTAGATGCCAAACTGGAGTCCCTACGTATCCGCAAGGCAGCCGAAGACCCAAGAATCCTTGCGGCGTATGGTGACAAGGTTGACATCGGATGGCTCTACCACGACAACGCGCTTGAAGGCGTTGTGCTGACCTACGGCGAGATTCGCGATGCCCTTGATCGCAAAATAATCTCGGATGTAAGTCTTGTGTCTCTGTACGAAGAGATTCGCAGCCACAAAGCCGCGATCGACTTTGTGCGAGAAACTGCGAAAGAGCATGCTGCGCAGAAAAAGCGCGCCGGTTTGATTACGGTGGAGCTCATCAAGCAGCTCCATGAGTACCTGACGCCAGAAGACAAGGCGAAAGGGAATCCGTACCGCAAGGACAATCCGCTGCATCGCTCGTACTTTCACGAGATTGCGCCCGCGGACAAAATTCCGATGCGGATGCGCAAGCTCTGCGAGTGGCTCGACGAGGAAGAGACGGTGAGCATGCACCCGATTGCGCGTGCCGCCGGGGCCCACTTCCGTCTGATGGCGATCTATCCGTGGACGAAAAACAGCGGCAAGGTCGCACGTCTGCTGATGAACATGCTGCTGATTCGCGATGGCTATCCGATCGCGGTGATTCACTCGATGGAACGGCAGCGCTACTACGACAGCCTGCGCGCCGAAAACGGCTACCTTGGGCACCTGGTCGCCGAGTCGCTGACCAACTACGTGAACACGACGCTGCGCTTCTTCGAAGAGCTGGCCGAACTCCGTCGGGCTGGCTAGGTAGTTTCGCCGCTATTTGCGGTCGATCATCTGCAACATGGTCTTGCGCAGCCGCTCATCGGCTTCGCCATAGGCCGGAATCGCCAGCAAATCTTGGTGTACCACCGTCGAGGATCGCGTCTCGAGGTGGACGTCGCGAAGCTGAACTTGGCCTTGCTGACTGCCCGTCGCGAGCAGCGTTCCGTTGGGAGAAAACGCGCAAGCCGACAGCACATCGGCTCGTCCCAAGTCGTCGAGCTGCGCGAGCAGTTCCCCGTGCTGGGCATCCCAGATCCGCAACTCGTCGCCGCAGGAAGCAATCCGGGTTCCGTCGGGGCTCATCGCGATTGCGGCGTACTCTTTGGTCGAGTGTTTGGCCAGTGCCGCCACCAGCTTGCCGTCTCGTCCGTCGCGCAGCCACGCCCGCTCACCCGAATCCAGCACCAGAAGCCGCGACCCTTCGCCAGAAAACTGAACCGCCCGGACTTCACCACTGTGCCCGCTCATCGTGGACACGAGCTTGTGTGTGTCGGTGTCGTAGAGTCGCGCCGAGCCATCCGCCGAGCCACTCGCCAGCAGCTTGCCGTCGGGCGAAAACTGGAGCGTCCGCACCGCGCCTTGATGACTGGTCAGCGCAAACGGTGCAAAGCCCTGTTTGACATCGTACAGAATCACTTCGCCACGCCGTCCGCCGGTCGCCAGCAGACTTCCCGTCGGACTAAACACCACCGACAGCGGCTCATCGGACTGGGCCTTAAGTTGCCCTTGTGACTTGGGCAAAGGCGCGCCCTCTTGCCGGGTCCATGCCAAGGCTTTTCCGTCGCTCAGCGTTACGATCTGTTCGCCCGTCGGTGATACGCTGAGAACCTGCCCAAGCGCCAGATCGCCTCCTTGGCTCAGTTTCTCGGCGTAGCTCTGCCCGTCGAAGTAACGCAGCGTCGCAGGTGCCCTCCCGGTGCTGCCAATTCCGCCGGGAACAATCGTCAAGATCTGCATGTTTCCGTCGGGAACACGAAGCCAGCGTGCCTCCGAAATACCACGACTCGGGATATCGGCGACTCGCTCGGAGTCCTTGAGATCCCAAACCGCGGCCTTGCCATCGCGACTCGCGGTGAGAAGCCGCTTTCCGTCCGGTGTAAACGCGAGTGACACCACTTCGCTCAGATGCCCGGCGAGCGGCTGGGGTAGCTCCGCGATCTGACTGCGAAACAACCGAGCCGTCCCATCGCGGCTTCCCGTCAGAACGTACTGTCCATCCGGCGAAAACGCCACCGCGGCAACCCGCTGATGATGGCCACGCAGCGTCAGAAGCGACTGGCCTGATCGCCCGTCCCAGATCCGCACCGTCCCATCTGCGCCCGTCGTCACAATCCGCCGCCCCGTCGGGGAAAAAGCGGTCGCAAGCACCGGCCCGACGTGTCCAATGAGCTGAGCCCGCATGTGACCGACGATCCGCTCCCACAGCTCGGGAACGCCGTTTTCGCTTAGCACCACCATCCGCCCGCCATCTTTGGTCATCGCCAAGATCTGGCTGCGACGGGGATGACTGACCGGTGAGAACATCGAGGCGCCCGTCTGGGCATCCCACAACCGCGCGGTTCCGTCGGCACTGATCGTCATCACCGCCCGGCCGTTCGCCAGCGTAAACGACGCCGAGTGAACCGTCCCGTCATGGCCTTCGAGCACGGCGATGAGCGCCCCTGTCTCACCGTCCCACAGACGCGCCGTCCGATCCGAGCTGCTGGTGACCAGCCGCTTTCCATCGGGAGAAAACACAATGTCGCGCACCTGATCGGTGTGCCCT
>CAYTGC010000406.1:0-4483 GCA_964437195.1 uncultured Myxococcales bacterium | reverse complement strand
TCCTTTGTCGGAATCGAGTTTACGACGCTGGAGAGCGGTCACTTCAACTCCTATCCGCTCGACTACAAAGTCGGTCCGGTGACGCACGGCGCGTTCGAGTGGTTTGGTCGTCCGCCCGATGAGTTGTTTGCGGGTCTACGTTCGCTTTCTGATCCCAGCGCCGGGACCAACATCATTGTCTGCAACCATCCGCGCGATTCCACCCAAGGGTATTTCAACCAGTATGGGAGATCGAGCATCACCGGAGACATGGTGTCGCAAGGCACTTCCAAGCGCCTGGCGGGCCCAAACGGAAAGGCATTTTTCGACGAGAAAGGCAAGCCACGGCTGTCCTATGGTTGTGATGCGCTGGAAATCCTAAACGGCAAGCTTGGGCACCAGATACATTCCGTTCGTGTGCCAACCGACTGGCCAAAGGAGTGTTACAAGCCACTTCCTTCAGGCTTTGATCCCAAGACGATGCTCGATCCTTGTAGTCTCAATGGAAAGATCCTCCGCCCGTCGAGCACGACCGATGCGCTGGTACCAGGAACCGTGCTGCTCGACAAGACGCCGACCGCTGATCCGGGGACAAGTGGTCTGGACAATGTGGAAGCGGTCTTTCCGGGCGCAGTCGATGACTGGTTTCACATGCTGAACCAAGGATTCCGTCACACCGTGGTCGCTGCATCCGATACCCACGGTGACGTCGGGGAGGAACCTGGTGCGCCGCGTACGTATCTGCGGGTTGGTCACGATGATCCGGTGCGGGTCGATGCCGCGCAGCTTGTCGATGTGATCAAGAACAAGCGGAGCGTAACGCTTTCCCATGGCCCGTTTCTGACCTTCTCTGTAACCGTTCCTACTGCAAGTGGCGGCACGACGGAGCCAGCAGAGATTGGCGCAGAAGTGAGTGCCCCCGACGGCAAAGTGACCGTGAACTATCGCCTTTCGGCCCCATCTTGGGTGTCGGTTTCGCGGCTGCATGTCTATGTAAATGGTCGCTTGCTTCAGCGGATTCCGGTCGATCCAGACCGCAACCTGGCCAGCAATGCAGAGTCCGGTGGTGGACCCCTCCGCGGACAGATTCCTTTGACTCTCACCAAGGACTCCTGGGTGGTGCTGGAAGCGGTCGGTGATCGTCCGATGTTCCCGGTGGTGACCGGAACGGAAGAGCCATTCCTCTTGGTCTCTGATGCCGTGGGCGCGCTCGCAGGTCCGCTTGGAATCGCAGCCACCACCGACATTGGTGCGGTCGTGGTTGGGAATCCGCAGCCATATGCGCTGACCAATCCGATCTGGATATCCGTCAGCCGTGGCACTTCTTGGCGGGCTCCGGGGGTCGTTCCCTGGAAGGATCTCAACGTGCCAGCCCAAGACCCTGGTGTGGGCGTACTGCGCAGCCGCAATCACGACTAAAGTAGCTCGCAAGGTCACCAGAGCCTGACGTAAGGGAAGACAAGCACGAACACGCGCACAAGCGATGTGGTGCCAATCTCTCGTCGGGCCGAGGTGCGTTCACAACTTGCGCTCTTTCTTTCGTAGCGTTCGTGCGCAGCTTAAGGGCAAGCAGAGAGGGTATTCCTCCCTGATGGTTTCCAAAGGGGGTTCACATGTCTCCCAATGCGAGCGCTTCAAGAGCTACTGCCAAGCTTCCGCCTGTTCCTCCGGTGTTTCTCGTCAATGCTGCACTCCGACTGCGCCGCTTCTTTCTGCGAGCTGCGGATGCCGTGGTTCCACCGTATGTGGCGCTGCTCGATCGCTTCTTTGGGGCCGCAACGACCATGCTGCTTCACTCTGCAGCAGAGCTTCGGGTTGCCGACCTCCTGGCCAAGGCGCCGCTCTCCGCGGACGAGATCGCGGCGCTCAGCAACACCGATCCGGCCCTTACCGAGCGGCTCCTGTGGGCGCTGGTGGGGGTCGGCGTCTTTTCGAGAAATTCCGACGGAAAATTCATCAACAACCGGGCTTCCACAGGACTCCTAACCGGTGTTCCCGGTAGCGTCCGCGGGTTTGTCGAGTTCTTCGGGATTCCTCAGATCGTAGATGCTTGGCAAGAGCTGCCAAACGTACTGCGGCAAGGCGGTGTCGGATTCGATCGTGTGCACGGTCGCGGAGTCTGGGACTGGATGTCCAGCTCGCAGGTCGGGACGGCTTCCTTTGTGGAAGGAATGAGCTCGATGACGGCGGAGGTTGCGTCGTCTATTGCTGCCGCGTATCCGTTTGCTGAAGTCCGTCGGCTATGCGATGTCGGTGGTGGCGTCGGAATTGTGCTCGCGGCGGCGCTCAATCGGCATCCGCATCTGTCCGGCATTCTGTTTGATGAAGAAGCGATGCTGAAGCAAGCGCCAGCCCATCTTGAAAAACACGGGGTGCTTGATCGGGTAGAGCTTTCGCCAGGCAGCTTCTTTGGCACGATTCCGCGCGGCGCGGATGCGTACATTCTCAAGACGGTGCTGCACAACTGGAATGATGACAATGCGGAGAAGATCCTGCGCAATGTTCGGCTGGCGATGGATCCGGGACATCGGCTGCTGGTTGCCGACTTTGTCGGTGGACCGAATGCCCTTTCGACGCTGATTCCGTACATGGACATGGCCGGCATGCTGATTTACAGCGGGCGTGAACGTTCGGAAAAACAGATGTCGCAGCTCTTTGAACGAAACGGATTCCGTTTCTGCCGCTTGATTCCGCTGCCTGCGTGTCAGGCCATCTTTGAAGGTGTTGCGGTGGCCTAGTATAGTGCCAAGACAAGGAGCCAACCATGAGTGAAGTGGTGTCGTCGTTTGACCTTCAGATCGAGCAGCTGGATGGGTACGAGTTTCGCGTGAAGTTTGACAAGTCGCAGTATCCCGAGCTGCACATGGATGAGCCTGCGCCGCTCGGCAAAGATGCGGCTCCCAATCCATCACGGATCTTGGCTGCGGCGATTGGCAACTGTCTGTCCGCGAGTCTGCTGTTCTGCATGTCGAGGAGTGGGACCAAGCTGTCGGGTCTTAAGTCCGATGTTCACGTCGAGCTTGTGCGCAATGAACAGAAGCGCCTGCGAATCGGCAAAGTCGATGTGACGCTGCGGCCCAAGCTGAGCGGAGACAGCGCCGCGCTGACCAAGTGTCTGTCGACCTTTGAGGACTTTTGCGTGGTGACCCAGAGCGTCCGCCAAGGACTCCCTGTGAACGTGAAGGTCGAGCCGCAGGAGTAACGGGAGGACTTATTCGCCGATGCGGGAGAGAATCAGCTTCCGCACCAGCGTCGGATCTGCGCTTCCTCCGGTCGCTTTGAGGACTTGTCCGACGAACATTCCGAGCAGCGTCTTCTTGCCTTCTTGGTAGCGCGCCACGTTGTCTTTGTTGTCTGCAAGTACCTTGTCGACAATCGGTTCGAGCGCCCCCTGATCGGCCACTTTGCGCAGACCCAGCTTGTCAATCAGTGCTTTGGGAGAACCGCCATCGGTCATGAGTGACGCAAACAGAGTCTTGCCCGCTCCCGTCGAGATTTCGCCATCATCGACCAGCTTCGCAAGCTCTGCAAGCTGCGCGGCACCAAACGGAAGCTCGGACAGTGGTCGATCTTTGAGCGCCCGCAGCACTTCGCTCATCATCCACTTTGCGATGCTCTGCGGATTTTTGTAGCTGGCACATGCAGCCTCGAAAAATTCCGCAACCGCAGACTCTCCCGCAAGGATGTCTGCTTCCTCTTCACCGAGCTTTAGCTCGTCCAGGTAGCGCAAGTGGCGGGCCGCAAGCTGCGGATCTTTCTGCCGTGCTTCGGCGCGAATCTGTGCCCGGCTCTTTTTCTGGGGACGGCTTCGCTCGTCGGATTTTTCTGTAGACTCTGGCTTGGCTGCCGTTTTTTCTGCGGGCTTTTCTTCTGCGTCCGCCTCGTGCTGGCTCTTGGCCCACGAATCACGCAGTGTCACGATCCGGTTAAACACCAGATGACCAGGTCGGCTGTCTTTCACATCGCTTGCGAAAAAGCCCTGGCGCGCAAACTGGTATCGACTGCCGCTGTCATCACTTCCTACGCTGGGCTCGACGAGCGCACCAGTGATCACCCGCAGGGACTCTGGGTTTAGATCTTCGTGAAAGTCACGCTCTGCTCCTGGCTGCTCGGCCACAAACAGTCGTTCATAGAGTCGCACTTCGCAGGGCTGTGCAGATGCTTTTTCAACCCAGTGAATGTTGCCTTTGACTCGACGGGAAGACTGTCCGCTTCGGCTCTGCGGATCGTAGGAACAGCGCAGCTCGACGATCTTTCCAGATGCGTCCTTTATTACATCTTCGCAACGAATAATATACGAGAAAAGGAGCCGCACTTCCTGACCGGGAGACAGCCTGTGGAAGCCCTTGGGCGGCGTTTCCTCAAAGTCGCTGCGCTCGATAAGGATCTCGCGCGAAAAGTGCAGCGCCCGACTTCCCGGCCTGTTCACATCGGGAGGAAAGTCCGCTGCGGACACTTCCTCTGTCTGTCCTTCTGGATAGTTTGTGATCACCACTTTGAGCGG
>CAYTGC010000405.1:0-4494 GCA_964437195.1 uncultured Myxococcales bacterium | reverse complement strand
CCTCCACCGCTTGCCGCAGCGCTTCGAGTGCGCCGCGACTGTCGCCTTGCAGCTCGGACAGCCCGGCGATGCGATGGTAGTAGCCAATCTTGCGCTGTTTGTCCTCGGTGTACTTGACCAGACGCTTGAGCAGCGGCAGGGTCTCGCTCGCTCGGTTCTGCGCCAGAAACAGATCGGCCAGCTTGGTGAGCGCCGTCTGGTTGGTCGGCTGAATCTGGATCGCTTTGGCGTATTCCGACAGCGCTTGCTGCGGATCGTGGAGCTGTTCGCTAAAGATCTCACCGAGCAGAAGGTGCAGCGCGAGAAGCTGCGCCGGACGCGTCTCCAACTCGCCATACCGACGCAGCGGATCGATTGCGTGCTGCCACTCGCTGTCATCGGCGTGCAGCTTGCCCAGCATGTACAGCGCCGCCGGTTGGTCGGCCTTCAGTCGCAGTGCTTCGCCCAGCTCGTACTTGGCCATGGCTCGGCTCTTGAGCTGGCCGGCATAAAGCTGGCCAAGCTCGACGCGGAGGCTCGCAATCTGATCGGTTGAGAGGTCGGTCCGCAGCAGTCGTTCTTTGATGAGATCGGCCAGGGCCTTGGCGTCCTCAGCGCTGGTCGCGCTCGTCGTTGCGTACGACACGCGCAGGCGCTCAAATGCCTCCTCACGATCCGGCAGCAGCAAAAGTCCTTTGCGCAGCGCTTTGCGTGCCCGCGCGGCGTCAGGAACAAGGTTGGTTGCCAGCACGCCGACCAGCATGAAGTGCAGGTAGCGCTCCTCGGTATCGTAGAGAAGCTCAGCGATCCGCTCTGCTGCATCGAGTGCGACCTGATAGCGCTGGTGCAAAATTGCATAGTGCAAAAGCCCACGCAGCGTCGGAACCTGGTCGGGAGCTTTGCTGGTCGCAGACTGGTAGATCGCGATGACTCGGTCGGCATCTCCACCGCTTAGGGACGCTGCCTCTGCCGCGCGGGTCAAAAACACGGCGGCGCTGCGCTTCTGGCTTTGCTCGGTTGGACCGGGGTTCGTTGGTAGCTCACCTATCCACTGCGAAAGCTCGGCAATCTGCGCTTGGTCATCGCGCTGCACGGCGCCTTCGTGGATCAGGCGCAGCGCGGGTCGGCAACTGCGATCGCGATACAACGCCAGCCGGTAGTCGTTTTCCATCTGGTTGTGCGTCGCTTCGGCGTCCCCGCCGTGTTGCCAGAGCAGACGCTGACGCAGCCTTGCCCGATCCGAGCTGATGTGAACTGCAAACGGTGTATCTGTCGCAGTCAGCCCCATTTGTTCGTACAGCTGGATCAGCTCGCCCCACTGCCCACGCGCGATGAAGTGCCGTTCGAGGAGCCGCATCGCCAGGTGATTGCTGGCATCGACGGTAAGGACGTTGCGATACGCGTGCTCGATCGCCTCCGAGCGCTCGATCGGGTCTTGAAGCTGGAGGTTGGCCAGCACGGCCTGCCGCTCGAACGCCTGCACGCGCGTCGCGATATCGGTCGCGTCCTTCAGCTCCGCAGCGGTAAACTTCGACACTTCCTCGAGCATGCCGGCGGCGAGGTACGCTTGGGTAAGCTTCGCCTTGGCGACCGGATGCCCGGGACGCAGCTCCAGCGCTTGCTGGTAGCGGTCGGCGGCTTGCTTCGGCTTGCCTTGCACCTCGAGCTGTTCACCCGCGAGCAGCAGCAGTGCATAGCGAGTATCCGAGTCGGGATCCTGGGCGAGCTCGCGATCGAGGAGATCCAGACCTTGGCCGGCCCGCCAGGCGGTCACGTACATCCAGTCTTCAAGACCTTGCAGACAGGCCTGTCCGTCGGTGAGTTTGAGCAGATCGCGATAGGTTCGCAGCGCGGAAACCGGTTCGCAGGCATCCAGTTCCTCGCTGACCGCGAGCCGGATACCCCACCACGGCTGCGACGGCAGACCTTTGGCGTTTTCAAACCGTGTCCGCAGCCCCGAGGCCACAAAGTGCGCAAGCGGACTGTGCGCAAGCTGATCGCGCGACGCTGCAGCGGCGCGCATCGCAAGTCGCTGGAGCGCCATCGTGTGACCTGGTTGGTGCAAAAGCGCCTGTCGGAAGCTCTCTTCGACCGGACCACCGTCCGCACTTGGGGTTGGCTGCAGCGATGCGAGCAGACTGCCTCGAGCAAACCAAAGATCTGCTGCGGCCCCGCCCTGGGCGTTTCCCGCAGCCTGGTGAAGTACTTCGCCAAGCTGCTGAAGGATGGCCGGATCGGCGATTCCTCGCAGCCGTGTCGCCAGCACCGCAAGCTGCCAGCTCCGCGCCGGGGACAGCGTGGGGGCCACATCGGTGACCGCGCCAGGCACCACCGCATCGGAAAGCAGAACCTTCGCCGCCTCCGCGTGCTGGCCCATCCGTGAGAGCAGCGTCGCGGCCTCTTCCCGAAGGATTCGCCGACACAGCTCTTCGAGTACGTCGCTTTGAACGTGCTGGGTTGCCTTGAGCAGCACCTGGGCCGCTTCAGTCGGCTGATTTGCCGCGAAGTGAAGCGCTGCCAGTCGCTGGGCCGCTTCGTGGAAGTCGGGGCGGACGCTCAGGGCTGCGCGAAGCTCCGCCATGGCCGCTTCGCGACCCGGTGCGCCCTCTGCACTCTGGAGCTGAAGATCCGCGGCGTACAAGAACGCAAACACGCCTTGACCATCGCTGGCCTCGCCTTGTTTGCGCCATAGCTGGAGCAGATCGCTTGGTCGGCCTAGCTTGCGACACACTCGCTCGAGCAGTCGATAGCCAACGCCGTCGTCGGCACCGTCGGTTTGTGCGGCCAAAGACAGCGCATCAACGAGCGCACGCTGCGCTGCCTCGTCCTGACCTGCCCGCAGCCAGGCCCGCGCCGACAGCCGCAGGGCTTCACTTCGCAACCAAGGATCGCGACGCGATTCCGCCGACTTGGCATACGCGTTCGCTGCTGATGCATAGTCCTTGGCTTGCTCGGCATGTAGTGCGATTTCGTCCCACGCGAGCGAGTCACCGAGCTGCGCGGCTTCGGCGAGCGCGACCTTTTGTTCAGCCGCAGGTGACTGCCTTGCCGAAAGTCTCAGCAGCGCGGCCTTGAGTTGGCTTGGCATCGCTGCGTTTTGTACGGCCTTGGCTACCTTGGCGAGCGGCGATGGTTCTTCCTTGCGCAGTCGCGGGAGTCGGGCGGCCGCGCGCAGCCAGCCGAGAGCAGCCGATAATGTTGGACTCTGTCCAAATGCAGCCTCAAAGCGCTGCACGGTGGCTTGATCACGGCCCGCTTGCTCGTCAAGCCGCGCCCGATGGACCTGCAGCGCCGGGCGAAGCACTGTGGCCAGCGACGGCTGCGACAGCATTCCATCTAGCGTTGCCGCGATTTCGGTCGGGTTGCCTTGCGCGAGCGTGATGTCGCTCTGGGCCCAGTGCGCCAGGTTCTGGCCCAGCTTGTGACTGCCGCGCGGGATGCTCGCGAGAAATTCTTGCGACAGGTTCTTGGCTTCACCAAGCTGGCCCGACGCACGCAGCAGCTCTTGACGCTGGAAGTGCAGACCTGACTGCTCGCTTGTACTGCTCAGCTTCTGCTCGCGCTCGATCAGCGTCGCGGCTTCATCGGGTTGCGCAGTCGGCCCTGGAATTTGCAGCAAGCGCCGAAGCCCACGAAGGGCCGTCCGGTTGTTTGCGACAACATCAAGTGTCCGTCGGTAGCGTTCGATGGCTTCGCTGTTTTCGCGCAGCGCTTCGGCTTGCATTCCCGCTGCCAAGAGCAGTCGAGCGGTGCGGTTGCGATCGTCGCCATGGCTGCGGGTTTCGGCGTCAAACTGCGCCAAGACCACTCGTCGCGCCGCTGTCTCCAGTGCCGCGCCCCCAGGAGCGCACGGGGGTGGGGGCGGGAGGTTTTCCACGCTCGGCAGTGGGAGACGGCGTGGCACAATCGGCGTTCCCTGGTTGCGCAGCGGCATCACGCGGCCAGGTTGAATCGGCGGCAACGATACAAAGCTGTCGCGCGTCGACGTGGCTGCGATTGGCAGCTCGGCAACTGGCGCTTTTGCTTGCGCCACGACGGGCGGAGGCGGCAGTGGTTCGTCGCTGGCAGGCGGAGGTGGTAGCGGTTCTGCTGCACCCAGCTCTGTCTTGGGTTTGACGTCGGTGGGCTTGCTGACGGCATCTTTCGCTTCGGTAACCGTCGGCGCAGCCTTCAACGCAGGTGGCGGGGGCAGCGACATCTCGACGGACGGTTCGCTAAGCGGCGCTTGACCACCCGTGCGGCCTTGGCCCGCTTCACTCAATCCAAAATCGGGCAGCAGATCGCTCATCGACGGATCGACGACTGGCACCGACTTGCTCTCGGCGGGAGCTGCATCGATCTGCACATCGTAGTCGTCGTCATCATCCGCATTGATGTTGACGACGGCAGCCGCTGAAGCAGCAGGCGGGACGACCGGCGATTTTGCTTCGACGACGTGTGGTTTTGCCTCGACGACGTGCGGTTTTGCCTCGACGACGGGCGGTTTTGCCTCGACGACGGGCGGTTTTGCCTCGA
>CAYTGC010000404.1:0-4509 GCA_964437195.1 uncultured Myxococcales bacterium | reverse complement strand
GCGAAGCAGCCGTCCTGAACTGCCGGGAGTGTTCCCGGGCCGAGATTCCAGCCAAAGCCAAAGCGCGTTCCCTCCCCCGACGGCTTGGTTCGTTCTCGATGGCGAACTCCGCTGGTTCACTTAGGGGCATCCCCCCACATTGGGGAGCTGATATTCTGATCGCAGTCTGTGCCGTCGGCGGGGCGAGCGTCGCTCCCGCATGGACGGGATGAGTCTTGATTCATAGGGGGAGAGAGATGAAGAGACGTTCACTGGCATTTTTGGCCGCTGGTCTTTTGGGCATGTTCGGCCTTGCGTCGTCGTGCGAATCGGGAACTGCCACGGAGAGCTGTTCCGATGGCGTCAAGAACGGTAGCGAGAGCGATGTCGACTGCGGCGGCTCCTGTTCCAGCGCTTGTGCGACTGGCAAGGGCTGCAGCGTAGCGACCGACTGCGCGGATGGGACCTGCACGGCAGGAGTCTGCGTCGCCCCGAGCTGCACGGACGGTGTCAAAAACGGCACGGAAGCGGGCATCGACTGCGGTGGCTCGTGTCCAACCCAGTGCGCCAACGGTTCTTGCAAGACCGGCGCCGACTGCCAGAGCGGCGTCTGCACCGCCAATGTCTGTGCCGCCCCAAGCTGCACGGACAAGGCGAAAAACGGCAGCGAAACCGACGTGGACTGCGGTGGTGGCGCCTGCCCGGCCTGTGCCCCGCGCAACGACTGCATGGTCAACAGCGACTGCACCAGCCTGCTCTGCAACGGTGGCTTCTGCGCCTACCCCGTCTGTTACGACAAGATCAAAAATGGTGCCGAGTCAGACATCGACTGCGGCGGCAACGTCTGCGGCGGCTGCAACGACGGCCAAGCTTGCAACGTCGGATCGGACTGCAAGAGCGTGGTCTGCTCTGCCAATGTCTGCACCCCGTCGCAGTGCAACGACACTGTCAAGAATGGCACCGAGACGGACGTGGACTGCGGCGGTCCGACTTGCCTCAAGTGCGCGGACAAGCTCGCCTGCACCGGGGCCAGCGACTGCATGAGCGGCATCTGCACCGCCAACAAGTGCGCCGTGCCCACCTGTACCGATGGCGTGCTAAACGGTGCCGAGACGGATCTCGACTGCGGCGGTCCGACGTGCCCGGCGTGCGGCAACAGCAAGGCCTGCATCGTTCCCACCGACTGCATGAGCATGGTCTGCACCGGCAAGTTCTGCATCGCTCCGGGCTGCAGTGACGGTGTGAAGAACGCCACGGAGACCGATGTCGACTGCGGTGGAGCCTCGTGCGCCCCGTGCGCCGTCATGAAGGCTTGCATGGTCGACAAGGACTGCCTCAGCAACGTCTGCTACAACAACGTCTGCCTGCCAACGCCGACGCTGACTTCGGTCACCCCGAACATGGGCAGGACGACTGCCACAACCGCCGTGACCTTGAACGGCACCAACTTCTTCACCGTTGGCATGGCTGCGATGGGCGCCATGTTTGGTGCCAACGCGGCTACCGCCCCGAACATCACCACGGCCACCACCGCGACCACCACTGCGCCGATGGCTTCCAACATGCCGGGCCTGGTACCCGTCACCATGACGCTTTTGGGCAACCACGTCGTGACCTTGGCGAACGCCTTCCGCTATTACTACGGCACCCTGGCCATCAACGCCGCCACGATCACCAACAATGCGATCTCCTACGACGGTGTGGTCATCGCGGACTTCGATGCCAAAAACGGCAACGACATCGCTGCCGCCCACGTAAACGGCATGGGTGGCGTCGACATCTTCCTCAACCGAGCTAGCAACGCCACCTTCAACCCATCGGTCACGCTGCCGACTGCGCCTGGTACGAACCGCGTCGTGGCTGCTGACTTCAACGGCGATGGCAAGATGGACCTCGCGGCAAGCCACACCACCGGTCAGGTCGCCGTGCTGATCGGCAACGGTGCAGGTGGCTTTGCCGCCGCGAAGATGTACGCGCTGCCCGGCACGCTGGCTGGCCTGGTTGCCGCTGATGTCGATCAAAAGACCGGCGTGGATCTGCTGGTTTCCAACGCCACCACTGGGCAGGTTTCGCTGCTCAAGAACGATGGCACAGGAACCTTCACTTCCACCGCGGGCTTCATCCCTGGCCTCGTCTCTCCGACCGGCTTGGCTTCAGGCGACTTCAATGGCGACAAGTTCCCCGACGTTGTCGTGGTCAGCCAGACGGCAGCAACCGCGCAGGTCTGTCTGAACCAGGCCGGCGCCAGCTATATGTGCACAAGCTCGGTTGCCCCAGGTACAAACGGTGCAGTGGTCGTCGGTGACATCGGAACCGACGGCTTTGCCGACTACGTCTTGACCTCGCCCAACAGCACCACGGTCATGGCCTATACCGGCAAAGGCAACGGCACCTTCAACGCCGCGACCAGCTCGACCAACGTCGCCACCGCCGCCTGGAAGCACATGCAGCTCGTCGACATCGACCTAGACACCTACGCCGACCTGGTCTTCGTAAACGGCGGCAACAACGTCGGTGTCTGCAGAGGCAACGGCTCCGGAACCTTCACCGCAGCAGTCGTAACCCGCAACGTCGGCGTCACGCCCAACTACGTCGCCGTCGGCCAGCTCAACACCGCCACCGACCAAAAGCTAGACTTCGCCGTCGGCACAGTCGCTGGCCTCGCCGTCATGACCGCCAACCACAACTAGCACCTCGACCATCCCGTCCACCACTCTCCAGAAGCAAAGGCGAAGCCAAGCGAGAAGCAAAGGCGAAGCCAAGCGAGAAGCAAAGGCGAAGCCAAGCCCAATTCCCCAAGGAGAAAGGCGAAGGCGAAGCCGAGCAAAAGACCAAGCGCGTTCCCTCCCCCGACGGGGAGGGTTAGGGAGGGGCCGCCCCGGAGGGGGATGGGGGGAGAAGAAAAAGCCGGTTCCGAATCTGAAAAGGGAAGAGGGTCCGAGGGAGAAACCGCTCTAGGTTTCTCCCTAAAGCAGCGCTAGTTTACGCCCACCGCCGTCCAAGCCGTCCCCACCGCCGCATACTCCGCCCCCGTCGCCCCATACAGATCCTTCGCCGCCGAGAGCGTCGCCGTGCGCGCCGCCTTGAAGTTCGTGCTCGACGTCATGTACACGGTGAGCGCCCGGTACCAGATCTTCTCTGCCTTGGCGCGGCCAATCCCAGTCACCGTCTTGCCCGAGGTGCGGTTTTTGCCGCCTTCCGACAACAGGTAGAAGAAGTTGTTCGCGATGCCCGACGAGTAGTGGACATCGAGGTTGCTCTTGTACTTGGCGTAGTTGTCAACCGAGGCGCCGTCTGCCGTCGGGTCCATCATGTTGCGGAGGAAGCCCTTGCCGCCAATCATGATCTTCTCGCCGATGAGGTAGTCGCCGGGGTCCGAGCTGCTGCCCGCGTAGAACTCGACGGCGGTGCCGAAGATGTCGCTCGTCGCCTCGTTGAGGCCGCCCGACTCACCGGAGTAGACCAGCTTGGCGGTGCGCGAGGTCACGCCGTGGCTCATCTCGTGGCCGGCGACATCGATTGCGACCAGCGGACGGAGCTGGGTGCCGTCGCCATCGCCGTAGGTCATGCAGAAGCACGAGTCAGACCAGTAGGCGTTGTTGTACTTGGTGCTGTAGTGGACCCGCGACTGCGAGCCTGCGCCATCGTTGGCGATGCCGTTGCGGCCGTGGACGTTCTTGTAATAGTCCCAGGTCTTGGTCGCGCCGTAGTGGGCGTCGACACCGGCGCTGGCGGCGTTGGCGGCGGTGCCATCGCCCCAGCTGTTGCTCGTCTGGCTGAACACCGACCCGCCGGAGGTCTTGTTGGCCAGGTTGATGGTCGGCGAGTTGCCGTGCGCGGTATCGACCAGCTCGTAGCTCGACCCGTTCAAGTTGGTGGCCAGGCTGACGCTGCCGTTGTGGATGCCCTTGCCAGAGCCGGTGGCGGCGCCGGTCTCGATCTCGTCATACGAGGTGAGGTGGCGACCACTGTTGGCATCGACGAAGGTGTGCAGGACGCTCGGGGTGCCGTCTTTTTGGACGCCTTGGCTGACGATTTCATAGGCCAGCGCGATGTCCTTGGCTTCGCCGAGTGCGTGGACGACCAGCTTGGGATCGGCCATGACGGTGCGCTCGATGTCCCAGGTCTGCTGGGCGGCGCTGCGCGCCTGCGCTGGGGTAAGGTCGGGACGCTGGCTGACCGGAATCGCCGCCGCAATCATCGCCGAGAAGGTCTCGTCTTGCCGCGCCTGGGAGTGGACCACAAAGTCGGCGCCTTTGACCGGCAGGCCGCGGTAGCTGCGCTCGAAGCGGACGTGCTCGTGCCCAAGCTCGTCGACGTGACGGCTGCGCTGCCGCACCACGTCGTTGGAATCGAGGCCAAGCTGGCTGCCGCGAAGCTGAATCAGAGACACCGCCTGCGCGCTCACTTCTTGACCATCATCGCTCACGGCCTCGACTGCAATCAGATCATTGCCGCCACAAGCCTGAAGAAGCGACACCGACACCATCGACAGAAGCAGAGACTTACGCATGGGGACCTCCCTTTCCA
>CAYTGC010000403.1:0-4514 GCA_964437195.1 uncultured Myxococcales bacterium | reverse complement strand
CACTGATGACAACGTGGCGACCGGACAGCGATATCTCGAAAGTAAACGCCGCCGCGGGTCAAAAAGCCGTCGTGGTTTCGCCCGAGGTCTACGACGTCATCGCCAAAGCGCAGCAGTTTTCGGCCAAGTCGCAGGGCGCGTTCGACATCTCGTTCTACGCGCTGCGCGGTCTGTGGTTTTTCGACGAAGAGCCCAAGGCTGTGCTGCCCGATCCGAAAGTGCTCAAAGCGCGTCTCCCCCTCATCAACTACCGCGCCATTGAGCTTTTTCCCCAAAACCACGCGGTGCGGCTCGCCAAAGCGGGCATGGCGATAAACCTCGGCGGTATCGGCAAAGGCTACGCCGTCGATGCCGCCGTCAAGCTGCTGCGCAGCCGCGGAATCACCGATGGAATGGTCCAAGCGGGCGGCGATCTGATGCTCTTTGGCAGCAAAGGCGGCCAGCCGTTCAAAGCGGGCGTTCGTGATCCGCGCAGCATCGACCCTGGCGACTACTTTGCGGTGTGCGAGATCAAAGACCACGCCTTCTCGACCGCCGGTGACTACGAGCGATCGTTCATCCGCGAAGGCCGACGCTACCACCACATCCTCGATCCGCGAACCGGCCAGCCCGCCCAAGGCGCCCGGTCGGTGACGGTCTTTGCCAAAGACGCCACCACGGCGGACGGCCTTGATGATGTGGTGCTGATCCTCGGTCCCGAGCGCGGGCTCCCACTTGTCGAGTCCTATCCCGAAGCGGGCGCGGTAGTCGTCGATGCCCAGAATCGAGTCCACATCTCGAAGCGAATTCAGAACCTCTGCCAAGTCATCCACCAGCCGACCCCCGGCGTGTAAAAACAAGGGTGAATGCCCAAGCGGCTGCCGAGTCTACGTACGGACGCGGTTCGCGCTTTGGTCACAACACCCACGGGAGGTCCCTCGATGAAGTCATTCGCTCGTTTCAATTCGCGTGCGCTGTGCGTTGCCGTCCTCTTTGCCGCCGCTTGTGGCTCCGGCGTGTCTTCCGAAGAAGAGGCCCGTCGCGCCTACATTGGCCTCGATGCCCACGTCGACAAAGCGATCACGCTCGGCTTTGCAGGCTTTAACTCGGCCACGAGCGCCAACATCATGCCGCAGAGCACGACCGGCAACGCTTCTGGGACACTGACCATCTCTGGCAAAGTGGACCAAGGCTCGTCGGCCAACAAGAACATGACCCTAAGCGAGGACATGGTGAAGTACTCCGATGACGGTCTGCTGTTTTACGACACAAACTCAGCATCAAAGCCTGTCATCGACATGCAACTGAAGGGGATCCCGACCGGAACGCTAACCGGCACGCTGGTCGGCACGTACAACATGACGGGTGCTCTGACTGGCGTCGTCACGCTCAACCTGGCCTTTAGCGGCACCCTCCAGCCCAACGCGGTCGATGCCAAAAAAGTCGAGCGCAAGCCCGGCAGTACCGTCATCACCGGCACGGCAACCTCGGGCAGTGGCGGGGTCTATCAAGTGAACGTCACCCGCTAGCCGCCCCACGCCTTTGGCCTGGGCTATCCTCGCGGCATGAAGACCCGCAACACATCCCTCCTGTCTGTGGTCGCGATCCTCGCTTGCCTCTCGGTTTCCGCCTGCGATTCAAGCAAAAACGACGGCGAGCTAGGTCGCGCAACCTTCTTGGTCCGAAACTGCGGCGGTGTCCTCGATGACCTGCAAGGCTGTCCGCTCAGCGCCAAGCTCGCCTCGACCGGCAAAATCGATCTGGTCGCCACGTCCAAGAGCGACAACTCGCTTTTGTCGGTCCGCACCGACCTTCCCGCTGTCCTCAAGGTGGAGGAAACCACCGCCAAGAGCTACATCCTCACCGGCCAGCACGTCGGCGAAGCCAAGCTCATTGCCTATAGCGACAGCGGCGACGTCGATCGCATCAGCGTCTTTGTCGAGGAAGTCCAGCAGCTCGCCTACAACGAGATCTCATCGGCAGCGGGCACCTTCAAGCTGCAGCCAAGCGGCGACATCGACGGCACACTCGTGCTGCGAAACGACCTAAACAGCTTCAACCTGTTCTTTGCGCAGCTCGATGGCTCGCAAAAGAAGATGCTCGGGCGCGAGGCGTTTTCATTTGTCAGTGATCCAGGGCTGACGTTCCAGGCAAACCAAGACAAGCCGAGCACGCTCGAGTTCCGCTATCTGCGCCCCAAGGCCGGCACCTACACGCTGCTCATCAACGCCAAGGCCGGCCCGGGACGCTTCAAGCTCCAGATCACCGCAAACTAGGACCGCCGACGCAGGCGACGGCTCGATACCGCCAGCAGACCCAGCCCGGCGATAAGCGCCCACGCGCTCGATCCGTTTTCCCCGGGTGCAAACCGGCAGCTACAACCGGTCGAGATGCTGCCACCGTCGATTGGGGGCTGATCCGTGCCGCCGTCCACATCGCCGCCTCCCGGTGGAATGTCCTGGCACTTGCCCGCCGCACACGCCTGACCCACCGGGCAGACCGCACCCGCGCAGGCATCGACGCAGCTTCCCTTCTGGCAGACCTGGCCCGTACCGCACAGCAGCTTGTCGCAGCCGGTGTCGACGCACTTGCCGCTCGTTGACTGGCATGACTGACCGGTGCCGCACGGCAAGCAGTCGCACGTCGTCACGCACGCGCCATTTGAGCACGTCTTGCCCTGGCCGCAGGTCACGCCGACGCACGGATCGATGCAGCTTCCGCCCGAGCAGATGTACGGCGACGGACACTTGATGCCGTCACACGGACTGACGCAGCTTCCCCCGCGACACACTTGGTTGGCAGCGCAGGTCTTCCCGACGCAAGCATCATCGACACAGCGCCCCATCTGGCACTGCTGACCGACTGGACACAGAACTTCACTGCCGCACTGGGCCGAGCAGCCACCCTTGGAGCAGATCTGACCGACTGGGCAGGTCGCGTTGTCATCGACCAGGCCGTTGCAGTCGTTGTCCACGCCGTCGCAGAGATCCTTGTTCTGGTTCGGTTTGACGATGGCTTTGCAGACGATCTTGCCCTGCGCATCGCACTCGGTGACGCCGATCTGGCACGCGCCCTGCTGCGTCGTGTCCGTACACGGCTGGCCCGCGCCCAAACAGACTACGCCGGTGAAGCGGAACAGAAAGTCCTCGTAGTCGAGGTCGTTGCCGTTTACGCCGGTGTTGCCCGCCGCATCGAGGAAGTCGAGGTCTTCAAAGCCCAGATAGAACGTGTTGGCCAGCTTGTTCGACTTATAGATCAGCGTCGAGTACCACGGCCCGGGCGTGCTGCACTTCGAGCAGTAGGTGTTAAAGCGGTGCTCGGTGTAGTGATACTGCGTCGCGTTGCCGGTGCCGGTGCCGTTCGGGTTCGGGACCAGGACAAAGCCAATCAGGCCGCCTTTGTACCTGGTGTTGCTGCGAATCGACGCCGCCGTCAGGTCGAGCATGTTGGCGGGCGGCAGGCTTGCGGAAAACGGAAACAGAATCTGGATGTCGCTGGTTGGGTCCGCGGTGTTGAGGTTGGCCCCCTTGTCCACCGGTACGTACTTGGGCGGGTTGTTGTTGGCCCGCGCATCATCGACGTTGTACCAGCCAATCGCGAAGTTGGCGCCGCCACCCTTGGCGATGTAGCGACCCGAAAAGTCGCACAGCGGCGAAAACTTCTGCGGCTCGACTTGCGCGTCACGGACCGCATCAATCATTTCGTTGATGTTGTTGTTGTTCACAGAGCCGTTTAGGTACCCCTGAAGCGCCGTTCCAACGGGCACCGACTGCCCGTTCGGCAGCGTGACAGCGGCCTGCGCAGAAAATGCAGTGACGGAAAGACAAGCAAGGCCAATAAGTGTGCGTCGTACGATCCCGTGCATAGTCGCCCTCCTGGCGGTGACAAGACTGCCCAGTTCATCTTACCGCGCAGCCGCGCGCCTTGGGTTTGCCTCTCGCTTTCGCGTGATATAGTCGGGCGCATGTCTTCTCAACATGGCGCAAGTGCCGCCGCCTCGACCCGTGTCCGTAGCCTGTTTCTCGACTACTTCCGCCGCCAGGGCCACGAAGTCGTCCGATCGTCGCCCCTGGTGCCGTCCGACCCGACCCTGCTCTTCACCAACGCCGGCATGGTCCAGTTCAAGGACGTCTTTACCGGACAAAAGCAGCTCGATTACAAGCGCGCCTCGACCTCGCAAAAGTGCGTCCGCGCCGGTGGCAAGCACAACGACCTCGACAACGTCGGTCGCACCGCCCGCCACCACACCTTCTTCGAGATGCTCGGCAACTTCTCGTTTGGCGACTACTTCAAGACCGACGCCATCCTGTTCGCTTGGGAATTTCTGACCAAGGAACTTGCACTTGATCCCAAGCGGATGTGCGTGTCGGTCTTCGCGGGCGACAGCGGCCTCCAGCTTGGGCCCGACGACGAAGCCCGCGACCTGTGGCGCAAGGTGTCCGGGTACGGCGACGACCGCATCTTCGGACTCGGCATGAAGGACAACTTCTGGATGATGGGCGACACCGGGCCGCAGGGTCCGTGCTCGGAAATCC
>CAYTGC010000402.1:0-4518 GCA_964437195.1 uncultured Myxococcales bacterium | reverse complement strand
TAGGTGGTGTCTTCGATGTCGAAGCCGAGCCGGGCGGCAAACTTGACGGCGCGCAGCATGCGGACGGGGTCTTCGCGGAAGCGGACATTGGGGTCGCCGATGGTGCGGACGGATCGGCTGGCAAGGTCTTGCATACCGTCGACGTAGTCGATGACTTTTTCTGCCGACAGGTCGTAAAAAAGGCCGTTTATCGTAAAGTCACGTCGCCGGGCGTCCTGCTCGGCGGTGCCAAAGACGTTGTCGCGGTGGATGTACAGCTCGTCGCCTTCGACCTGGTTGTCTTCGTCTTCGCGCGGGTTGGCGCGGAAGGTGGCGGTCTCGATGATCTTGGGGCCAAAGATGATGTGGGCGAGGCGGAAGCGGCGGCCAATGATGCGGCAGTTGCGGAACAGCTCGCGCAGCTCGCTGGGGGTGGCGTCGGTGGCGACGTCGAAGTCTTTGGGGGTACGACCGAGGAGGAGGTCGCGCACGCAGCCGCCGACAAGGTACGCCTGATGACCGCTCCGGGTGAGGTGACGGATCACCTTTTGGGCCTCGGGGGCGATTTGGTCTATCGGAATGGTCGGCGGATTGGGAGGCGCAAGCATGCCTGCATGGGGCCTATCACATCCCAGCGCACATCGCAAACTCTACTCTTGCATGCACGTCTCGCGTGGGGCCCCCTTCCCGACGACACTTTTTTCGTCGGGACACAGTCCCGCCGAGAAAAAGGTCTCTGGTCGGCCCACGCCTAATGGTCTGGTTCGGTTATTCCACGCGGTGGATTTGCATGGTGTTGGTGGGCTGGCCGGAGCGGAAGGGGATGGCCATGGTCAGGATGACGTGCTGGCCGGTCTGGGCGAGTCCGCGGTCGCGAACGAGGTTGAGGACGGCGCGGATCATCGCGGTCTCGTCGTCGGCTTGTGGGGCCAGCATCGGCAGGATGCCCCAGTAGGCGGCAAGCTGGTTGTAGACGTCGATGCTGGAGGTCATGCCGACGACGAGGGCTTCGGAGCGATACTCGGACAGTAGGCGGGCGGCGCCACCGGAGTTGGAGAGGGCGACGATGACCGGGGCCTGGACCAGGCGCGAGGCGACGACGGCGGCGTGGGCAACGGCGTTGGAGGTGACGCGAATCATCGGCCACTCGAGCTGGCGCATCAGCTTGAAGTAGCGCTCGCTCTGCTCGACTTCGCGGATGATGCGGTCCATGGTGCGGACGGCGAGGAGCGGGTACTTGCCGGACGCGGACTCGGCGGACAGCATCAGGGCGTCGGACGCATCCATGACGGCGTTGGCCACGTCGGATGCTTCGGCGCGGGTCGGGCGGGCGTTCTGGGTCATCGACTCGAGCATCTGCGTCGCCGTGATGACCAGCTTGGCGTGGGCGTTGGCGATCTGAATCGCGGCCTTCTGCACCAGGGGCACTTTTTCGGGGCCCAGCTCGACGCCAAGATCGCCACGGGCGACCATGATGCCGTCGGCGGCTTCGATGATCTCTTCCAGGCGGTCGACGGCTTCGGGCTTTTCGATCTTGGCGATGATCGGTGTCGGCGGTCGGCTCTGGCTTTCGGGAATGTCCTTGCGGGCGGCCAAGATGGCGGCGCGGGCTTCGTGGATGTCCTGGGCCGAGCGCACAAACGACAGCGCCAGGAAGTCGACGCCGAGCTTCTGGCCGACGATCAGGTCGGCGTGGTCCTTTTCAGACATCGACGGTGCGGACACTTTGACGCCGGGAAGGTTGATGCCCTTGTTGTTGGACAGCGGACCACCGACGAGGACGCGGGTGACGACCTCGCTGCCTTCGATTGACAGGACCTCGACTTGCAGCAGGCCATCGTCGAGGAGCAGGACGTTGCCAGGCTGGGCGTCGCGCGGCAGACCTTCGTAGGTCACGCTGGCGCGGCTGGCGTCTCCGAGGATCTCTTCGGTGGTCAGGATGAACTCGCTACCGGCTTCGAGGACGGTGCCGGGCTTTATCTTGCCGACGCGGATCTTGGGGCCTTGCAGGTCTTGCAAGATGGCGACGGCTTTTTGGCGCTTCTGCGCCTCGGAACGCACTGCATCGACGGTGCGGCGGTGATCATCGACGCTGCCGTGCGAAAAGTTCAGCCGCGCAACGTTCATGCCTTCATCGATGAGGTGGCCAATCACTTCCGCTGTGCGGCTGGCTGGCCCGATGGTGCAGACGATCTTGGCCCGACGGTGCGGGCTGGCAAGTGGATGCTTTTTCAGCGAAGCAGCAGGGGAAGAAGGGACCACAGACATCGTAGTGATGTTTATATCGCGACCCGCCCGCTTGGTGGGGGGTTTTCGAGGCAGCCTGGCGAGGCTACTTGGCGAGGATGACGAAGCCGCGTGCGGGAACGGTGATGGTCGGGCCGCTGACAGAGCCGCCACTGACCTGATCGGTGAGCGCCATCGCGGGCAGGCCGGACACGCTCTTGGCGGAGTCGGAGCGATTGACGGCTACGTAGACGGTATCGGTGCCATCGACCATGCTGTACGCCCAAGTGTCGTCGGACTGCGACAGCGTGGTGCGGCTGCCACGGCGCAGGGCGATGTGGGCCTTGCGAATCGCGCCGAGCTTCTTGGTGCGGTCGAGCAGCCACTTCTGGCCGGTGTTGTAGCCGCCAGCGTTCCAGTCCATCATCCGTCGGTTGTCCGGGTCGCCCGCGCCAGCCAGGCCAATCTCATCGCCGTAATAGATGAGCGGCACGCCGCGGTTGGTCATGATGATGGCCGTCGCCAAGCCGAGGCGCTCATACGCTTCGACTTCGCCCACGGTGCCAGGGCGGTTGGGGTCAAAGTTCTTGTCTTTGCCGCCGGCCCAGATGTCGTTCCACAGCGGCGTGTTCTGTGCCAGGTGAATCGAGCGGGGCACGTCGTGGTTGCCGATGAACGTCGAGTTGAGGCCCGTACCGTAGAAGCTTACGTTCGAGTCCATGAAGTTCGTAAGGTCTTGCATCCGGCCCTGGCGCAGAAGGACTTTGCTGCCCAGCTCGGCGCGCAGCGGGAAGTCGAACTGGCCGTCGAGCTTTTTGCACGGATCGACGAACGACTTGATCAGGTTTCGGTCGCCCGTGTACGTCTCGCCGACGAGGTAGATGTGCTGCTTGGTGACGCCCTCGACTTCCTTGGTGATGCGGTCGCGCAGGTCGGTCAGCCACACCTGCTCGATGTGCTTGACGGCGTCGAGTCGGAAGCCATCCAGTTCGTAGTTTTTCATCCACGACAGCGCGTTATCGACCGAGAAGGTACGCGCGGCGGTGTTGTTAAAGTCAAAGTCGGGCAGGTAGTCGCGGAACCAGCAGACGGTCGCTTTGCCGCCTTCCCATGGGCAGTCGCCCGATCCGCAGATGCACTGCTTGCCGCCACCGAGGTCGAGCGGGTTAAACCAGCCCTTGTTCATCGCGTAGACCGGTGAGTCCTTGTGGACGTGGTTCATCGCGTAGTCGACCAGGATCTTGATGCCGCGCTTGTGGGCTTCGGCGATGACGGCCTTTAGCTCGGACTCGGTGCCGAAGCGGCGCTCGGGCTTCGACAGGTCGCGCGGCCAGTAGCCGTGATAGGCGGTGTAGTTGCGGCCATCGTCGCCCACGCCGATCGCGTCGGTGTTGTCCATCGGCACGGTCAGCCACAGCGCGTTGACGCCGAGCGACTCGAAGTAGCCGTCCTTGATCTTTTGCAGAAGGCCGGCCCAGTCGCCGCCTTTCCAGTTCGCCGATGGATCGACGCCGCCGCCCGAGTAGGGGATGTTGTTGGCGGGATTTCCGTCGAAGAAGCGATCGACAAAGACGAAGTACATGACGGCATCGCGCCAGTCGAAGCTGCCCGCGGTGGCTTCACACTTGGGCGGCGGCGCTTCGCACTTGTAGGTTGCGCAGGTGACGCCGCTGCCGACGGAGTTAAAGCCACCAAAGCCGTCGGATTCCTTGTTCGGATTTTCCGGGTCGGCGATCCAGCTCTCTTTGCCGGCGGCATCGACGACGCGGAACTTGTACAGGTACTTGGTGACCCATGGGACGGTGGTCTTGAGCCGCCAGACCTTGCCGTCGAAGGTCAGTGCCTCGCCCATTTGCCAGCCGCCGGTGCGGTAGTCGCCGCGCAGCTCGACGGCTTTTTCGTCGCCTTTGGTGGTGATGCCGCCCATGCCTTTGTAGACAAACTCGAAGTCGCAGCGGCGCTCGCTGACATCGCACATCGGCGGTGGGGGCGGTGGCATGCCGGAACCCGAGCCAGAGCCATAGCCGGAGCCTTCCTTGCGCGGGCCGGGGTCCCACGGGTCGGAGATCTTGCCGTCGTAGACGCTGTAGTCACCGCAGCCAGCCGCGGACACACCTGCGACGAGAAACAGAGAGGCAAGCCGGAGCCGGGCTTGCTGCCGAGTGTGCTGAATGAGCGACATGCGAACCTCCTTGCGGATTGGGAGGCTACGATAACGAAATGGCGGCGGTACAAAAGGGCAAAACGTGCGACCGGCGGACAAGGCCAAAGGTATGCTGGCCGCGTGTCTGTGATTGATGTCGATCAGGTGGC
>CAYTGC010000401.1:0-4549 GCA_964437195.1 uncultured Myxococcales bacterium | reverse complement strand
GGCTGCGCGCCGTCGAGTTCATCACCAAGATGAACGCCTTCCAGCTCCCGTAACAAAATCGGCGGCCTCGCCGTGCGGAAGTGCGGAAAGTCCGAGGGTTAGCCTTTGCGGGATTTTTCGATTTCGAGGCGCAGTGCGGCGGCTTTGGCTTCGGTTTCGGCCTGGGTTCGCAAAAGCTCAGCGAGCGCCGCTTCTTTTGCTTTCAGATCCGCGGCGGCCTGTACCGCGGCTGCTTCCGCCGCTTCCAGCGCTGAAAGGCGGGCCTTGCGTTCGGCCAGCGTCGCTTCCGCTTCGCCAATGTCCGCCCGCACCGATTCGAGCGTATCAATCCGCACCCGCCGCTTGGGATCGAGCGAGCGAAACAAGCCATCGACTTCCCGCCCATCGCCGCCCATCGTCTGCTTGCGTGCTTCCCCTCCGAGCGACGCCCGCTCGCCGTTCACTTTGGCAAACAGCGGCTCGATCTGCGTGAGCCGCAGCGCCAGGATCGCCGCTTGGGATTCGCTGTGCTTTTGGATCGCGTCATCACAGCGGTTCACAATCGCTTCCACCTGCGGCTTGTACGCCACCAGCTTGGCAATCGGCGCGCCGGCCAGGATCGTCGGCCACTTGCGCACCTGTTCCAGTTCATCGCCGAGCCGCGGCTTGATGAAGTTGCTGGGCCGCTCGGTGCCAAACAACGCCTTGAGCAGCGAGTCGCGCGGTCCCCCCGCCAGCCCGGCCCGCACATCCGCACTGATCTGCAACACCAAGCGGTCGAGGTCTTCGTCCACATCGTCCAGCTCGGCTTCGGCGTCTTCGAGTCCGTCTTGCAGCTTGCGAAGCTGGGCTTCTACCAGTTCGGTGTCGGAAAGCAGGCTGTCAAAGATCAGCACCCACGGCTTTGCCCAAAACAGCCGCTTGGCCCGTAGCAGTGTGTAGCGCAGCTCGCGGCGAAGCGCAGCGAGCGGCATTCGGTTGTCCAAGGTCGCGATACGCATGTAGTCCCCCCAGCAAGTGGAATTCCCACCCCCACACCGCGCCACCCGCCCGCATCATACCCGAGCCCCCGACACCCCGCACGCAAGCCGAACCACAGCGAGCCTACGCGGCGACAACGGTCTTGGAATCAGACGCGATCGTTTGGCAGGACCACAAACGGTGGATTCGTCGCTTCCCAACCGCGAAGGCCGCGCGTGAGCGAAAGCGCTGCGAACTCGTCGGGTGTGAAGCCGGCGCGAAGCACAGCGCCCATGCTGTTGGCGCCAGGATTGTGCTTGCCAAGCACATGGGACAGCCCGATGCCCAAGATCGCAATGAGATCGTGACCGTGGCAGACAAGCCACGGGTCCGGGCACGTCAGCTTGGACAGCTCGTGTTCGATGGCGGACCGTTCGGGCAGGTTCCCCAGCCGCTGCACCTGCTCTACAAGCGCCGACTCATCGAGTTGCCAGGACTGCGCATCGACAAAGTCTAAGTGGCGCAAGCGACTGAATTTGATGTTCCAGTCCTTGACGAGCGCCAGCCAGCGCAGCCGTCCCAGCAGAAGGGCGCGATCCAAAAGTGCCTGCTTTACGCAGACGCCCTTCGACTCAAACGCGGCGATTTTGGCGCGGTCGCCGTACTCGGCCAGCACTTTCGCAAACGCCGTGCTGCGCAAAAGGACACCTTCCAGGTCACGCGCATCGGTTGCGATGAGGTTTGGGGATGGCAGCGAGAGGGACCGCTGGCGGTCGCAGTCGTCATCGACCAGTCCGACCGTGCCGTTGATTGCCAACCGATCGAGATCCCGAATCGCAGAAACGACCGTCTTTTTGCCGCCCGCGATGACAATTTCGCACTGGGTTTGGTGAACCCGCGGCTCCCAGAACCGGCTGTCATCAGGCCCTTCCAGAAGCAGGAATGCGCCGCGGTGTCCCTGTCGGCACATCAACACTTCGCTGACCACTTCGCCGGCATCCTTGAGCGCTGCGATCATTCGTCCTCCGAAGACAGCGGCACCATCAGGTTGTGGTGACTGCCGACGATGAATGGCGAGTGCGTCGCCACCAGCGCATCAAACCGGGCGGTATCGACAATCTCCAGCAGGTCGGGCAGAAAGCGCTTCTGCCACCGCACATGCAGGGACAGCTCGGGCTCATCAATCAGCACCAAGGTGTTCGGCTGCACCCGAAACAGCAGGTCGTACAGCAGCACCAGCTCATGCTGTTCGCCGGACGACAGCGAGTTGAGGTCGAGCGGACGACCATCACTCCCCATGGCCGTAAAGCCATTTTCGCGATCGAACTTGATCGACTTGTGCCGGAACTTGTTGTTCACGTTGTCGCGCAGTAGCTCGATACGGCGCAGCAAATCATCCAGCTCGCCCAGCTTTTGCGATGTGTCATGCACATACAGGGTCATCACGCTGCGCTCGGTCGGTTCCAGCTCATCGAGCGATGCAATATCAAACGGATACGCTGCGGTGTCATCCAGCAGCCCAATGCTCTTGAGATTGGCCCGCTTTTCATCGAGTGCCGTCATTCGCGCCTTGATGTCAGCAATCGACAGCGCTGGCATGGGAGAACGAAGGAGCCGCTTGGGGAATGTCTGATCGAGCGATTGCGACACGCTGGCATAGCGAGCCAATGCTTCCGTAACCTGGCGCTTGAGATCCCTGGCGTAGTCGCTGACCGTGGGAACCATAGACGGCAGGTCCGGGTCTATGGACTCCGACTCTGATTCGGACCTGGCCAAGCGGAGGAGCCGCTGGGTTTCGATGAGATGGACACTAACCTGCTTGCGGATTGCAGTGAACCACTCCGGCTCTTCAAACTCTACGGAGCGAAGCACCTGTTCAATGCCTGGGACAATATAGTTTCGCGCGGATGGCAGTCGTGCCAGTCGGGTATTGAGGAGTGACCATGGCTCTGCCCCTGCAAAGGACAGCATTGATAACCCAATCTGTCCTGCGACTGTGGCTGTGCGGGGTGGCTGGCCTGGGACAGAAACGGTGAGCTGAACCCGTGCCTGTTTCGAGATGTTCGATTCCAGGGAAATCACCGTTCCATCGGTCAGTTCGACCTGGAACCTCTCAAACGGGACGCGCCCGAACTCGTGCAGGCGTCCGGCAAACAGCGCGGCCAGCAGTTTGAGGACCACGGTTTTGCCGACGCCGTTCGGGCCGTGGATGATTGTCACTCGCTCATCGAGCCGCAAGGGGATCGTGTGATCGTAGAGGCCAAAGAGCTTTTGGACGTTGACGCTCTTGACTCGGAGCAGCGGCGTATCAGACATGCTGTTCATCTATCGGGACGGCTTTGGCCAAGTCAAACAATTGTTGCCCGGCGGACTGGGGTGGGTGGCGCATGGCGACAGACTGAGCCGCATGCCGTCGGGGGTCAAAGGCAACGAGGTGTCAACGTGTCGATTGATGGCGGGGGAGGCGCGCTCCGCAAAAACCGGCAGGTGGAAAGGCGCGGGAGAGGCGCGCTCCGCAAAAACCGGCAGGTGGAAAGGGGCGGGGGTTAGGCGGGGGCGGGGCGGAAGCTTGTGGCAGCCAGGTAGGGCAGCGCGAGCGCCAGGGTTTGTAGCCACAGGTTGGGATCGCGCGGCGCAGTGGCCAGCAAAAGGGCGACAAACAGCGTGGCGGCAATCATCCGCGGTCCGGCAATCGCAAGCGGAATCGTGTGACCGCGCCGCCTCTGCCAAAGCACGGCTACAAGCGAAAGCACACCGAGCCCCGCCACCGCAGAGACGGACGCTTGGCCCAGGTCGCCGCGCAGCGCATGGCGGAAACAGATCCACCACGAACCGACAATCAGCGCGTGGGTCACAAGCGGCGCGAGCAGCAGCAGCAGCCAAAGTCGCCGCGCCCGCCGCCATGGCTGGCCAAGCACAAGCTCGGCCCCCAGCGCGAAATAGCCCCACCCAAGGATGCCGATGAGCGGCACCTGCAAGTGTCCCGGCTCGGCCCAGGACCACAGCCCGGCGCGCACCGCGACCACTTCCATCAGGCTCGCGTCAAATGTGACGAGCGCAGCGGTGATGGCGGCCCGCGCAAGCGGCGACTTCGCATTGGGCCACAGCGCCTGGCCAACCTGCCGCGCCGACAGAACCACCAGCGGCCAGATCAGCGGCACCAGCAGCGGCACATCGACCAAGCGGGCGTTCCAATCCGGGCTGTACTGGTAAAAGTGGTAAAGCGTGATGCAGCTTTCTTCACCCAGATAACCAGCGACGGCGAGGGCGAAGTAGTCGGACAAAAGCGGCTTCCACGGGGTGCTGCGCGCCATCGTCACGAGCGTGAGCGAAACGATGACGACGCAGAGCGTCTGAAACAGCGCGATGGACAAAGGCGGGGTGGGGCGGGGCGACTAGCCCTCGATGTAGAGCAGGATTTCGCCTTCTTTGGCCGGGACGCCTTCTTTGGTGACGATCTCGACGACGGTGCCTTCGACTTCGGCTTCGATGGGCATTTCCATTTTCATCGATTCCATGATCACCAGGGTGTCGCCCTCATTCACCTGGGCACCGACGGTGGTCGTGATCTTCCAGATGTTGCCGGTGATGTGCGCTTTGACGGGGTGCT
>CAYTGC010000400.1:0-4556 GCA_964437195.1 uncultured Myxococcales bacterium | reverse complement strand
GTACTCCGGGGAAGAAGCTGATGACACGCAAGCTGTGGTCCTGGTCGCTCCTGTCTCTGCTGTTGTGTTCCGTTCCGGCAGTTGCATCGCCTCCGACGGTGCCGCCGGGACTCAAGATGAAGAGTCGTTACATGGGGGCCCATCCGATCTCGACTGTCGTCAACGGCTACTGTCACATCGACGTGCCGCACACCCACGACTACGCACCGGACAAGCCGAATCTGTACCAGCGCGTTGGTGACGACTTTGTGTTCGCGGGGGACCCTGTGCCGTTTGGGTACGACGGACAGAAGACGACGTACTACGGACATCATCCGGTCCCTGTGCACACCGACAACCTGCCTGGCTCGGTTCCGCCCCCACCGACGTTCTGCTTTCTCAAGGGGCCGCACTTCCACGAGTATCCGGTTCCCCACGAGGCGCCCGGCTACAAAGTGCAAAACGACGTCGTGTTTTACGTCGGACCCATCCCGCCCGAGGTCGCCAAAGTTCGTCCTCAGGTCGAAAAGGCCGTCGAGGTCGAGTATCGCCCCTACGTCGCACAGCGGCCCCAGGTCGTGGTGACACCACCCGCCGAGTGGCAGGGCACGGTTTACGTTGCGCCCCCGCCGAATGTGGTGGTGGCAGCGCCGAGTCCCACCGTCGTGGTCGCACCTCCGCAGCCTGTCGTGGTGGCTCCGGTCAATCCGACGGTGGTCGTTGCCCCGCCGGCACCGGCTGTCGTGGTGGCGCCGCCGGCTCCTGTCTTTTTGGGGGTGCCCGGGGCCGTGATCATGCATGGGCATGGTCGAGGCAAGGGCCACTTCTTCCATCCCGGCAAGGGCAAGGGCCACTGGAAGCGCTGGTAGCCGTACAACTTCGTTGACGCTGGGCGGTCTCAGCGTACCATCGCGACGTGAATCTCTCTGTTCTGTGGGGCGCGGCGCTCGCGTCCTTCTCTTTGCTCCTCTCACCCGTGGCGGTTTTTGCGACGGCCAAACCGGCCAAGGGCAAGGCTGTGGCTTCGCATGCCAAACCGACTGCCCCAGCGCCGCCGAAGCCTGCGAAACCAGCGCCGCCGAAGCCGAGCACGTATGAGCTGCTCTTGACGTTTGACGATGGGCCGCGTGTCGATCTGACGCCGAAGGTTCTGGATGCACTCGACCAATACGGCATAAAGACCGTGTTCTTCGTGAACGGCGTCCGCTTCATGGGCAAGGGCGCACAGAACGAAAAGGCCAAGGAAGTGATGCGCGAGGCGATAAGGCGCGGACACCTCGTTGGCAATCACACCGTCCACCACTACTTTCTGTGCGGCAAGCGCGGGCCCGTCGTGGGAGAGCGCGAGATCCTCGACAACGCGAAGCTGATTCAAGACGCGACGGGAGTGGCTCCGCCGCTGTTTCGGACGCCGTTCGGTTCGCACTGTGCTTCTCTGACCGCAACGCTAGCCAAGCTGGGGATTCGTCCGATCGGCTGGGACATCGATCCGCAGGACTGGAAGCTGCAAGACCCCGACAAGATCCTCGCGTTTATGAAGGACGAGCTGTCACGAGTGAAGCGGGCTCGGTCCATCATCTTGTTTCACGACGTGCAGCCAGCCACTGTCGAGATGCTGCCGAAGCTGCTCAAGTGGATTGCTGACGAGAGTGCCGCCAGGCGAGGGCGCGGCGAGCCGCCGTTTAAGTACGTGGATGCAAGCTATCTGCTGTCAGCGGCCCAAAACCAGCTTGGCCAAGTCGGTGCTCGCGCGGCGCTGCCCAGCGAAGGTGCACCGCCTGGGTCGGTCGGCCCGGCCCCGCAGCCAGCCCCAAGTCCCCCGGCGATGGCTCCTGCGGCAAAGAACTAGGCGGTACTTCCCCTAGTGTTTTGGCGACTTCGCCGTCGGCTTTTTGTCTTTGTCAGGCGGCGGGTCTTGGCTGGATAGGCGATCGCCGGTGAGCGGCTGGACTCTGGCCTCGGGGACGCCTTGCCGGATGACGCGGACGAACTGGACCGGCAGACTCGACGCCAGCGACAGCGTTGGGCTGTCCGAAAGCTGAAAGTGCAGGTGAGGCGCCGTTGAGTTGCCGCTGTTGCCACAGCGAGCGATGACCTGACCTCGGGTCACTCGGTCGCCGACCCGCACTTTGGCGCTGCCTGTCAGAAGGTGGGCCAGCACCGCATACTCACCGTTTCCGAGAGACATCGTGATGGCATTGCCGAACCGATAGTAGATGTCGGTGACTCCAGGCGGGTTTTCGGGCACGCCATCGATGACCGTCACCACCGTTCCGTCGGCAGGTGCGAGGATGTCCTGTCCGTACGCGTAGTAGTCGCTGTTTTTGCTGCCGTCGCCCTGGTGGTTTGACCGCTGCCCCTGCGCCACATCGACAGAGATCTGAAAGTCGATGGCAAAGCGCTGGTTGGGATTGAGGTAGTGGCCATTGCCCGCACCGGGGGTCGCATTCGTCGCCGTCCACGTCCCTTTGAACGGCAGCGAAAGCTCGGTCTTGGTCTGGTAGTTGTCGTAGCGGTCGTAGCGCTTCTTCGGCGCGGGGACGACTTCACCACCAACGGCGGCACCGACCACATGTCCGTAGTGATCGATGGTGACCCGCGCGCCCAGCTCGGAGCCATCTTTGTAGGCCGCCGAAAAGTAGAATGTTTGTACTTCAGCACCGACGGAAGTCGTCAAGTACTGGGTGATGTCCTTGGGCTGACCGTGCTCTGCGGTATACGCCTCGACCTGCTGGGTGAGCTGCGGAAACTCGATTCGACGCCCGCCGACCTCGTCGTGAAGGTGGTTCGCCTCGTCGTAGCGTTCCGAGAGCAGAAGCTGGACATACTTGCGCGCCACCGCCTGGCTCCGATTCTGCGTCTCGAGCACATAGTCAACGAGCGCATTCTTGGTCAGCTTGGTGACGAGCGTCCGGGCACGCGGCGGCAGGATCTCATCGTGAATGGGCGGCAGCTTGAGCGATTTGTCCGCCGCTGGTGCAGCTTTGTCCGTCGTTGGCACCGCTTTGTCTGCTGCCGCTGGCGTCGCCGCTGCCGCGAAAGTCCCATCGGCGCGCGCCACGGCTCGGTCCCCGATTCCAACGGCGCAGACCGACAAAAGCCAACAAGTCCCGGCCCAGATTCGCCTGGGGTCACTGGACGTGGGCTGGGTCGCCTGTGCCTTCCGTTTGGACAAACAAGCCATCGTTTGCAGACTACCACGACGGCGGTGCAGCGCTGCTGGGCCCGTGGTCTGCTTGCGCGAAAACTTCGCCGCAAAGCCATGAGACATGGGTGGTAAGATTTACAATCGTGCCAGCATATTCTCTGTCTTCTCGTCGAGTGGCGAGCCTGCGTAGCAGTCTCTGCCTCGGCGTTTTTTGTTGGGTTGCATCGGTGGCCAAAGCCAGTGAGCCGCCAGCTCAGCCTGGCTTGTCGACGCTGCCCCCAGCCGCCGTACGGCCTGCAGCTGATCCCTCCGCTGACGACGCGCTCGTCCGCGCGGTCTCGACACCAGGGGATGAACCTTCCGGCGGGGTTCGTCGTCACTACATGTGGTCGAACGAGCGGCGGCACGACATCTTCTTTGAGGACGTGTTGGGCCAAGGCGGTGGCTATCTGGGCGTCGGCGGCGACCAGAACTACACGATGGCCGCGGCGGCGGGGTCGCAGGTGTTGTGGCTCGTCGACATCGATGGAGAGGTCGTCAAGCTGCACAAGCTGTATTCGGCGCTGCTCAAGGTGACGGAGACGCCGCAAGCGTTTGTCGGGCTGTTTGAAAGACGCGGCATTGCGCAGGTCGATGCGGCGCTCGGCCAGACGGAGCCTCGACTGCGCAAGCAGCTCCTGGTCCTGTACACCCAGTTTCGCGAGGACCTTTTGGCGCATCTGCGCGACGAGATCTCGCAGCCGCATACCTGGCTCGGCGACGCGGAAAAGTACGCCTACATTCGCAAGATGGCGCAGCGAGGCCTTGTCGTGCCGCGGCTGGGTGACTTGAACGGTCCGCGCACAATGCTCCAGATTGCCGACGCAGCCAAGGCGGCCAAGCTGACGATTCGCTTCGTCTATCTGTCGAACGCCGAGTCGTGGTTTGGCTATGGCGCTGGTTTCCGTCGAAACTTCGCGGCGCTGCCATTTGACGAAAAGACCCGAGTGGTGCGGACGATCAAGTCGAACCTTTTGCCGTATGTGCGGGGGGATGTGTGGCACTACACGATGCAGAGCGGGCAGCACTTTGTCGCGAAGCTGGCCGAGCGCGGCTACGCATCGATTGATCAGGTCATGCTCGATGCGGTGGAGTCGAAACACAAAGGCCTGTCGCACGTCGGTTTTGCCAAGCCAGAAGCGCCTCCCGCCGATGAGAAAGCGGCTGCGAAGTGGCGTTTTGCGGAGCAGAAGCGGCGGCAGAAACTGCTCGCCGATGGGCTCGTGACGCGCCCGGCGGGCAATCGCGAGTGTGCAAGTGAGTTCGAGCAGGATCGCAAGCAGAAGGCCGAGGACGACCTGAAAGCGCTCGAAAAACGGCTGCAAGCCCCGCATCCGCAACCGCAGCCGCAGCCATAGCCGTCTCCGACTCGAGCTGGACCGTCCCTGCC
>CAYTGC010000399.1:0-4565 GCA_964437195.1 uncultured Myxococcales bacterium | reverse complement strand
CGCATGAAAGGCAAGCTGGCCAGTGCTTCCTCCAAGTCCTGTTTCTGCGCGGGATTTAGCTTGAACTGACCTTGATGGCGCGAGGTCTTTACTTCCACCGTGTCGTCCTGGCGCACCACGAGCACAGCGCGATACGTGGTGGTGCTGCTGCCGGTCTGGATCTGACTGACACGGACCATGCGGATGCGTTCACCAGGACAGACGTGCGCCACCTTTTCGGGGGGCGTGCTTTCTTGAATCGCACTCCATGCCACACAGGCCAAGGGAAGCACGACGCTGGGAGTCAGCATGTGGCCAGGATAACGCAGCCATCGCAACGGGGTGGGCCGGGGCTCTGCATTTCAAGTCATTTCTATTGAGTTGTGAGCTTCACTGTACAAATCACAACCCGAAATAGGGTACGATAGATTCAGCAGGGCCTCCATCCGGCGGCATCGATACCATATACAGACCGCGCTACTGCCAAATGAGTAGCCAAAGTACCAACACCACTAGGCAAGGATTAGAAGATGGCAAGTAAGTGGCTTGGATCGCGAATATTCTTGGGGACTGTTTGTAGCCTGCTTGGCGCCTGCGGGATGCCGAGCGCTGAGAATCCGACCGAGCCGCTGGCGCAGCCGCAGAAGCCGATCGCGGTCTCGGTGCGGGCGCTGCATGGCAAGTCGGCCACTCCGACGATGTCGGCGGTCACCTCGGCTGCCCCGGTGGTGTCGGACTCGGCGGAGCAAGTCGCATGGGCGACGCTGCGCGGAATCAAAGACGGTCACAAGCTGTCGGACGCCGCAGTTCAGTCAGCCAAGCTCCGTGAGATTCACGACGCGGGCAATGGTCCGCTGATTGCGCGTTTCGAGCAGGAAATCGACGGCTTGCCGGTGTTTCAGAGCAGCATGAACATCGCCATGGATCGCACGATGCAGCCGACGATGGCCAGTGGTCGGCTATCGACGAAGCTGCGCAAGGTGGCAGAGCGCTTTCAGCTCGACGAGTCGGTGGCCGTGGAGTCGGCACTGCGTACGATGTCGGGTGAGCGCGGCTCGGCGGTATCCATGGGCGCGGTCACGGATGCACCGGGTAGCTTTCAAAACCGGCAGTTTATGGCTCAGCTCTCGGGATCGGGAGCGAAGGCCAATGTCAGCTCGCGCAGTCGCAAAGTCTACTACCCAACGGACAAGGGCCTGGTTCCGTCGTACTACGTCGAACTGGACGTGGCTCCGCTCGATTCGACCGGAAGCTCGACACGTGCTTTTGTGGTATCAGGGGTCAACGGCACGATCCTGTTTGAGAAGAACCTGACCGAGGACGCAGCGTACGGATACCGTGTCTATTCCGACGGCGGACCCGACTACGTTCCGTGGGATGGCGCGCAGGGCAATGACTACACGCCGTATCCCAAGGCTGCGCCGGATGGCAGTACACCCGCATTTCAGTCGGCGGCTCTCGTCACGCTGGAAAACGTTCCGTTCCGTCGCAATGATCCGTGGCTGCCACCCGGTGCCACCGACCTGTCGGGAAACAATGGCTGGGCCTACGTCGATCAGACGGCGCCCGATGGCTACACCGCTGGTGACCTCCTGGTTCCGCCCACGGCGGCTGGTGTGTTCGACCGCACCTTCGATCCGAGCACCACGGCACCGTCCGCCAACGACAACGCCAAGCGTACGGTCGCGACGAACTTTTTCTTCATCGTCAACTACCTTCACGACGTGTTCTACGACGCTGGCTGGACCGAAGCTGCTCAGAATCCCCAGAAGGTCAACTTTGGCCGTGGCGGTTTGGAAGGCGACTTCATCCGCCTAGAAGCGCAGGACAACAGCGGTCGGAACAACGCCAACGCCAGCACACCGTCTGACGGTGGAATGCCACGCATTCAGATGTATCTCTGGGATGCGTCGAGTGCATCGCTCCAAGTGACTGCCCCTGCTGGAATCGCCGGTAATTATCGGGTTGGCACCGCTTCCTTCGGAGCCAAAACCTACAACGTCACAAACTCTGTCGTGGCCGCTGCCGATGCTCCGGGGGCGGGTGGTTCCACCACCGATGCCTGCGACGCCATCACCAATGGTCCAGCGATCACCGGCAAGATTGCGCTTATCGACCGGGGCAACTGTGCGTTTGCGATCAAGGCCAAGAATGTTCAGACCGCCGGTGCCATTGGCGCCATCATCGTCGACAATGCCGCCAACGCCAGTCCTCCGGGCATGAGCGGCACGGACCCGACGATCACGATCCCAACCTTGAGCCTTACCCAGGCAGATGGTGCCAAGATCCGCACGAGCGCAATGACGGGTACGGTCACGGCACAGCTGCGGGGAGTGTACAACGAGCGGGATAGCTCCCTGGACGGCACGATTGTGTCGCACGAGTGGGGCCACATCCTGTCGAACCGACTCATTGGCAACGGCACCGGACTTGGCAACAACCAAGGACGCAGCATGGGCGAAGGCTGGAGTGACTTTGTCGCCATGCTGATGACTGTGCGCCCCTCGGACGCCATGGTCGCCAGCAACGCCAACTGGACCGGTACGTTCTCGACCGGCGCGCCATCGATATCCACTACCGGCAACAACGCCTACTACGAGGGCATCCGTCGCTACCCGTACTCGACCGACAAGGCGAAGAACCCACTCACGTTTAAGCACATTCAGAACGGTGTGGCGCTTCCAGCGACGCCAGCGCCGACATCTGGTGCAGACGGTGCCAACAATGCCGAAGTCCACAACTCCGGTGAAGTCTGGGCCAGCGCGTTGTGGGAATGCTACGCGGCGCTCTTGCGCGATACGGGTCGGCTGTCGTTCAAGCAGGCCCAGGAGCGGATGCGGCGCTATCTGGTGGCATCTCTGAAGCTCACGCCGGGCAACCCGACGTTTACCGAAGCCCGAGACGCCGTGCTGTTTGCCGCGTTCTCCAGTGACCGTCAGGACTACGACCTGTTTGTCGATGCATTTGCCAAGCGTGGCATGGGATCTGGCGCGCTTTCTCCGGACCGCAGCTCGACGGATCACGCTGGCGTCGTGGAGAGCTTCCAAACCGGGGCGGCCATTTACATCGATCCGGAGTCGCTGACCCTCGACCAGACGCTGGTTTCGTGCGACACCGACGGCGTACTCGACAATGGAGAGTCGGGCTACTTCAGCCTTCGCGTCTACAACATCGGCAGCAAGGATGTGCAAAACGGCTCGGTGACAATCAAGACGCCGTCGAGCAGTCCGTACACCGTGGATGGGCAAGCCACCTCGACGGTGAGTCTGCCTGCGATAGCACCGTTCTCCTCGAAGCTGGTCCAGTTCAAGGTCAGCATGTCTGGTGCCCAGAGCATCGTTCCGGTGCAGTTTGACATCGAGGCCAAGGCGGACAACTTGATTGGTGCCTCGCCCATCACGGCCACGTACAAAGACCTTGGCAACTACGACATGAAGGCTGCGTCATCGACGGTCGAGAAGTTCGGTGGTCGCCCGACGGTGTGGAAGATTAGCAACGATCCCAATCTGGACGACAGCGAGGCGTGGACTCCGGTCATCAACGCCAATGCGGGCTACATGCACGGCCCAGACACAGGTGCACCGTCAGATCACTATCTGGTTTCGCCGACGCTGGACATTGGTACTGGCAACTTCACGTTGTCGTTTAAGCACCGCTATAGCTTCGAGACAGATACTTCGACGATGCCTGCGACGTATTGGGATGGTGGGGTCGTCGAGTACAGCCTCGACGGCAAGACCTGGACCGATGTGAAGGACGTGCCGGGCGTGATTGTCATGGGCGGCTACCCGGGCGCGATTCAAACAGCGGCACCGACCGCGAGTCCGATTTTCGGACGTCAGGCTTTTGTGGGTCAGAGTGCCAACTACGCGACGGGGGCTTGGGTGACGAGCAGCTACAACTTTGGCACGGCGCTCGCGAGCAAGAAGCTGATGCTTCGCTTCCGCATCGGTACCGATGACGCGGCGAGCGATGAGGGCTGGGACATCGACGAAGTGGCGGTCACGGGGACCAATGCGCCGCCGTTCCAGGTCCAGCAGCTTCAGAATGCGGCGGCGGTGTGCAAGGCAAAGCCGGTGTTCACGATCACGCAGGCGGATCTGAAGAGCATCCCCGTCGGCTTCCAAGTCCGTCTCGATCCGACGATTGCCAATGCGCCGGGCGCGGTGAGCTGGGCCTGGACGCAAGTGGACGGCACGCCGGTTCAGCTTGCCGGTGCTGACACGCCGAATGTGACGTTCACTGCCCCAGATGCGGCGACGATGATTCACCTCAAGTGGACTGCGATGTCGGGCGGTGTGACACTCGAAGGTACGGTCGCCATCGACGTGGTGAAGGCTGGTGATTCGTCGATGAGTTCCACTTCCGCCACGGGCTGCCAGATCGGTGGTGAGGCTGCTCCCTCGCTGTGGTCCGGGCTGCTCGCCTCGGCGCTGCTTCTCCTTGGTCGTCGTCGCCGAAAGAGCTAGTTTCCCGCCCCGGCCTCTTCGCGGCCCTTCCCGTCACTCAACGACGATTGCGCCGCGGAGCATGTTCATCCCACAAGTAAACGTGACCTCGCCCTTCTCCTGCGGAAGGTGAAGGGC
>CAYTGC010000398.1:0-4592 GCA_964437195.1 uncultured Myxococcales bacterium | reverse complement strand
AGACCGGGCTGTTTTTTACCGAAAAGAAACAGGCCAAGCGTCCGCGTGATCATGCGCAGGTTGATGCGGCACTCGACAAGCTATCGGCCACCTATCAGCTCCGACACTATCCGTGGGCTGGGGCGCTCTCGACGGCACATACCATTCTATATTATGCACGCTTTGGGCGTAATATATTCCGCGACCTGGCCGACCAGGGCGTACCGTGTGATGGTCGAGGGATCTTGGGGGCCAAGAGTCTGTCCGCGAGCGCCAACTTCAACTTGGCTCTGCTCGATGACGCAGAAGAGTTTGAGCAGCAGATCTGGCAACACCTGATCTATGAAAAACGTCAGGTATCGAGCCGTCTGTACCGCGAGCTTGCGCAAGAGGCTCCACTTCTGGAAAGGGAGCCGCAGCGCTATCGATATGCTGCGGGGTCTGCGCCAGTTCCGCTGGTCCGTCTGCGCAGTCCACGCCTGGGTCGCCGTCCTGCCCCTCATATTCCCGGAGCCTACAAGTGAAGACCACTGCCAAGACGCTCTGCAATCGTGACTGTCCAGACGCCTGCTCAATCGTTGCCACTGTCGAAGAGGGTCGCGTCACGCACCTGGGCGGCGATCCTGATCATCCAATTACGCAGGGATTCCTCTGCTACCGCACCAGTCATTTTCTGGAAACGCAGTACAGCCGGGAGCGGATCACAAGGCCGCTTTTGCGCAGCAAACAGAGCGGGAGGTTGCTTCCCGTTTCGTGGCAAGAAGCGCTCGATTTTACCGCGCAGGAACTTCTGCGGCTGCGAAAGGAGTCCGGTCCCTCATCGATCTTTTACTATCGATCAGGCGGGACGCTCGGAATGATGGGCGCGGTGGTGGATCGGTTTTGGGAACACTTTGGCCCGGTGACCGTGAAGCGCGGTGACATCTGCTCTGGGGCGGGTGATGCCGCACAGATGGAAGACTTCGGGATCGAGGACTCCAGTGACTTTTTTGACCTGCGCAGCGCGAAGAGCATCCTTCTGTGGGGAAAGAATCCCTACGTGTCTTCGCCACATCTTCTGCCTCTTCTAAAGGAGTGTCAGCGGGCCGGGGCAAAGCTGGTCCTTGTCGATCCGGTGCATCACAAGACAGCGGGTCTTTGTCAGGACTTTGTTCAAGTCAGACCGGGTGGAGATTTTGCCCTCGCGATGGCGGTGGCGCAGATTCTGTTCGAACAAAAATGGATCGATTCAGAAGCCGCTTCCTACTGCGACAAGCTGCCGGGTTTTGTCAGGCTGGTGCAGAGCCGAACGCTTGCGGAATGGCTGTCCGAAGCAGACACAAGTCGAGAGTCCGCATTCCTTTTGGCAGAGCTGCTCGGAAAGGCCAAGCCTGCGACGATCCTCATCGGCTGGGGAATGGGAAGACGGCGCAATGGTGCAGCAGTGGTGCGGGCGCTCGATGCGCTGGTGGCGCTGACTGGGAATCTTGGCATCCCCGGTGGCGGTGCTTCCTTTTATTACAAGCGGCGGGGCGCGTTCGATACTTCCTTCGTGAAGGGAGTCGCTCCGCGCACAGTCTGTGAGCCGCTGTTTGGTCGTGAGGTATTGTCGCTGTCTGATCCGCCGATTCGCGCGGTGTGGGTGATGGCGGGCAATCCGGTCGTGATGCTGCCCGATTCCCAGACTACGGCGGAAGCGCTGCGCAGCCGTGATCTGGTTGTCGTCTGTGATCATCTGCTGACGGATACTGCAGAGCTTGCCCACGTGGTGCTACCAACGACAACGCTGCTTGAGAGCGATGATCTGCTGGGTTCCTACGGACATCACTACTTGGGGGTCGCGCGTCCGGTTGTTCCACCGCCTTCCGAAGTGAAGAGCGATTTGGAGATCATCCAGGCGCTTGCGGAGCGGGTCGGACTGTCCGATGTGGTCTATGGGAGTGCGCGTGACTGGCAAGCCAAGATGGTTTCACCGAGGCTTTCACCGCACGGAATTTCACTCGATACACTGGAAGCCGGGCCGGTGCGGAATCCGCTGGCTCCGCCGGTTCTGTTTGCCGATCGGAAGTTTGCGACGGCATCGGGGAAGGTGAACCTGATCGATTCCCTTCCTCCTTCTCCCTCGCTTCCCAGTCCAGAGTTTCCGCTGCTATTGATGGCGCTCTCGACCATCGATTCCCAGTCTTCCCAGTGGGCCCGGCCCCAGATCGGACCCGTGGAATTGACGGTGCATCCAGACTGTGCCAACGGAATCCCAGATGGGGGTGTTGGCCTGCTGGCTTCGGCAATTGGGAAGATGGAGGTGCGGGTTCGTCATGACCCAGCACAGCGACGGGATGTGGCACTCCTTCCCAAGGGCGGACACCTTCGCGATGGCCGCTGCGCCAATGCGCTGACAGAAGCACATCTGACCGACTTGGGAGAAGGCGGCGCGCTGTACGATCAGCCGGTTAAGCTCACTGCGCTGTAAGCAATCCCATTTCAATCGTCTGCTGGTCGCCTCACAGATGCAGGCCGGGAATCACGCAATCGTGATGGCTTTGGAGCAGACGATTGCACCGTCACTCTGCTGGGTGAAGGACATGATCGATGACGCAATGGGGAGTCCCATGTTCACCACGTTGTCCCTGGCGTTCGTCGTGTCCTTGTTGCCGCGTGCGCTGTAAGACGCGTGCTTGGTGTAGATCTCTGTGGTCAGCGTTTCGTCGAACAGAAGCTGCGAGGTCACATAGGTCTTCCCATTGGCAGTCACCATGAAGTGAACGTGGCTTGTCCGTCCGGCGTACCAACCGGGGAAAATTCCGTCGATCGTGACCCGGCCATTCGCATCGCTGATCTGATATCCGCGCAGCCAGTTGGAGGCGAGCGCCGCAGCGTCATTGCCGGTGCAAAACGATGAGTTCAGATCTGCCAGCGAGCCACTGTATCCGGTGCCCGCATCGATGGCCTGTGCCGCTTTGGAGTACGTTCCTGCTGGTGACGCGTACCAGACTTCGACAAACGCACTTGCCACCGGCTTACAAGCGGAGTCGACCACCATCAGCTCGAAGCGAGTTTGGAGTCCGATAAGTCCGTCAGAGACATCTTTCCGCAGATACGTATTCGAGTGGCAGGGTCCCTTGGTGGCAGAGGCATACGCCGTGCATGTGCTACCGATTCCGCTCGCGAACGGATTGCCGAAGTCCTTGCCGGTTAGGAATGCTCCAGACGCGATCGCAAAGCCTCCAGAGACTGCCACGCTTCCGTCGCTGCCAGCGTTTCCACTGCCATCGCTGCCTTGGCCCCCATCGACCGCGTTTTCTGCGGTTTCACTGTTTCCACAGCCGAAGAGCAGAGCGGCTCCCAACCCACCAAAAGTACGAAGTATGTTGCGTCGCGACGTGCATGATGGACTCCTGATGCGGCAATAGAGAGGCAGTTCCCGAGGAGAAAAATTCCTAAGAAGAGCCTCTTTGTTTGCTTAGAGGAGTCACGCCCCAAACGATTGCAACCGAACGTCAGTTTTTGTTGAAAGGGAGTCTGCGCCGTCGATTACGGGGCGTTTTCACAGACGAACTTGGCGACTTTTCCCGCTGGCGTTTGATGCGGTGCGGCGTTCACCCAGACTCCTGCGACGGACGTGTCGCGTCCCGCAAAGTCTTTGCATGCAGCGATCGTGTTGGGATTGGGCAGCGCGCAGAAGCAGTCTGGTTCAGCGGAGCATGCCGCGACGATGGTTGGGTCGTTTGGCACCGGCTGTGCGTTCGGGGCGGAGGCACCACCCGCTTTGGCCCAGGCACTACAGCAGCTTGCGCCACATCGCGGAAGCTGGGCCGTGGGGGTAGCGTTTGGGGCGGTTTCATCGACGAAGCCAACCGTACAGACTGCGTTGCCTCCGACATCGAGCTTGGGCTGGCTTGGCAGACAGAATGTGGAGCTGGCGATGGTGAGACGATTGCCGATCGAGGTAAGTACGGTGCCGTAGTTCTGGGGCTCACAGATGCTCTGTTCGGTTCGCACTGTGGCTGGGAAGATGCGAGCAAAGGAAGAGAGTCGAATCTGCGCTTGCCCAAAGAAGTTCGCATCCACCGGATTGAGACACGCTGCTTTGGCTCCCTGTCCGCGGTTGAGTGTTTCGGTGGAACAGGTGACTCCAGCGCCTGGAACACAGACATTGGGGTCGTAGTCCACGATCAGCTTGCCCGGCTTGCTGACGTCGCTGCTTGGGTTGTCGAGCACGGTCGGCGACCAGATTCCGCCGATGAGGAGCTTGCTCGCTGGGCGCAGCTGGGAAAGGAACTGAACATAGCGAGTGATCGGCTCGAGGTAGCCGTTGCCGTTTTCTCTGCAGTTGGTCTTGGCTCCCGTTGTCGTCATCGGCTGGTCGCAGGTCAGGTTGTGTGCGAGGCAGCGGAAGTCATTTTTCCAGCAATCGTACGTCGTCATCCCGTTCTTGGTGCAGTCGATCGAGTTCGGATTGTTCCTATCGCGCGACGTCAGGGCCACCGAGCAGTCGTCTTCATCGGTGATGAACACCACCGCGAGCACCGAGTTGCTCCGCAGAAAACCGCTGTTCACGGCGCTGTGACCATCGAGTGCTCGCTTCATTGCCTCGAGCGGTGACTCGAGCCCACAGCCATCGTCACCCAGCATCG
>CAYTGC010000397.1:0-4614 GCA_964437195.1 uncultured Myxococcales bacterium | reverse complement strand
CACGCGGCATGACCAAGGCCTGGAAGAGCCCCGAGAACGCCTGGATGCTCGAGTACGGTCGCGGCAACGTCCCAAGCTGCTTGCCCGTCGGTCTTGGCGGTGCCGTGTTCAGCGCGATCGAACCCAAGATCGTCTGGGATACGGTCGCTGCCTACGGAGGGCAGACGATTCGCAACTTGCTCAAGGGCAAGTTCTAGCGACCACACAATCGGAGAGACACGATGTCGCAAAAGGAAGTCACATCTGAATCACATCCGCAGGATCCGGATGCCGCGAAGGAGAAGTACGGTTTTGGAGCCTCGTGGCTGCCGCTGATGCTGCTGTTGCCGCCGCTGGTCTATTACATGTGGCTGTGCATGCGCGACCACGGCGGCGCGTTCTATGTCCCCAAGTCACTCGATGAGCTTGTGAACCTGGTCAAGCAAGTGCCGGCCCCGACGGTGAACTCGGTGCTGTTTGTCGGTGCGTGGTATGGCGGGCAAGCGCTGCTGCAAATCTACGCGCCGGGTGATTGGGTCGATGGTACGCCTCTGCCCGACGGAACGCGGCTGCCCTACAAGATGAACGGCTGGTTTTCGTTTGGGCTGACCATCCTGGGTCTGTTTTTCGCGTGCTGGATGGGCTGGTTGCCGGCGACGTTCTTGTGGGATGAGTTTGGCCCGATCATGACGACGCTCAACCTCGGCGTCTATGTCTTCTGCCTGTACCTGTATTTCAAGGGCAAGGCGTCTCCCGAGAAGACCTACACGGGCCGCGTCATGTACGACTACTTTATGGGCACGCAGCTCAACCCGCGCGTCGGTCGCTTTGACTTCAAGCTGTTCTGCGAAGCGCGACCGGGCCTGACGCTGTGGGTGCTTATCAACTTCTCGATCGCCGCCAAGCAGTGGCAAGTCCATCACACGGTGTCGACGCCGATGATGCTGGTCTGCCTGTTCCACTTCTTCTACATCATGGACTACTACTTCCATGAGGAAGCGATCCTGACGACGTGGGACATCAAGCACGAAAAGTTTGGCTGGATGCTGTGCTGGGGCGACTTGGTCTGGGTGCCGTTTACGTACACGCTACAAGCGCAGTATCTGCTGGCGCATCCGGGAGAGCTGCCGACCTGGGCGACCTTGGGAATCATCGCGCTCAACGTGGCTGGCTATGCGGTGTTCCGTGGCACCAACATCCAGAAGCACCACTTTAGCCGCAACCCAGAGCGCCCGATCTGGGGCCGCCCGGCAGAGTTTATTCAGACGGCGCGCGGCACCAAGCTGCTCACCTCGGGCTTCTGGGGCATCGCCCGTCACCTCAACTACTGCGGCGACCTGATGATGGCGCTCGCGTGGTGCCTGACCTGCGGCCTCCACAACCTTTTGCCGTACTTCTACATCATCTACTTTACGTGGCTGCTCGTGCACCGTGAGCGACGCGATGATGCGTTCTGCCACGCCAAGTACGGCAAAGACTGGGACGAGTATCGGAAGAAAGTCCCTTGGCGGATTTTCCCCGGCATCTACTAAGCGTCTAGCGGAATAGCGAAGTCACCGGAATCAGGGCCACACCAAAGGCTGCGGGAAGCTGGGCAGTAATCGACAGCATTCCGTAGCCGAAGCTCTGACCACCGATAAGCTGGGCTCCTCCGGTAAGTGCTGCACCGATTCCCACTTCACCCCAACTTGCGCCATAGACCGCGGCCTGAGCGCTTACGGTTGATGCTGGACTGCCGGTCGTAAAGTGGCTGACGCTTACCTCGATGCCAACATCTCCGCCGCCGGCTGGACGGAACCCTTGATCGCTTGTCACACCGAGCAGATCGAGGTGCGTCACAATCGCCAGCCGCAGTGCGGTGTTTCCCGAAATCTGTCGCCAGGGAAACACCCGTAGCTCGAGGCTCGGTCCGTGAAACCACGGCCCCGGTGGGGCTTCGGGCTGGTCAGAATCGGCGGCGATGTGCTGCCCTTTGTATCCTAGCCCAATGTCGACGGGCCGACCGATGAGGGATGGCACTGCGGCGAGGGGGCGGGCATAGATGCGAAGCTCTTCGCTCAAGCGGGCCCCAGAGGGCTGTGCCGGAAGATCGGGAGCTGGTTGCAACCGACCCCCGCTGGGTCCAATCCCTGCAGATCCTCCGATCGGCGGCAGGACGAAAGGGAAAGGCACACAGCCGCCGTGCAGAAGTGAAGCTGCCAGCACGGCACTGCGCACAATGAAACCAGCGTGCTGGCAAAGGCGCGCCTCGGTCATTTCAAGCCCCCCCTTTCACAATACCGCGACCAGAGGGCGGGGTCTTAGTACGTTGCGGTGATTGCCGTAAACCCGAGGCCCACCGACATCGCGTTGAACTTTTTGCCACCTGGGACTGGCTTCCACTGGCCCATGTCATCGAGCACTTCGACGTCTGGACTAAACACGCCGCCAATCGCCGAGTTTCGGACTTCCTCGGGGAGGATGACGCAGGTCGCAGGGCTTGTGCGGCAGCAGCGCGACGCCGTCATGCACTTGGTCACGCTGACAGGATCGGTCTTGCTCTCGAACAAATTGATGAGCGTCTGGGCCGTGGACGACATCGGTGCGGAACGAATCAGCGTTGTGAGCTGATCCGCAATCGCAGGCAGAACCTTGTCGTCGATGTCTTTCTTGGCGATCGCTCCGTAGAGAGCGCCCGACTGGATCTGCCAGAACGGTCCCGCCATCTGGAACGTGCCTTCGACATGGACTCCGCGCAGCGGGAGCTTCAGTGGACTTCCACCCAGCGAAATCTGCAGCTCGAACTGCGATTCGGTATCGGACTTCAGGTTGCGCGACTCCACCGACTTCAGCTGCATCGATGCCAGCGAGGCACCGAGTACTGTCCCTGGCTTGGCGACGGGCGTAAACACATCGGTGCCATCGAACTTGGGCTTTGGACCTGTCTGTCCCTGGTTGAGGGTCATGCCAACGCAGGCCGCCGTATCAACGGCCGCGCTCGTCAGCGACAGCAGATTGATGATCTGCCCTCCGGTCACGGCGTCATCGAGCGGCGTCTGCACATCGAGCCCAGCCAGTGAAATCGTCGCCATGATGTTCTTGAGCTGGTTTTCGGCCCGGCCATCGCCGTCGAAGTCATAGACATACGTCTTGTGCCCCGCGACTCCCGGCAGGAGAAGCTGATTCATGACCAGCCGATAGGTTTTTCCGGGCGCGTCTTCACCTCGGCAGGTGTAGCTCTTCGCCATGTCGATGGACATCGCCAGGTCCGGTGGTGGTGGCAGCATCGCCAGATCTGGTGGACCAGGCGGAAGCGGAATGTCTGGCAGGGAGCCAAGATCCGGGAAGTCCTGCTTGCCTGTGCTGCACGCAGCCAGGAGCGATAGACCGAGAGCGAGCTTGCGACGCATGGTGGCCTCCATGAGGAAACGCTGGAAAGCCGGACCTTTACATAAGCTGCGATTAGCGGGCAAGCGGTTGCCCAATCCGCCCATGAGAGCGGCGCTTTGGCCGAGCAGGGGCGCGAATCCGAGTCGCTTTGAGACGACTAGAAGAATCGGTAAGCGGCCTGCAGGCCGAAGGCGATGCGGGGATCAAACATCGGCTGGCTGACGTTTAGCTCGAAGCCGGCCAGCTGTGCGCGCATCTCGAAGGCGGGGAGAAAGCGGTACGCAACCGCCAAGGCTGGAACCGCTCGCATGGCATATACGGTGCAAGTGGGCAGATACGAGGGCGTTGCGCACGGCCACTTGGATGAAAACGGCGCACTCGAACTATACGACATGGCCGCAAAGCCAACGTCCACCGATAGTACCAGCTCCAGAGGCAGCCGCGGTGCAGGTGTTAGTACGCCGCGCAGACCGAGCAAAAGTCCCGCGTTTTGCCAGGACTGGAGCAGCTCAAACGGAATCTTTACGCCGACATCGAACGCGGCGAAGCGTCCTTCGGCAGCACGGTATTCAGCCCCGAGCAGAAACGCCGCTTGGTGAGGAGGGAAGTTGTTCCCCAAGATGTCGATGCTGCCACCGATGCCGAGCACCACCGCGACTTGGCGCGTCCTCGGCTTGGCGCGAATGTCCTCAGCTTGGCTCATGCTCGCGAGTCCGGCACCGCCGCCGCGATCGTCTTCTAGCACTGCCTCGAAGTCATACTTTTCGCCGGGGACAAACTGGTGCTCTTTGGCCCAGTAGCGGTTGCCGACGCGGACATCAATGCGATGGTAGCCACTGTCGATGGGCACCGGACCCGCCATTGGGGTCTGGTAGTATTCTTTTCCGTCGACGAAGACGTAGGCTTTTTCTCCCAGCGAGATGTGGATCAGGCTCAGCAGCTTGCGCAGCTCGGTGAGGCGCTTGCCTATCTGCTCGGAGTCGGGCTGGGTTCCTGCCTTGAGGTAGGCCTCATACGTCTCGATGGCGCGAACGTAATACTCGCCACGGTCGTAGGCCCGCGCGGCATTGAACAGCAGGTCACCTTTGCGCGACAGATCGAACGCTTCTTCGAAGGCCTTGGCCGACTGCCAGTAACGTCCGCTTGCGTACTCCCGCTCGCCATCGGCGTACCGCTTGCGCGCGTGGTCCATCGCGTCATCGGCGCGAGTTGGCTTTGGCGCCCCAAGCACAAGGAGTGCCACAGACAGGGCGGGCAGAGTCTGGC
>CAYTGC010000396.1:0-4631 GCA_964437195.1 uncultured Myxococcales bacterium | reverse complement strand
GCGGCTTCGGCCTTGCCGATCACTTTGACGACGTTCTGGGTGTTGCCAAACAGCATGGCGTCGGCGTCGAGGTTCCCGGCGACGGACAGGCCATCGCGCTTGCCCTGAAGGGTCGCCTTGGCTGCGTACGCGGCACCAAAGTTCTCGTCACCGAACTTGTCGCTTTTGGACCAGGTCTTGTTGAGTTCCGCTACCGCGGTTCCGCACGAGTCAGGCACGTCAGCAAGCGCCAGGCTGGGAAGGCACAGCGAAGTTGCAGCAAGGACAGAGAGCGTGAGCTTGGTCATGGGTTCCTCCTTGGGTCGATGGGGTGGGCCTTGGCTCACCCGGGAAAAACAAGCCTGCAATGTGGCGTTAGTATCACAATTTGGTCTGACACAAGCGGGCAGCAATTTGGCCTTACATTTGCGCTGCTTGGGGCCGCTTGCGACGTGCTAGAGTGAGAGGCTGTGAAACGGAATGATGCTGGACCTCTCCCGGTAGAGCCCGAGCAGCCTGCGCTGTCTCGGCGGCGCGAGGGGTCCGGTGTACCCAAATCGGTGTGGCTTGGGGGTCTTGGTCTGTTTCTGCTCGGCACAGGGCTATCGCTGCCGCTTGTCGCTTCGTATGTGGTCCGTGAGGTCGTGCTTCCGAAAGTCGAGGAGCGCTTTGGCGCGTCGATCTCGGTGCGCGACATCGTGGTTCGGCCCAGCTATGTCCGGCTCGTCTCCGTTGGCGTACGCGATCAAAAAGGTGCCAGCGTTGATCCGGTCAGCATCAGTGAGGTGCGGATCGAGTACTCGCCGTGGTCGCTTTTTTCCGGTCGCGTCGAGGTCAGTCGGCTTCTGGCGAAGCGGCCGCTGGTTCAGATTGTGCGGGGTGGCGACGAGGACAACATCTCGTCGCTGCTCAAGCACCTGCGCAAAACCGACAGCAAGGATCCGGCAGCACCGAGTGGCGGTGGGCGACTGCATGGTCCAGAGCAAGTCTCGGTTGTTGAGGGTGAGCTGGATGTCCGCGACGAGCTGGGCGTCGTCCACGTTCGCTCGTTTTCCGCTGAGGTTGTGAAGAAGGGGAACTGCCAGGTCACGCTGTCCGATGTCAACGTGGACCCGACCTCGGGCGCAAGCGCACGGGCGGAAAAAGTCCAGCTGGTTTGGCAAAGTCCGTCGCGCTTTGTTCCAGGCGGTTTGCCCGAAGTTCGGATCGAGCGCGGATCGGTTGCGCCGTGGCGAAGGCTGAGCCTGAGCGGCGTATCGGGGACGATCAAAGCCGATTCAAAAGACGGACGCAAAGCGGTGATCGCGCTGGCGGGTGGATATGGCGGCGTCGAGCATCAGCTGTGGCAGGCCGACGGCTGGGTCTTGCCCGAAGGCAGCGACTGGAAAGTCGGCGGTGTGCAAGGTGAGCTGCATCTGCGGGCGCAGCGGTTTCGGCTGTCGCAGCTCGAGCCAATTTTGAAAGACACGCCGGTCATTGACCCGGAGCAGACGGAGGTCGATGCCAGCCTCGATCTTCGTTTTGAAAAGAGCGTGCTGTCGGCGCTCGGTAGCTTCCAGATGGCGCACCTATCGCTGTTTGCGCCGCGGCTTGTTGCAGAGCCGGTGCGGGATCTGTCGTTTGATGCACACGGCAAAGGTCAGGTCGATCTCAAGGCGCGCAAGGTCAAGCTCGACGAGCTAAAAGTTCGCTGGGCGGGCGTCGAAGTGCAGCTTGATGGCGAGGCGGAAGCGCAGCCGCGCGAGCTTCGTCCGAGCGTGATGCAGGCTGCCACGTCGTCGAGCCCGATGGTCGGAACGCCAAGTTCGCCAGCGACAGTCGCACCGAGCTGGCGGGACAAGTGGCGAACGGTGTCTTTGCACTTTGCGGTGCCGCCGATTCAGTGTCAGTCGCTTCTGCAAGCGCTGCCCAAGCCCGTGGTGCCGAGGATTCGCGACTTTCAGCTCGACGGGACGTTTTCGACCGATGTGCGGCTGTTTGTCGACTTTGCCAAGCTGCTCAAGCTGCCGCCGCCCAAAGATCCCGATTCCTTGGAGGACGAGACGCCGCTGCCGCCTCCCGCTCCGGTGGCGCAGCCGGTGGTCGCAAAAAAAGCGGGACCGATGGGCAAGGGTCGTCCGGGTCTGTCGGCTCCTGCAAACGGAAGTCCGAACGGCGCCGAGGTGAAAGACCAGCCGGTGCAGATTTCGGGACAGGTTGGCATCGGTGGCTGCAAAGTGCTGAAGCCGCCGTCGGACCTCGATGTGGCGCGGCTCCTCACGAGCTTTACGCACACCGTTCAGGTCGAACCAGGCAAAGAGCTGAGCTTTGTCATCGGTCCAGAGAATCCAGACTTTGTGCCGTACGATCAGCTGTCGCCGTTTCTCATCAACTCGATCATGACGACCGAGGATCACGGCTTTCTGCGCCACCGGGGCTTCATCGTCCCCGAGTTCCGCTCGGCGCTTCAGTCGAACCTGGAGCGCGGCTACTTCCGGCTCGGTGCGTCGTCGATCACGATGCAGATGGTCAAGAACGTCCTGCTTTCGCGTGAAAAGACGCTGTCGCGAAAGCTTCAGGAGATGTTCCTGACTTGGTACATCGAAAACTATCTCACCGAAGATCAGGACATGATCAAAGCCTTCCAAAAGGGCTGGACGGTGCAGCAGTACCTGGCCAAGGTCGCAAAGGATCACCCGCCTCCCCCAGCGCCGCCAGCGGTGAAGGATGGGAAGCCGGTTTCCCCGTCGCAGCTTGCGGCAGAGCAGTCGTTTCAGGCGATTCGTGATGCGACCACAATCAAGCGACGCATCCTCGAGATCTACTTTAACGCGATCGAGTTTGGTCCGTACATCTACGGAATCGGTCGCGCGGCGCGGCACTACTTTGGCAAAGAGGCCAAGGATCTCAATCCGCGCGAAGCCGCGTTCTTTTCGTCCATCCTTCCCAATCCCAAGCGGCGCTACATCCAGTACTGCAAAGGTGCGGCAGATGATGGCTGGGAAAAGTATGTGGAGCGGATCGTTCGGCGTGTGCACTCGCGCGGTCGGATGACGGATGAGGATCTGCAAGGTGCACTCGCCAATCGGCTGGTGTTCGATCGCAGAAACGCGCTGCCGGAAAGAGAGTGCCAGCTGCTCGTGCAGTACTTTGCGGAACTGCCACCACCGGGTGCGCCGCCACCACCGCCGCCGCCGCCGGGGACACCGCCCAAAGTGATTCCGCCACTGCCTCCGTGGGTGGAAATGCACCACGGAAAGCTGCGCTATGTGATTCCCAAAGAGCCGCCCAAAGATGCAGTGGACGGCGGCGATCCAAACGCGAACCCTAACGCTCAGCCGGCAGCAAAAACTGCCGTTCCGTTCTGACTTTCACACAATGTCACCATCAACACGCAAGACCTTTGTTCTCGACACCAATGTCCTTCTTCACGATCCGCAGTCGATGTTCCAGTTTGCTGACAACATCGTCGTGGTTCCTATCATCGTTTTAGAGGAGATCGATCAGTTCAAAAAGGAGCTGTCGGATCGAGGACGATCGGCGCGTGAGGTATGTCGACGTCTTGATGATCTGCGCAAGCAGGGACATCACCTGGCCAATGGCGTGACGCTGTCTTCCGGGGGAGAGCTGCGCGTTGTGCTCGGATCGCATCAAGCGCCGCCGGTTTTGCGCAATGCCCACAGCGCAGACAACATGATCTTGGGCGTGGCGCTTGATCTTGCCAAAGACGGCAAAGATCCGGTCATTTTGGTGACCAAAGACGTCAACCTGCGGATCCGTGCCGACGCGCTTGGACTTACTGCGGAAGACTACGATGTTGAGCAGATCACCATCGAAGAGCTGTATCCGGGCTTTGTAGACCTGCAGGTGAGCGGAGCGGCCATTGCGTCTTTTTACCAAGACGGAAAGCTGTCGCTTGAGTCGCTGCGGAGTCAGTCAGAAGGACTCCCAAACCAGATCTACAACAACGAATATGTCCTGCTCAAAAATCGCGAAGGGGGACCACAGACTGCGCTTGGTCGGCTCGATCTGACGCAGGGAGTGGTGCTGCCGATTCGCAAGCTGCGCGAGGGCTGTTGGGGAATCCGTCCGCGCAACAAAGAGCAGCACTTTGCACTCGATCTGCTCCTGAACGATGACATAAAGCTCGTGACGCTGGTTGGGAAGGCCGGCACTGGCAAGACGCTGCTTGCGATTGCTGCGGGTCTACAGAAAGTGGCGGAAGAAAAAGTCTGTCACAAGCTGCTGGTGTCACGTCCGATCTTTCCGCTCGGTCGAGACATTGGTTATCTGCCCGGCACCGTCGAAGAAAAGCTCAATCCGTGGATGCAGCCGATCTACGACAACGTCGAGTTTCTGCTGGGTCTGAGCGGTGCAAACAAAGATCGGCGTGGTGCCCACTCGCACCAGGATCTGGTCGACATGGGATTTTTGGCCATCGAGCCGCTGACCTACATTCGGGGGCGATCGATTCCCAACCAGTACATGATCATTGATGAAGCGCAGAACCTGACTCCGCATGAGGTCAAGACGATCATCACGCGCGTCGGTGAAAACACCAAGATCGTGCTTACGGGCGACCCCTATCAAATCGACAATCCCTATGTCGATGCGACGAACAACGGACTTACAACGGTGGTGGAGCGCTTCAAAGGACAAGCGCTCGCAGGGAC
>CAYTGC010000395.1:0-4642 GCA_964437195.1 uncultured Myxococcales bacterium | reverse complement strand
AAGATGCTGAACACGGTGAACATGATCGGCATCATCGTCGTGACCATCTTCATCTGCGGATCGACGGGCGTCGTCTTGGCGCTCTGCTTGGTCTGCAGGAACATCAGCACGCCGGTCAGCAGCGGCAGCACGAAGTACGGGTCCGACGCTGTCATGTCCGCAATCCACCACAGCCGCACCCTGTACAGCTCGACTGCGTTGCCGAGCATCGAGTACAGCGACACCCAGATCGGCATCTGGAGCAGGATCGGCAGGCAGCCGCCAAGCGGGCTTACGCCGTGATCGCGCTGAAGTTGCAGGATCGCCATGTTGAGGTCGTTGCGCTGGTCGTCGCGAGGGAACTTCTGCTTGAGCGCGTCCATCTTCGGCTTCAGCTCTTGCATCGCCTTGGCCGACTTCATCGCCTTGAGCGACGGCCACAGCATCAGAAGCTTTACCGCCAGCGTCAGCAGCACAATTGCAATCGCCCACGAGCCGCTCATGTGGAAGAACTGACGTAGAACCCACAGCATCGGACGCGCAATGACGCCCAGGCCCCAGGTGTACTCAATCGCCGTCGACATTCCGACGGTCTGATTGTTGACGGTCACTGCGTCGAGCGCTTCGGGCTGTTTCGGGCCTGCGTAGAGCGTGAACGGATAGGTGTGCTTCTGTCCTGGCTGAAGCGGCTGATCATTGAACACCACGGACGCGGAGATTGCGCCGGTAGCGTCGGCTTTGGCTCGCGCCTGCTTCTCGCCGACTTGGGCGCCAAACTCCATCGCCAGACCGTAGATGAAGTACTGCTGCGCGATGCCGAGCCAGCGAAGATCGCCACGCATGTCATCAGCATCGGTCTTGCTTCCCTGGAGCGCCTCGAGGTTGAGGCCAAAGCGCTTGCCCGACTTGTCCCACAGCACTTCGTTTTGCACCACCCGCGGCGAGAACATTCCGGTCTTCTGCGACGGGTCTTGGTAGCCTTCGAGACCGACTTCCAAGTGGTGGCTGACGGGGGTCGTCTTTTTGTTTTCAACTTCGACGACGAAGCCGATCTGCAGGCTCTTCGCGGGGAAAGAATACATCTTTGAAACTTTGACGTCGGGCAGATCGAGAACAAAGGTCAGCTTGCGCGTCTGATCTGGGAGCGTCTCGTCGCTCGCAAGCACAAAGGGCTGCTGCTCGGCCGGCTCTGGGAGCGAAACGCCGCTTTCAGGCAGTCTCGTGAGGAGCGTCGGACGATAGCTGGTAAGGAGGTTGGTTGGACCGTCCTGAGCCCGCACTTCCTGCGTCGGTTGTCCCCCGGCGAGCTTTAGCCAGCGCAAGTCGCGGCTCCACATTTTGTGGTCTAGCAGCTCGAACTTCGTTAGGGCGGCACCACGACTTGTCACTTCGGCGCGGTACAGACCTGGCTGCTCGATGACCCGACGGACTTCTTCTGCCTGTGGGACCGCAGGGGCTGCGGCTGGATTGCTCGGCTGCGCCAGATTGCCCGTCGGGTTGGCCGTCGAATTGGCGGTTTGACCAGCGGTCTGCATTGCGCCGTTTGCGGGGGCGGCTTTCTTCTGGAAGAAGCCGGTCAGCATCGACCAAGCAACCACCACAACCAAGCACAGCCCGATGGCCAGCATGGCCCGTCTTTCCTGGTTCATGAGGACAAAAGCTCCTAGCGGTGCGGCGGGTCATATCCGCCGGGATGAAAAGGATGACAGCGACATACCCGAAGCAGCGCCATCTTGCTACCCCTCAGCGCGCCGTGAAGCTCAATTGCTTGCTGCGCATATTCCGAACAAGTCGGCGTGAAGCGGCAACCTGAGCCAGAGAGCATCGCCAATGCCGTCGAGAAAAACCTCTGATAGATCTTCACCAACGTGAGGATGAAGCGAGCCGGTGGCGATGCGGCGAAAACGGAGGACATGCCAGGCAAGACTACCTGCGCTGCCCGAGACGGCAAGGGCAGTTGTGGAGTCATGCTGCAAGGTGTCGGAGGCATGCGGTGGTTTCGCGGTTATGAGGGATGCGGACAGCGAATGCGGCGACGAAGCTCAGACAGCTCGTCGGACAGCTCGGAATACGTTGCAGATACCGCTTGCGGCTTGGCGACAAGAACCAAGATCAGCCCGCGCGGCAAATCGTGTTTGGAATGACGAAACGACTCGCGGAGGAGCCGCCTCACCCGGTTTCTCTCGACGGCGCTTCCGACTTTGCGCGACGCAGTAATCCCCAAACGAGGAGGTTTGTCCTCGCCAAATAGATAAAAGGCCAGAAGGTGTTTGGTAACGACCTTGCGGCCTTCGCCTTGGATTCGGAGGTACTCGGAACGCTTGCGGACTCGCTCGGCCTTCGGAAACGAGTAGCCGAGAGAAGACATCAGGCCCGGTTATTTTTCGGCGACCTTGACGGTCAGGCGCTTGCGGCCCTTGCGACGACGATTGTTGAGAACCAGGCGTCCGCCACGGCTGGCCATGCGGGCCCGGAAACCGTGGGTGCGCTTACGACGGAGGTTGTGTGGCTGATACGTACGCTTCACAGCGGATCTCCTTAGATCTGGGCTGAAATTGACGTGAGAAAACGACCGCTTACGCGGAGCAATTAGAGAAAGCTTGGTAGCAGCAAGGGGCGCCATCTGTCAAGACCGACGCACGAGCAATGCACCATTTCCGACGGAAGAATCTCTTTGGCGAGCGGCAGCACAACAGATGTCAGGTTGGGAGCCTAGCGCAACAAATCGCGCCTATGGGCCAGGGTGAGAGGGCAAATCGGTCGGTGGGCCAACCGAGCCTGCATCGCCGGCATCGTCCACAGGTTTCGCCGGACCGGTTGGAACGTCCTGCGGTTTCGGCAGAGGCTGGAGCTTCTCGCTGATTGCTGTGTCCGTCGAAAGCGGCATGGTGATCGGCTGGTCCAGGTAGCCATCCAGGCGAAGTGTCAGCGATGCGGAGCCCGGTCCCTGCGGACGCTCAACGGACAGTGGTGTCTTGCCGAGCAGCTTGCCGTTTTCGTCGAGGACATCGGCCTCGGACGGAAGGCTCGTGATCGACCAGCGCACAGGCGGCTTGCGGAAAAGCGACTCGACAAGCTGGTGGCCTTTGAGCTGCCAAAACACTGCCGCTGCTGTCCCACATAGGAAGAGCGACAAAAAGAACCAGACCATGCCGCGTCGGCTGGTTGACTGGGTGTTTTCTTCCGACGGCTGAGCCTGGGCGGGCGGGGTCGGCGCAGAGGCGGGCACAATGGCCTTGGCTGACTCGATCTTGGGTTGCGGTGAGGCCGGGACTGCATTCCGTCGCGACGATGCTTCGACGGTTGGCGCTGCAACGACCGCGTCGACGGCGGCAGTGCTCATGGACGCAGATGCGTGAAGAGTTTGCAACTCGGCAGCGACTTCTTCGGCAGACGGGCGGCTTTCTGTATCTTTGCCGAGCATCCGATGCACCAGGGCTGCCAGCGCCATGCCGGTCTGTGGCGCCTTCGACAAAAGCGGTGGTGCGTCAGCGAACATGTGTTTGGACAGAAGCTCGGCGTCGGTATCTGCATCAAATGGAATTTCGCCCGATAGCATTTCGTAAAAGATCACGCCGAGGGAATACACATCGCTCTTTGGATCCGCAGCGCGTGCGCTCTTGCACTGCTCGGGGGCCATGTAGGCTGGTGTGCCCAGGATCGTTCCCGTGTTGGTGATTCCTTCGCCACCCTCGGGCTCGATGATCTTCGCAAGTCCAAAATCGAGAATCTTTGCGCGCTCCCCGACCATCGTCTCCGGATCGCGCACAATCATGATGTTCACCGGCTTCAAATCGCGGTGGACGATGCCTTTTTCGTGGGCGGCTTGGAGGGCGGAGGCCATCTGTCTGCCAAGGCGCATGACATCTTCCGGCGGGAGTTTGCCTCCTTGCCCGTCGAGCCGCTGACGAAGCGTCTCACCGCTCAGGTATTCCATGACGATGAAGGCGGTGCCGTCGTCGGTCTGGCCAAACTCGTAGATGTGGACGATGCCGGGGTGCTCGGCCATGCTCGTCGCTTTGGCCTCATTGAGGAAGCGAGTGGCGATCTGGCGGTTGTGCGCAAAGCGCTTGTGCAGGATCTTGATGGCGGCACGCCGCTTCATCTGGTCGTGCACAGCCTCGTAGACCTGCCCCATGCCTCCTGACCCGAGCATGCGGACGATCTGGTAGTGGCCTAGCCTTTTGTCCACGGCGATCCCTGAGAAGCTACCCATCGCAAGCCAGATTGATAATCCAGATTACGATTTTGAATTGGCATTATATATGGATCGGGGCTTGCCAATGTGACTTGATTTCAGTCGAGGACGGATGGATTCGAAGCGCGTCTTGGCAAACTTGAGCAGTTTAACGTTCATTTTTTAGGTAATTCAAATGATAATATGGTGACAATTCAGACTCTTCGGACGTGCGATGCGGCGAACCTCTGGCTGGTTTTCTTCCTTTGGCTCCACAATCGGATCGGTACTCCTTCTGACAGCGACGGCGCAGGCCGCACCTCATCCATATTCCGTCGAGGATATGCTGCGCCTTTACAAGGTGTCGGACCCGCAGGTGACGCCCGACGAGCGGCTTCTGTTTTTTACCCAGTCGAGAGCGCGACTCGATAACAACCGCTGGCAGAGCAGCATCTGGGTGCAGCCGCTTTCCGCCGCTGGACAGCC
>CAYTGC010000394.1:0-4668 GCA_964437195.1 uncultured Myxococcales bacterium | reverse complement strand
CATGGGGCGAAAGTCCGCTCGATCTCGTTTTCCCATGCAGCCGGTGACTCCATTGCTGTGTCCGGTGCAGATGATGGATCGGTCGCGGTGTTTGCGATCCCAAGCGGAGAAACCCTCCTCAATCTGCGCGGGCACACGGCGGCGATTCGCTCAGCAGAGTTTTCTCTCGATGGTCACTATGTGGTGACGGCAAGCGCCGATCGTTCCGTCCGCGTGTTTTCTCGCTATGATGGAAGCTTGGTATTTGCGCTGCCGGAACTTCCGCATCCACCGCTTTCTGCCGAGCTATCCCCGGATGGCAAACAGCTCATCGTCTTGCTTGCCGAGGGCGAAGCGAGACTCTATTCGATTACCGATGCAGACTTTCTGCGCGCCGCGTGTACCAAGCTGCGCCCCCTGACTTCCACTCCGGCCTGCAGCTAGTTGGACGTTATTGCGCAAGCCAGAAGAACACGGCCGCCATTCGCTTCGTTTCCAACGTCTTGCCGACATACCGCGTGGCGCTGTGAATGAGATCGGCGTGATACATCACAAGGCGGTTGTATTTGTAGTCAACGTGAGCGTCAGTAACGAAGCTGTTCGGAGGAACAAAACGCGTTCCTAGCGCCGCTTGCAGATTTGCATGGGGTGGCGGGACATGATTCCCACCCAGCTTTCCGCCAGGCAAGCGCTGCCGATAAAACGACGTTCCGCAGTCTGGTGGAAGCCCTAGCGTAAGATAGATCACTGCCGCAAGTCGACAATTTGGTCGTGAGTCTGTGTGGGGGCGTGCATCGGCTTCATCGGCTCCCACGACTTGAACGCAGTTGTGATTGAGCGTCATCCCCTGCGGAGTGGGATTTTGCCACAGCTTTTTGTAGCCCGTGACTTTGCGTACCCAGTCTTCAATCGGGCCAAGTTCTTCTGGAAGCAGCGCCGGGATCGATCGCATTCCCGGCCATCCCTCATCGCGGTATGGGAATCCGTAGGTCCAGTCAGTCTTGGCCAAGCAGCGAGCGCGCACCTCATCCACACTTGGCAGAGCATCGTCCAGAATCCACAGATCTCGTCCCTCGATGGGTTTTCGATAGGGCAGGGTGGGCAGCTTGATCGGTGGCGGTATATTAGCCATATGAAAGGACTCTTATTGATAACCCTAGTTCGGCGCGCCACAGGCCAGCCAATCGGCCAGCTGTTTTCGCTCATCAAGCGATGGATCATCGGGCCCGGGTGGCATGGAGTTGTTGTCTGCAGCAGAGCGGACAAAGATCCGCGCTTTGTGTCGCTGAATCTGCTCTAGCGTGTCGAAGATAAACTCTCCGGGGGCCCCTTTTCGATCCGAGGACTGCGATCCATGACAGCTTTGACAGTACGTGTTCATAAACGTCATGCCAAAGCTCTGATAGCGCAGCGGAGTGCCCTGTGGCGGACACGGATAGGAATCGATTTCGGTGTAAAAAAGACCGCAGGAGGACAGGCCAAAGAGCGCAACGGAAAGCGCGGAACGGAGCATGCTCAGACGCATTGGGGAGGACTCCTAAAACAGATGGAATGCGCCGCCCACCGACAGGCCGACAAAGCCATACACCGAAGGACCCGTGGAATAAGTCAGGTAGCTCAGCGCAACTTCGGGACCGATGGTCAGCTCGTACTTGGGTTGGCGGTACGCGACAAAATCCACCCCAAGGTTGCCTTGCACTCCGGCACGATGGCGAATCCCGGTACCAATCCCGAGCAGTGCGCCCCCCGGTTGTTCTGCCACCGCCGCAATCGACTCTTCGTGCTGATGGATAAATGACACGCTGAGGCGACCGTACACTTTTTCGGACAGATATCCGCCACCCATCAATCCGACGAGGATGGCCGTCAGCTGGCGCTGATCAATCCGTGCATAACCAAGCCGGCCTTGGACCACCAGCGCAATGGTTCGGTACAGCCGTAGGCCGAGAAGCAGACTGCCAGTCCCGAGTGGATCGCTTTGCCACGTTGTGCCCCCCGTCAGAAGCCCAACAGATAAGAGGAGTTGTCCGCGCATCTTTTGTGGCGGCGGACTCGTTTCTGCGGTGGTTCCAGTCGGAGCCTTTGCAGGCGCGATCTCTGCCGGTGGATTTTGGATCGCGGGGTCAAGCTGCATGCCCGAAGGTATACGATAGGCGTGACCTAAAAGGCGATCTCTTGGCTGTCACCGGTCTTTGGATCGACGAGACACATCGACTTGCCTTGGCGACGCGCAGCGAGCGCCAGATCAAGCAGCCCGAGCGCTCGCGTCAGCACTCCACCGCCATCCTCGGTTTGAAGTTGCTCCATCAGCGACACGAGCAGCCGAGCCGCTGTGCCACCGATCCGAACATCGACAGGTGCTGGTCGTTCTTGCGTGTCCATCGGAATCGTCCTGGGTTGTCGCCTCGTGAGGTCGATCAGGGAATCGCGAGCTGCTGTTCAATGCGATCGGCCGTGCGGTTCAGTTCGACAATGAGTGGTGGCGGCAGCGTTGGCACCGGCTCGCACTCGCCTTCAACATCGGACTCTCCGAATCGCACGGTCGACAGGATGCACCGCTTGACTTGGGCCTCTACCGTCACCTGATGGCCGAAAGCGCGCTTCTCGATTCGCAGCAAATAGCGCCTGACCAGCTTGGTCTTTTTGTCTCGCAGCGGTTCCCCGCTGACCGTGGTTTCTTCCCAGCGCGTCTCGACCAGCCCAGGAATCACCGACGCCGGAAAGAGCCCGACTTTTTTGCTCGATTCAAGCAGCGCATCCATCGGCTCGCGCGCGAGGTTGCCTGCCTGAAACTGGATCGGCTTGGTCGGCAGAGTCGTACACGCAAGTGCCAAGCAAGCCGCAGTCAGCAAGATCCCAGTTCGAAAGCGTGCGTTCATGGTTAGAAGCTCACGGTGTCCCGGCTGCAAAGTCAAGGTTCCCCGGTCTGCCGTTGGCTCGTAAGATGAAATGATCGCGACCCGGGTCGCGACCTTGTAGAAGGAGTTCCTGTCATGCGGCGCGCAAATGGCTTTCCACGGTGGCTCGCAACGCTGGCGATCACCTGCCTTCCGTTCCTGTCCGCAACTCTACCGACGCGGTTTGCGGATGCTGACGTTGCCCCCGGTCCGTTTCGTCCCCAGCCCAGACCGATCATTACGTGGCGCGAAGTAAAGCCGGTTGATCCGGTCCTCCAGCTTGCTCGTCCTGCGGCGGCGCCGATGTCGCTTACGTCTTCGGATGGCGCGGGTCTCGAGCTGGTCGCACTGGAAGCCAAGGCTGTCGTCGAAGATCCGTTGACTTTTACTGAACTACATCTGACGTTCCGCAACCCTGAGCCGCGCGTTCGCGAAGGCCAGTTCGAGATCATGCTTCCACCGGGGGCAGCGATTTCGCGCTTCGCGATGCGGCAAGGAAACGACTGGCAGGAAGGCGAGGTCGTTGAGCTGCAAGCAGCGCGGCGGGCCTACGAGGACTTTCTGCATCGCCGACAAGATCCGGCGCTGCTCGAAAAACAGGCAGGCAACAGCTTCCGGGCGCGCGTATTCCCGATTCCACCATCCGCAACCAAAGAGCTGATCGTTTCGTATTCCGCCGAGCGGCAACATGCTGCCGATCCATTTCGAATCTATCTGCGCGGGCTGCCGAAGCTGAATCATCTGGCCATCCGGGCCATCGTTGCCAAAAACCAAGACGGTGGAATCACTTCGTCGCTGGGTGGCAAGAGCCTGCAACACCAGACGGTGACGGTGGAAAAGGACAACTTCACGCCGGACGTAGACTTCGAGGTCTCCGTCCCGGTTCCCTCATCGAGCGATGGTCGAGCTGTCGGCCTTACCCACCAAAACTTGCTCGTTGCACGCATCACGCCGCAGCTGGTTCTGGGCAAAGTCGGCGTTGCGCCGCTTGATGGACTGGTGGTGCTGTTCGATACCAGCGCCTCGCGGGCACTTGGATACAAAGCCCAGGTCGATCTGCTCGGCAGTCTGTGCGCCGAGCTTTCGCGACAAGGCGAAGGGCGGACGCCGGTGCGAATTCTGGCGTTTGATCAAAACACTGACGAGATCTACTCCGGTACCGTGGGCGATGTCGGCCCCGGGGTTTTGGAAAGGCTGCGCGCTCGACGGGCTCTTGGCGCATCTGACTTGGCGCAAGCACTGCGCGTCGTCGCTCAAGGCAAAGGAAGCTACCGTCGCGTTCTGCTGATGAGCGATGGCGTCGTGACGGCGGGTCCGACCGAAGCGCCACAGCTAGAAAAGTCGGTGCAAGCGCTCAAAGGAATCGGCATCAATCGTCTGGATGCGGTGACCATCGGGGGTCTACGTGACGAGCCGCTTCTGCGCAAGCTCACGACAATGGGTTTGGAATCCGATGGCGTGGTGCTCGATGGCGACTGGCCGACCCAAGCGGTGGCAGTGCGTCTGCGACGGGCGGTTCGCTCGGGGATCGAGGTCAGCGTGCCGGGCAGCAAGTGGGTGTGGCCGCTTCGTCTCGATGGCATGCAGCCAGGCGACCAAGTCCTGGTCTATGCCGATGTGCCCGACCATCAAGCGTCGCAGGTTGTGCTGAAAAATCGTGACCAGCAGACCGAGTCGATCGGCGTGGCGACCGTGGAGGTTCCCCGTCCGCTGCTCGAGCGAGCCTGGGTGGGCGCGCGGATCGCTCGTCTTTCGCATCAGCGTGATACCGTCGCCGCCAATGATCCAGACC
>CAYTGC010000393.1:0-4686 GCA_964437195.1 uncultured Myxococcales bacterium | reverse complement strand
GGATTGCGAACGCACGGGGGAGCGGCATGTCACTGTTCGGCTGGCTTGGCGGAGACACGAACAAGCAAGGGGTACCCAAGGCAAAGGAAACCAAGGGTGCGACCGGAGGAGGTTTGTGGTCGTCGGTCACGAGCCTCTTTGGGGGCGGGAACAAGCTGCCCCAGCCCAAGCTCGATGCGGCGGACAAACTACCGCCAGAGCCCAAGCCGACCGGAAAAGACGCGGCTGGGCTGGGGCAGAAGGCAGGCGGGAAGGTCGATGCCAAGGCGAACCCCAAGGACAAGCTGAGCCCGAAGGCTGATCCCGCGCTTGAGCCTAAGACAGACGCCAAAGCCGATCCCAAGGCCAAGTTGGACCCAAAGGCCAACGAACAGGAAAAGCCGGTCGATCCCAAGGCTGTGCGCGACTCGGCCAACCAACTTTTCAAGGCGATGGACGGTTGGGGAACGGATGAGGACGCGATCCATGGCGCCCTGCGCGGAAAGTCCCCCGCCGAGATTAAGGCGATCAAGGCGGCCTATCAGGACCACTTTGGCCGAAGCCTCGACGGCGACCTCAAGAGCGAATTGAGCGGCAAGGACTTGGACGAGGCGCAGGCAGCGCTGTCTGCAGACCCTGTCAAGAGCGCAGTTGCCGCGCTCGATAATGCGGCCAACGGCGGCATGTTCGGCATGGGCACGGATGAAAAGAAGATCCAGGGCGTGCTGGAGAACATCAAGGATCCGGCGCAGCGCAAGCAGGTGATGGCTGAGTACCAGAAGAAAACCGGCACGAGTCTGGACAAGATGCTCAAGTCCGAGATGTCGGGTAACGATCTGGCGTTGTCGGAGGCGCTGCTCGAAGGGAACAAGGCCAAGGCTGCGGCGGTGAAGCTTGACGAAGCGATGAACGGCGGGTTCCTGGGGCTGGGGATGGGAACGGACGAGACCGCGGTCTATGACGCCATCGAGTCATGCAAGGACGAGAAAGAACGCAAGGCAATGGCGGCGGCCTACCAGAAGAAGACCGGCGAGCCGCTGACCAAGGCGCTCGGGCGCGAGTTTTCGGGGGCCGAGAAGGATGTCGCCACGAATCTGATGAAGGGCGACAAGAACGCGGCAGACGCTTCGCGGGTCAAGGTGGCTGCCGATGACTTCTGGGGCACCGACGAAGAAGCAATCTTCAAGTCGATGGAAGGGAAGACCAAGGAGGAGCGCGAGAAGCTCATTGCCAAGTACAACCAGCAGTACGGCAACAAGCAGGGCGGTCAGAACTTTGACCAGATGCTCAAGAGCGAGTTGGGTGGGCTGGATCTGGAGAAAGCCAACCAGCTCAAGAAAGACGGGAAGATCAGCGATGAGTTTGCGCTCAAGTACGCGACAAACGGCATCGGGACCAACGAAGAGCTAATCCGCAAGACCCTAGAAGGCAAGACCAAGGACGAAATCGCGGCGCTGCGTAAGACCTACAAAGAGAAGTACGGACAGGATTTGGACTCGCTCATCAAGAGCGAGGTAAGCGGGCGCGACGGCTTCGAGATCGGGCAGCTTATGAAGGGCAAGCCCGAGACCCCCGAAGAGATGATCGCTCGTTCCAACGAGGCCTACGAGTTCGATCGTGGCAGCGGCAGCAACTTCTTCTCACGTGGGGTCACGGATCTGTTCTCGGACTCAGGGAAGGTGCTGGACTATCAGCACAAGCGGATCAACGACCTGGCTGCGCAGTCGAAAAAGGACGGCCAGTGGTCGGACACGGCGAAGGATCGCCTCGGGGTGCTCACTGAGTACCAGGGGCAAGACGTGCAAAACTACCAGGCGGCCAAGGATTCGGCAACCAACGCGCTGGCCACGGGAACTGCGGTGGTGGTGGGCGCGGTGGTGTCGGTGGCGAGCGCGGGAACCGCTTCTCCTGCGGTGGTCGCGGCGCTGTCGGCGCTCCTGGGCGGAGCAAGCAGCATGGCGGTCAAGGGAGTCATGCTGGAAGGCGGCTATGCACTGGAAGATATCGGCGTGGATGCGTTGACGACGCTGGCCAGCGCAGCCACGGCTGGGGCATTCAAGCTGCCGGGCATCGAGAACCAGCTCAACAAGCTGGTGGGCATCGCCAACCCGCAGCAGGCCACGATGCTCCAGACCATCCTCAAGGGTGGGGTTTCCAGCGCCGGCCAAAACGGCATAAACAGCATGGTCGGCGGCCTGATGAACGAGCAGAACTACCAGGGCGACTTTGGCGACTTCCTCAAGGGAATGGGAAGCCAGGTCGGTGGGAGCATGCTCAGCGGCTTTGTCAGTGGCGGCGTTAGCTCGGGCGTTGGTCAGGCGATGGGCGATGGTCCAACTGGGATGAACCCCTACAAGTGGGCGGCGCTCAAAGGCGGCACCAGTAGCGGGACCGGTCAGGCAGCGGCCAACCTGCTCGATCCGGCGATGCTGTCGGGTCGGCCAGAGGATGTGGCCAAGAACTGGCTCACATCGGTGGGTGGTGCGACCTTCAGTGGCGCGATGGACGGCATCGGAGAGGCACGCGCCGACGCCAAGAAGGCCCAGAAAGCCCAATCCGAGCAGCAGCAAGCGGACCAAGGACCGGACAAACCTACGGCAGAGCAGGTCGGGGAAAAAGACGGCAAGGGCTCCGACAGCAAGCAAACCGGCGAAGCCGAAGAGGTCAAGGATCTCAAACAGCAGGTTGAGTCAGAGAAAGACAAGGGTCGGCAAAAGGACAAGAGCCCAGAGCAAGTGGTGGAAGAGTCCAAGAAGCAGGCCGAGACGGACAAGCAGAAGCACGAAGCCGCCAAAGACGACAAAAACCCGGTCAAACCGCAAGACGTGGCGGATGGCAAGGCAGAAGACGGCAAAAAGGTCGGCAGCGAACAGTCCGAGATGGACGCGAGCAAGGACAAAACCAAGGCCGGAGACAAGAGCCAGGACAAGACCAAAGAACAACCCGCCGATCACAAGGTCCAGGCCGATGCCAAGAGCGGCGTTGCGGAGGAAAGCACGCTAGATGACAAGGGACGCCCGAAGCGCAAGCTGAGCGCGGACGAGCAGGCGCTCGCGGAGCTGCGCAGTCAGGCCAAGACACCAGAAGACCACGAGCTGATCCAGCAGTGGGAGCAGGAAATCGCGGCGCGCAAGAAGGGGGACCAGCAAGCACTGCACGAGCTTTCGCAAGAGGCGAACCAGAAGAAAGAGCAGGGGCAGAAGAAGCAGGACGGGTCGGTGCTCAGCGTCGAAGACGCGCGCACGCTGCAGGGCTTTGCACAAGAGCTGGATGTGGACCCCAAGACCATGCCCAAGTCCAGCACCGTGGAAGAGCGGCTGCGCGCCAAGGGTTTTAGCGAGGACGAACTGCGCCTTCTCAAAGGCACGGTCAACAAGGATGCGCAGTCCACGCTGCCGGAGTCTGTCGAGCAGAAACTTGAGACGGAAGCGAAGCGACCGATCGGAGAACACTCGAAGAAGGATGCGCTCGGCCAAGCGCGCGCCAAGCTGTCCCCCGAAGAACTGCAGGTCTTGCTCAAGATGAACATCGCGTTGTTTGACGATGTGCAAGCCGGGCAGAAGATCGCCAAGGTCATTCCAGGCAGCACCGCGGAACAGTTCTACAAGGACGGCACGCAGGGCTGGTCGGTGGGCGGAGATGTTGGGCTGCTTCAAAACACCGAGGGGATGAACGCAGAGCAGCGCATCAAGAACCTGGGGCTCGACTATGTCGACGACAAAAATCCCTATGTGAACCGCGAGTCTAGCGGCATGGCCACTGTCAACCCCGAAGGGGCCCAGAAGCTGCGCGTGCTGGAGACGACGCTCACGCCAGAGATGGTCGAAAAGCTCCAGGTGCCGATGGGCTACGACATGCAGCAGGCCGCTCTGGCCGAACGCACCCAGCGGCTCGCGCAACTCCAGCAGTCGTTCCCGGATGCAACACCGACAGAGCTAGAGCAGCAGCTTCCGAAGCTGTTGCGCTTTGATGAGAGTGGCGAGAACTTTAAGCACATCAAGTTGCGCGGTCGCTTCGAGTCCAACGATCCATCCACTGGGCTCGGTATGGCTGCGTCGCAGGGTCTGCGTGATGAGAGTGGAAACCCCCACTTCCAGCTCAACCAAGAGCTTACGTTCGCCGAGCGGGTCAAGCTACAGAACGGCGGCACGGTTGGTCAGCTCGATGATGATGGCATGCAAAATGTGACCTCCACGATGGACGAACCGAACCAAGAGCACTAATCATCCATCTGCTCGATGGAATCACTGGCCACTCATCGGTTATGCTCGCACTGTCCTTCCCACAAGGAGTGGTGCGATGTTTGATCCCAGCAAGATTCCCATCCCCGCAGAACTTGCTCCCTACACGTTCCCCAAAGTGCTGTCCAAGCGCATTGGCGAGTGGCGGGAGTGTGGGACGCTCGACGAAATCTTGGCGCTCAAGGATGGCCTGTCCAAGGATCTGGCCATGTATCGTCGCTTCACTGCGGATGGAAAACAGTGGGCACGGCTGATGGTCATATTCGGCAAGTCATTTGTGGACCTGGAGATTTTGCCAAGTGGAAACATCGGCGAGGTTCGTCCGGTTCCGCCCGAGCAAGCCGTTCCCGATGCGTTCCTGCGCAAGTTCACATTTCCGTCGAAGAGTGTGCAAGCCCTGCAATCCTGGAAGGACCACGATACCTTTGACAATCTGCAGGTTATGTATGATGGGCCGTTTCGTTCC
>CAYTGC010000392.1:0-4688 GCA_964437195.1 uncultured Myxococcales bacterium | reverse complement strand
CTTGCAGTGGCGAAAGCCCCGCGACCCAAAGCGGGATACAGCCGAGCAGAAGCGCGACACCGAGCGCGGCGATGCGCTGGAGAGTGGCTCCCCAAGGAGACGGACTGACCCGTGGAATCAACCGCAGCCTCTTCATGGAGCCAAATCCTTCGCCGATTCCGCCCCTGTCTTGCCCGGGACGACGACTCCTCCAAACAGAAGTCCTAGCTTGGTACGATCCGCTTCCGCACGCCGACACTCACCATGCAACCGTCCACCAGCGAGCACCGCCAGCCGGTCTGAAATGGACAGGAGTTCGTCGAGTTCTTCAGAAAAGAGCAGCACCGATCCGCCCTGTTGGACAAAGTCGCGCAGCAGTCTGTGAATCGATTCAACCGCTCCTAGATCCAGCCCACGAGAAGGGTACGCGGCCACAAGGACACGCAAGCCCGGAGAGGACAGTTCCCGAGCCACCACCACCTTTTGCATGTTGCCACCAGACAAGGTCCAGATGGGGACGGAATACACGCTTTCGGCCAGTCCAAGCTTTGCCAAAACCTTGCGGGCAAAATCGAAAAAGGCGCGCATCGACAGCCAGCCAGATGGACGGTGATGCGCATTGAGTGCGGTGTTCTCAGCTACCGAAAGCTGCGGAGAGACTCCGTCTGAAAGTCGATCTTCTGGAATCAGCGCAAGGCCCATCCTACGCCGTTTTTCCGTCGATAAACCTGTGATCTCTTTGCCCGCCAGAGACACCTTTCCATGGTCCGAAGGTCGAACTCCCGCCAGCGCTTCTGCAAGCTCTCGTTGGCCACTCCCACCCATTCCAGCAATTCCGTAGATCTCACCTTGCCGGAGAGACAGATCCAGACCGTCGATGACTCGGATGCCGCGGTCGCTCCGCACACACAGCTTGCAGACATCCAGTAGCGCGGCGGACAGAGTCTTCTGCGCGGCTGCGATATCCACTTCTGCCGACACCGAAGAAGCACGTTTTTCGACGCTGTGCTCGACTCTGTCTGCATCGCTTTCGCCCTGCCCCATCATCCAGCGAGCCAGCTGCGTGGGCGCGATTCCCTGTAGTGCCACACCGGAAACCACCACCCGTCCTTTTCGAAGCACTGTCACGCGGTCGGCCACTGCCAACACTTCTTCCAGCTTGTGACTGATGTAGATCACCGCGCCGCCACCACGAACATGCGACCGCAGGGACTGAAGGAGTTTTTCTGCTTCCTCTTTCGCCAGCACTGCTGTGGGTTCATCCAGTATCAGAAGTCGGGGCTCGGCTTTAAGGACTCGCAACAGCTCAACCTGCTGCTTCTGCGGCAGAGGTAGCTCCGACACCACAGCCTGTGCCTCGATACTGATTCCGAAGCGTGCTTGCAGCTTTTCATACTCGGCATGAAGAGCGGACTTTCTGATCCAAAATGGAAGATGCGAAAGCATCACATTTTCGGCTGCGGTCAGAGTGCCCACCAGTGCCAAGTGCTGATGCACCATGCCGATTCCCAGTGCAGCCGACTGCTGAGGACTGCCAATCTGAGCTGGTTTTCCGTCGAAGAAAATGCGCCCTTGATCCGGTTGATGTAGCCCATGCAGTAGCTTCATCAGTGTGCTTTTTCCTGCGCCATTTTCACCAAGCAGCGCATGGACCTCACCGGATTGCACCGAAAAGGACACCTCACAGAGCGCATCAACCAGTGCGAAGCGCTTGCCGATTCCTTCCATCTGAAGAAGAGGTACGCTCACTTTTTGGGTAGCTCTCCCACGATTCCTTCGGCCAACCAAGACATACATACCGAGCAGCCAGGAAGCCCTTCCAGATCGGCCTGAGACAGCCGTTTGCCGTCGGGAATCACCAAATTCCCACGGTTATCCCGCTGCGGCCCCGCAAACAAATCAAACCGCGTCAGTGTCCCCTTTCGCAAAAGGGACAGCTTCTCTTTGACGACCGGAATGATCTCGGCAGGAACGCCAGCAAGTGGAGCAGCCCCAGTTTCAAAGCCGAGCAGACCCAGGAGCTCCGAATCTGCATCTACGTAGTGCGCCGATGGCTTCCAAGTTCCCGCTTTGATCTGTTCCGCGATCTGCGTGTAGAGAATGCCCCAGTTCCAGTAGGTAGATGTCAAGCAGTGCGCTCGGTCCACTTCACACGCGCTCGCTGAGTCATAACCAACCGCCCAGCGTCCTTGCTTTCCAGCGACCGCAATTGGTCCCGTGGTATCGGCCCCTGTTATGATCACATCTGCTCCCGCTTGCAGAAGGGACTCTGCTGCTTCCTGTTCGCGTCCCGGATCAAACCAGGCATTGATGAAGCGAAGATCCATCGTGCAATCAGGACAACTTTGACGCATGCCAATGGCTGTCGCGTTGAGCAGCCGAACGACTTCAGGAATCGGAAATGGAGCGATGTAGCCAAGCTTCTTGCGGCCATCCGCTTTGGCACGGGCCCCGGCAATGATTCCTGCCAAGTAACGCATGCTCTCCATCGCGCCGAAGGCGTTGCCAAAGTTCTTGTCGTTGTACTTGTAGCCTGCGATGTGAATGAACTTTGTCTTGGGAAACTCCGCAGCGACAGAAGATGTCGCATCCATGAAGCCAAACGAGGTTGCGAACAGAACATCAAATCCCTGCCTTGCAAGACTCCGCAGCGTGGTCTCTGCTTCGGCTCCTTCTGCAACGCGCTCGACCGCCGCAGTGTGGACATAGGGAAGATTCTTTTCGAGCTGCTTGCGGCCCTGATCGTGAGCGAAAGACCAGCCGCCATCGCTCACCGAGCTGACATACACGAACCCGACGTTAAGCTTGCCTGGCGCAACCGTTGGAATTGCGCTCTTTTGTTCCCCTTGTTCTGACCCCGAGTGTCGCTTACAGCCCGGCCCAAAAAGCAGGAGTGACAGCAAGCTCCCGACGACAAATCGCGGTATTACGGACGAAGAAAGGCAGCGTCGCATGATAAACCTCTGCCCCGGAAGCCGCTACCTGTCAAACAATTTGCGCCACGCTGGCCGCACTGCTGATATCGTCGCTTGGTGCAATCCGTTCGCTTCCTACAGATCGAACCGACGACTCGCTGCAACTTCACCTGTGGTTTTTGCTGTGGGCGGTACATGGATCAGGCCGACCTTCCCTTTGAGCGATTCGAGGCGCTGCTCGCGGCGCATCCTTCCGTCGAGCATGTCGAGCTGCAAGGGGAAGGAGAGTCTCTGCTCCATCCTCGTTTTTTCGACATGGTTCGCACACTGCGACAGCGCAAGATCAAGGTGTCTGTGATCTCGAATGGAAGCCTGATCAGCGAGTCCGCAGCAGAGCAAATGGTGTCTTTGGGAATCGAAAAAGTCTCCGTTTCGATGGAGTCAGCAGAGCCCGAAACATTTCGACAAATTCGCGGCGGCAAGCTCGAAAAAGTGATCGCCGGGCTGTCCAATCTGGTGAATGCTCGACGAAAACATGGGCAAGCGAAGCCGATTGTCGGTCTGTCGATTACGGTGATGCGCGACACCCAAGATCATCTGCCGGGAATCATCGCGCTGTACAAGCAGCTGACGCTTGACGGTGGCATCACAGTACAGCCCTTGTCGACGATGCCGCTCTACGAAAAAAACTATCCGGCGGGGCTTAAGCAGCAAGTCCTGACCGATTCCGAAGTGGATGATCTGTGGGTCCGGTTCCGCATGCATCGTGAGCTACAGAACATCCAGAAGCGGAAAGACAAGCTGGGCATCAAGAGCTTCTACGACGAGCTACTCGCGAGTTTTCAGCCCGGCCAGCGGCGCTGTCCTTGGCTTGATGAGGGCCTGTACGTAAACCATAAGGGAATCGCGACCGCTTGCTGCATGATCAAAGATACGGACCAACACCGGTTGGGAATCGTGGGCACAAATGGAATGGAGGAGATTCTGGAGGCCCGGCAGAAGCTCGTGGATGAGCTGGCGAGCGGCGTCCTCCCGAAGCCATGTGCAGGCTGTGAACTGGGCCGCTTCGCTCTGATGTCGCGCTGGCAGCTCATTTCGTTCGCCCTCGGTGGTGTCATAAGAAGGTACTCCCCACGCGCAATCTGGAGACGTTTGCGCCCACCCAAGCCCAAGGTACGACTCCCACTCCTACCTGCCTCCTGACGCCATGGCGAGGTAGCGGCAGTTCTGCCGCTTTTGCTATGATGAAGTCGAGGAGTCATGTGATGCAGCGACGCGTATTGGTCCTTTGTGGCTTGCTTGCTTCCACGGCGACGGCGACGGTTCCGCTTCGGACCGCCCAGGCCCAGTCCGCCCAAGGTCCCGTCGAGCGCACCGTCATCACCAAAGACGGCAGCATGTACCGCGGCGAAGTGATGGAGTACGTGATGAACTCGCACATCACGCTCAAGCTGGCTGCCGGTGACAACAAGCGCATCGCTTGGGATGACATCGATCAGGTGTCCCCACCCAAGCCAAAGACCCCAGCCGCCAGTCCGTCGCAAAGTCCGAGTCCGCCGCCGAGCAGCACGCCGCCGAGCAGTCCACCACCGAGCAGCACGCCGCCATCCGCGAGCTTGCCGCCGAGTAGCACGCCGCCATCGAGCGTCCCGCCCAGCGCTGCGCCCCCGGCATCGACGACGCCGCTTGTGGGAACCGGCATGGAACGCACCGTCACCACCCGTGACAACGTGACCATCTTCGGCGAGGTGATGGAATACGAAGTGGGCAGCCACCTCATCCTCAAGCTCGGCG
>CAYTGC010000391.1:0-4693 GCA_964437195.1 uncultured Myxococcales bacterium | reverse complement strand
CCAACGTCGTCGTGACTGAAGATGGCCGGGTCAAGCTTATCGACTTTGGCTTGGCGAAAAAGCACGGTCGGTCTCTCGTCGGAAACATGACCGCTTACTCCCCCACTGGGAAGTGTTCGGGAAGCGTCCATTGGGGGTGGATCTGCGCCGAAACAACGTCATGTGGGAGATGTTTGGCCCGAGCGCAAATTGGGAATAGGATCACGGTACCATGACTGAGCAACTACCGATCATCGACCTGCGCTCGCCACGATCACAGGTCGCGTCCGACATCGCAGCCGCTTGTCGCGATCTGGGTTTTTTCTACGTGGTCGGACACGCTGTGGATGCGCACCTCGTGCAGCAGCTATCGAAGCTGAGTCACCAATTCTTCGCGCTACCGGAGGAAGTCAAGGCACGCTATGCCATGTCGCACGGCGGACGGGCGTGGCGCGGCCACTTTCCGCTGGGCGGTGAGCTTACGTCCGGTCGTCCCGATTGGAAGGAAGGTCTGTACCTTGGAACCGAGCTTCCCGACTCCCATCCACTGGTGCAAGCGGGGACTCCAATGCACGGACGCAATCTGATTCCGTCAGATGACGTGCTGCCGGGATTCCGCGCCGCAATCCAAGCGTATATGGATCAGGTCACGATGCTCGGACATCAAGTGATCGCAGCGCTCGCAGAATCCCTGGAGCTTCCTGCCGATTACTTTTGGCAGCGCTACACTGGCGATCCACTCATTCTGTTTCGCATCTTCCAGTACCCAAGTCGCACGACTCCTCGCGAGCTGGATGTGCGCTACGGCGTCGGCGAACATACCGACTACGGACTTCTGACCTTGCTGTATCAAGATGAGGTCGGAGGCCTTGAGGTCCGCAGCAATGAGCAGTGGATCGACGCACCTCCCATCCCTGAGTCTTTTGTTTGCAACATCGGGGACATGCTCGATCGGATGACCGGCGGTCTTTATCGCAGCACACTGCATCGCGTGCGCCTCAATCGCAGCGGTCGTGATCGGCTGTCGTTGCCACTGTTCTTTGATCCCCACTGGAATTCCCAGATCGAGCCAATTCGGACGCCAGTCAGCGATGATTCAGACACGCGATGGGACCGGGCTTCGGTTCATGCCTATTCCGGGACGTATGGCGAATACCTGCTTGGCAAAGTTGGCAAGGTGTTTCCGGCCCTGAAAGAATCCGTCTTGTAGACGGTCGCGTCATGACAGGAACGCGGGCGCAGACCAAGCAATGACGTCGCCATTTTCCTTGGCTTGACAGCGGTGCCCAGCCTAGGAACCATGTTCCGTGATGCAGCAGCTTGGCGGACTGGACGCGGTATTCCTAAACATTGAAAGCAATGCCTGCCCGATGCACGTCGGTGGACTGGTCATCATGGAACCCGCGACGACGCACGGCAACGCGCAAGAACCAGATGGCGGCTTTGGTCGGGTACTTCAGCACGTCGAGAGTCGCTTGGACTTGGTCCCGCCACTGCGACGCCGCCTTGTACCGGCCCCTCTGGGTCTGGACCTTCCGTATTGGATAGAAGATCCCGACTTTGACTTGGTTCATCACGTCAAGCACCGAGCCCTGCCAAGTCCCGGGGACGAACGACAGCTCTCTGCGCTAGTCTGTGAACTGGCGAGCACGCGCCTGGATCGGCAGCTGCCACTGTGGCAAATTCACTTTGTCGAGGGGCTCAAAGGCGGGCAAGTCGCGGCGATCACCAAGATGCACCACGCTGCAATCGATGGAATTTCTGGCGCGGAGATCTTGGGGAAGCTACTCGATGTGAGTCCGGTTCCTTCAGCTCTACCGCCGATGCCGCCATGGGTCAAAGACCAGGTTCCATCCGGAATCGATCTATCCCTTCGCACGCTGGGGTCGTTACTAAAACGACCCAAAGATGTTGCCGATGTTCTGCGCCGCACCTGGCCCGTTCTGCTCTCTGCGGGACGCGATGTGGTGGTTCAGCGTCGTCCTTCGGCAGCATACGATCCGGTGGGTCTGGCCGGAGAAGCGCCGCGTACTCGCTTCAATCGCCAGATCAGCGCCCGTCGGTCCTATGCGTTTGGTTCGATGCCTCTCTCCCATCTGAAGGCAGTCAAAAACGCGCACGGCACCACGCTCAACGATGTGGTACTAGGAGTCTGCGCCGAAGCGCTGCGCCGCTATCTCTCCGAAAAGGGAGAGCTTCCCAGTCGTCCCCTGATCGCTGGCGTACCGATGTCAACGCGCAGTGACTCGCAGCAAGGCCAGGCCGGAAATCAAGTGATCTTCCTGCGTGCCTCGCTTCATACCGATGAAGTGGATCCGATTCTGCGGCTTCAGAAAATCAGCCGTGAGATGTCGGTGATCAAAGAACGGACACGCGCCCTTCCCGCCAACCTGATGGGAGATTGGACACGACTACCTGCCCCGGCCCTGATGGCGCAGGCGGCGCGGCTGTATGAAAACTTCGGGATTCAGGACTACCACGCACCGACGTTCAACGTCGTCATCTCCAACGTCCCGGGACCGCAAGTTCCGCTGTATTTGGCCGGAATGAAGGTGCTCGCCAACCATCCGGTCAGCATTCCATTCCACGGTCTGGGCTTTAACATCACGCTGATGAGCTATCAAAACAAGCTCGACTTCGGACTGACGGCAGACAGAGACGCGCTGCCCGACGTCGCGCATTTTGGCGACCTCCTACTGCAGTCCCTACAGACACTGCGCGAGCGCTCTGCGACCCAATCCTAAGAGTTTCCCATGCCTCAAATACACGCGAACGGAGTCCAACTTGAATACGAAACGAGCGGTGATCCACAAGGAACTCCGCTTCTCTGTATCATGGGACTCGGCGCTCCGCTCACGCGTTGGCCACCGACGTTATTGCAGTCCTTTGTAGACGCGGGATATTACGTGATCCGCTTTGACAATCGCGATGTCGGTCTGTCCAGTAAGATGTCTGGGAAGGCAAAGCTGGGGCGGACGGCGCTGTGTTCCGTGTTGGGTCTGGATTCCCATCCACCTTACTCGCTGTACGACATGGCCAGCGATGCGCTCGGTCTGCTCGACAGTCTCTCCATCAAGAGTGCGCATCTGTTGGGCGTCTCGATGGGAGGAATGATCGCGCAGATCCTTGCGGGGAAGCATCCATCGCGGGTTCGCAGCCTGGTGTCGATCATGTCAAACAGCGGGAGTCGCAGCGTCAGGGGTCCGAGCTGGTCGCTTCGGCTGGAGCTGTTGCGGAGGCCTTCTCTTTCGGATCGGAATGCGCGAATTTCGCGCACCGCACAGATCCTAAAAGAGATTGGCAGCAAGACCTATCCGCGCGATTTGACAGAGATACGTAGACAGGTCGAGCAGGAATACGATCGCGGAGTCCATCTGCCCGGTTACTTCCGACAGCTCGCCGCAATCATCGGATCAGAGAGTCGCCTTCCCCTGCTCGCCCAGCTGCGTGTACCGACGCTGATTGTGCATGGAACAGAGGACCCGCTGGTTCCGGTTGATGCGGCGTACGATCTCCATCGTCGCATCCCTGGGGCTCAGCTCGAAGTGATCACCGGCATGGGTCATGATCTCCCTGCGCCGCTCCTTCCGCGGATCACCGAGAGAATTCTTGCCCACCTGAGAAGCTAGTCGGCCCGGTTCTCCACGGGAAAGCCGATCACGTAGGAGCACTTGCCGGGCAAGCGGCCCACGCGATGGGAGCCGATCTCAAACCGATATCCTTCTGTCTTGTGACCGGCCAGAAGCTCACGCACATCGTCAGGAGTATAGGTACGCGCATTCGATGCAGCGCCATCCCACGCAACAAACAGTGGAATCAGCGGAATCACATAGGTAAACACAAGCTGGCGCAGGGAAAGTGGCCGAATCAGCGGTGTCAGAATGGGAACCATCGCAAACGCGACAGGAATCGCTGCCCACCAAAGGAAAATGGGCGCACCGTTGTCGCTCAGCTCGAACACCACAAGTGGCTGACGGGAACGCGCCGCATCGAGCAGCACCGCACGGGCTGCATCCACAGGCAGATGGTGAAAGCTACCGATCAGCGTGCGCACACCGGAACGACTCCCAACCTGGGTCGCATCAACCGACTCACGCTCATAACGGATTTTTGGATCACCGAGCGCCGCAACCTGATCGGCAGCCGCCTGGTTCGGATACAGATCCGTCAGACACAGCTCCACATCGGAGAGTCCGTCGCGTCCGCGCAACAGTCCAATCACATCGAGCATCGGACCCCCAGCGCCACTGCACAGATCAATTACGCGTTTTTCGGGAACAAACGCCAGCGCCCGCTCCACCAGTTCAGCAACGGAAGGCGGCGTCTTCATCACCCGGTGAAACACCTGTATGTAGCGCGTCATGGCATCGCGCAGCCAGGTCGGAAAAGACGGATGGTCCTCAAACTCAAACAGATTCAGTCGCTTCATTGGACAGACCCACCGCGATCGTAGAGACAATGGAAGTGAATGCCAAGGGAAGTTCAGCCGCGTCTGCACCGTCGTCGGATTGCAGCGATGTGACGAAGGGAACAAGCGACGGTTCCCGGAGCACCGATGCGATGCCACACCGCCCGCAAGCACCGCGAATTGTTCGGAAAATATGTACAATCATTTGGATTTTTGCTTGATTGTCCACACAGATCGACTGTGACTGGGAAGTACTCTGAAAAGATGTGCTAAACGTCTTTGGTTAAGATGGCCCCTACGTTTGAT
>CAYTGC010000390.1:0-4700 GCA_964437195.1 uncultured Myxococcales bacterium | reverse complement strand
TGCGATTCAGAATCCATCCGGTTTCGGTCACGCGGATCCATGTTTCGGCCAGCGCTTCATAGATCTCGCCATCGCTGGGTGCAATCAGTGCCGCCTGTTCGTAACTGCGAACCGCTGCCGAAAATTCCTTCTCTACCGCTGGATCCTTTGCGCTCCCGCGATCACGGTGACGAAGCGCGCGTTCGTGGTGGATATCACCAGCCAACTTGCTTGCTTCATACATCCAGGGAGCTTGCGCGAGCACGCGATCCGCTTGCGATAGAGCCACATCAAAATCGTCGCGATAGTACGCGATCAGCGCTTCCAGGTATGCGGGGGCGTCAAGCTTCAACGAGCGACTGCGCTCCAGCGCTGCGATGGCTGGCAAAAGGTACTTGGGCTCCATCGCCTTGCGCCTTCTGGTCGCCCAGTCACCGCTGCCACTCAGACGTGCCTCGTACATGGCTTGCTCGAAGTGCTTTCCCAGAACCACTCCCAGCGCATAGTGTGCTTCCGCCTGCGTATACCCGAGCGCGATTGCGCTCTCGAGTTCCTTTCGAGCCTCCGGGTATTCGTGCAAGGCCATATGTCCGCGTCCGAGCGCATAGTGCGCAAGTGGACGAGCGACAGCACCGAGATCTGCAAGCTCCTTCTGCAGTGCGGCCATCCGTTGTCGCACAATCTTTTTTTCCCGTTCTAAATCGTGCAGGGGCATGGCGCGTGCCGTCCGTAGCAGCCACTCCATGTCCTTGATCTCTCGACCAAGCCGTTCCGAGAGCGCTGCTTGTCTTTGGGCAAGCTCGCGCGCCTGCTCTTCCGCTCGACGTGACTGCAGCCTGCTCCAGGTCCCGTAGGACAACAGTGCAAGCACACTTGCCAGCAGCGCGAGTGCGAGCCCGCTGACCAGCTTGTTGCGCCGCGCACGATACATCAGTCGGGAAAAGAGACTCTCTTTCTTGGCTGCGATCCGTTTTTCAAACAGATAGCGACCGAGATCGTCCGCCAGTGCTTTCGCGGACAGATAGCGCCGGGCTGGATCCTTGTGCAGACACTTCGCAACAATGGTCTCAAGGGACTCCGGAATTGATGGATCGTGAGATCGTAGGAGCGGCGGATCCTTGTCGTTCAACTTGATCAAGAGCTCGAAGACAGTGGCCGCCTGCAACGGAGGTTGGCCGCAGAGCAGCTCGTAGAGCGTAGCCCCCAAGCTGTAGACATCCGTACGGCCATCGAGACTTCGCGTTTCTCCTCTGCCTTGTTCTGGCGACATATACGCTGGCGTTCCCAGAATCTCGCCCGTCATGGTGATCCCGTGGCCAGCCGTACGTGCCAATCCAAAGTCCATCAGCACGGCCCTGGTTGCCCCATCCTGAAGGCGCTCGACCATGATGTTCGAGGGCTTGATATCCCGATGAATGATGTCCTGCGCGTGGGCGACATGAACGGCCTCGGCGGCCTCGCGGACCAAGCGGACTTTGTCTGTGAGAGACAGCGAGCCACGCGCGAGATCAAGGGACAACCCGTCGACAAACTCCATGGCAATGTACGGCTTGCCCTGAACCTCGCTGATCTCAAAAATTCTGCAGATGTTGGGATGATCAAGCTGAGCTTGCGCGCGTGCCTCTTGCAGAAAGCGTTGGATTTGCAGCGAGTCCGATCCGGTCAGGAACTTGAGTGCAACGATGCGGCCAAGCTTCCGGTCCCTCGCCTTGTAGACGATTCCCATGCCTCCTTCACCCAGCCGCGAAAGGAACTGGTACTTGTCCCAGTTCGCCACAGGGAACAGTGAGGAGCTTGAGGTTTGTGTTTGGGGGGGCGGATTCTGGTTGATCGTATTCGCGAATGCAGTCCGCTGGATCTCGGAGGACAATTCCTCCACCACACTGGCAGAGAGGCAACCGCGCTGGATCAGGGTCTCGATCCGACGTCCAAATCGAGACGGATGATCTTCGCCCAGAGGCACATCGTCAGGAGTCGTCGGGATCTCCATGAGATCGCGGGCCAGCAGATAGCCGCGGCTCAAGGCCAGATCGAGCAGCTGCTGTTCATTCAACTTCTGGGTCATGACATGACTGAAGGCGTGTCTCTGCCAAGGAACAGGAGGCACACAACTGTAGCAGCCTCGCGGACCACATGTCGATGTAGGAGCTTGTCGTCTACCCGCATTCTCTCTGCGCGACACGTCGCGTTCGCTGACCACCCAGGTGAGTCTCAGGTCGTCACCTTCGCAGCTGGCACACCGCGTGCTGAAACAGCAGTGGCGTTCACTTCGCAAGCCGCGATGGCTCTGCGGTTTTTCGATCCCCCCGCAAAGACATGGAGAACCTACTTACGCCATGAAAACATCTTCTGCCTCCTTTCCGGCATCAAGCGTTGCTTCGGCTGCACTTCTCATCGGGGTTGCCTGCGGCGCATCTCGCGACAAGGTTTCAGTCTCTCCTCCCGACGTTCCCAAACCGACTCCTGTCATCGCCAAGACAGAGGAGACTGCGGTTCCGCAGCGATTCCATGTGAGCGACATCGAAGACTATGTTGGAATCACCCTGGCGCGCCGTCACGTCGTTGGAGCCTCTCTGGTCATCATCCGGGAGGGTGTGGTTGTGTCGAACCGCAGCTTTGGCCTCGCATCCCTGAGCAGCGGTGCAAAAGTCACTGATTCCACATCGTTCGCAATCGGCTCGCTGACCAAGCAGTTCACATGTGCGCTTGCGCTCCAGCTCGCGAGCGAAAAAAAGCTGTACTTTTCAGATCGGGTGTCAAAGTACTTTCCGACGCTGACTCAGGCTGGCGAGATCAGCATAGATGACCTCGTGAGTCACCGCTCTGGATACACGGATTACTATCCGCTCGATTACGTCGACCGGCGAATGCAAACCGCCGTTTCTACCGACGAAATCATTTCTCGCTATGCGTCGGTCCGACTGGATTTCTCCCCCGGCACCCACTTTTCCTACAGCAACACGGGCTATGTCCTGCTGGGACGGATCATCGAGAAAGCAGCCGGGAGGCCGTTCGCAGAGCTGCTAGAGACGCGAATCCTGCGCAAGCTTGAGATGCAGAATGCGTACTTTGCGCCCCCCAAAGGAACGGCAGGACTCGCTACAGGCTATCAGAGCATTCTGCTCGGGACTCCAGAGCCTGCTCCCCCCGAGGCTGCAGACTGGCTGTATTCAGCGGGAGGAATCTGGGCAAGTGCTGCGGACTTGACGAAATGGAACTTGGCGCTGCTACATGGGAAGATTCTCGATGCGGATTCCTTTCGGCAACTGCTGGCCCCAAGACTGCTAAGAAATGGCCGCAGCACGGGTTACTCTTGTGGTTTTGGTGTCGAGACAGTGAGTGGAGAAACGGCGCTGGCGCACTACGGTTCAGTGAGTGGTTTTGTGACCGTGAACGCATTGATTCCAAGGACGCGTTCCGCAGTGATTCTGCTGACCAATGCGGACTATGCCGACATCAGCGATCTGCATCGCAACATCATAAATCTGCTCGTTGGGAATCAGCTTGAAGCCCCGGCGATTCCCGGGCCTACTGCAGCGGTTGCTGTCCAAGAACTGTGCGAAAAGCTTCGCAGCGGGTCACTGGATCGAACGAAGCTGACGACTGAGTTTTCAGAGTACTTTTCGCCGGACCGACTCTCACAAATTCGCAAGAACCTCGTTGCGTTTGGAGCGATCCAGTCGATTTCCGTAGACAGCGTGGCGGAGCGGGGCGCAATGGAGACGACGTCGCTTTCAATCCGGTTTTCGAGCCGCACAGTCCAGGCTCGGCTCTTTCGAACCAGAGAAGGAAAAATCGCCGAGTTTGTGTTGCTGCATCCCTAAGGGAAACGGGGTGACCAGAGTGCTCCTTCCGCGATGCCCTCAACGCGGAGAGAGTCTGACAGAGGAGTGATTCCCTCACGCCAAATTCGGGCTTCAATGGGGAACGGGGTTCAGAATGTGAGCCGGGCCCCCACGCGCAGATAGAGCGGAGCCTGGAACGCAGTGGGCTGACCATAGTTGCTGTTGACAATGAGCGGACTGCCATCGACCGTCTCGACTTTGAACTGCTTGCGGGCCGAGTCCTCTTCTAGCGGCTTTACCGCCGAGTAGGTATAGTTGTCGTCGACGTTGATGATTTCCCGCTGGTTAAACAGGTTGATCACATCGACAAAAACACCGAGCCGTTCTTTGTCTGTCAGCATGTGCTCGTAGCCAACATGAAGATCCGTCTGCGTCACCATAGGAGTCCGGCCACCGCTTCCTCTGGGAAGAATAAACAGCTCACCTGGTCCGTACGCGGAATGCGCGCCGAGCACTTCGATCGGTCGCCCTGAAATCGCCGTGAAAGTCAGACTCCCTGTGAGGCTTCCTCTGGTTCCGATCGGCTGCTGATAGAAACCACTCAGCTTGAAGTTGTGGGGGCGATCGGTGGGCAGCGGACCGTCGCGGTTGATCAGCAGCTCAGGGAAGTCGAACATCGTGGACGTGTGCGGATTCAGCTGTCCGTTGGTGCTGTTGTAGGTGCCAGGATAGTTTCCTATCGTTCGGCTGTAGGTGTAGCTTGCCAAGAAGCTGAATCGGCGTGACAAGCGCTTCGTGGCCGCGAGTGTGAAGGCGTGATAATCGCGTGTCGCTTTTGGGAAGTTTCCGATTCCAGCATAAGCATCCGCTCTGGCTTGGGCCTTGGCGGCTGCATCCTGCGCTTCTTGCGTTGCCCCGGGCTGCTCTGCGATCTGT
>CAYTGC010000389.1:1696-4713 GCA_964437195.1 uncultured Myxococcales bacterium | reverse complement strand
AGTGCTGTTTCACATCGGAAAGGAGTCGCTGCTGCGCCGCACTGAGCGACCGATCCTTGGCCCCAAGAACGACCTTGATCGCGCGCAGCGGAAGAAAGCGCTCTTCCTGAAGCCGCCGAATCAGCGCAATTCGCTCGATGTGTTCCTCACTGTAGTAGGCCATGTTGCGGCCCGTCTTGCGACCTTCGGGAATCAGTCCTTCACGAATGTAAAAGTGGATCGCCTGGCGCGGCAGTCCCGTGCGCGCACACAGATCCTTCATCCGCAGGGTTTCGCTCGTCTTTGTTGTCATGGCACGTCGATTCGGCAGCCCTTCTTGGGATGCGCAACACAGAGCAGGATGTGTCCTTCCTCTCGCTCCGCCAACGTCAAACAGTTGGGCTCAGGAAGCTCCACGTCACCGTCGATGAGCTTTCCCTTGCAGGCCCCACAGCCACCCATCGTGCAGGAAAATGGCAGGTCCATTCCGCTGCGCAGTCCGGCTTCCAAAACCGTCTCATCGGGCTGCACCCGTACCACATTCCTTTTGCCCTGATGGCTCAGCTCGACGACCTGTTCGGATGACACGCGCAATCGGTTTTCCAGGTGCGGCGTTGCAAAGCGCTCCTCATGAATGCGCTGCGCCGACACGCCCCGCGTAAGCAGCAGCACTTTGGCTCCGTCCATCATGCCTTGCGGGCCACATAGGTAGTAGTGAACCGAACCGTCATCCGCTGGCTGCCGATCCAGCTCTTCAGCGATTGTTGACTGATCAAGAATCCCAACCTTCGCATCAACCTCCGTGCTCGCTTCCGCCAGGACATGCCGAAGGGAAAAGCGATCTGGATGGGCAGCAGCCAAGCGCCGCAGATCATCGTGAAAGATGATGTCGCGCTGACGCTGATTGCCAAACAGAAGCGTAACATGTGTCTCTTTTTCGACCGCCAGAACTGCTTGCAGAATCGAGTGCAGTGGTGTGATTCCCGATCCGCCACCTATCAGGACCAGCCGTCGCCGAAACGCAGGATCCGGCTTCACCGCAAACTGTCCAGAGGGACCGAGCACCTGCAGCATCATCCCCGGATGGGCGTATTCATGCAGGTGCGTGGAGACGCGCCCGCCCGCAATGCGCTTGCACGTAAGCTCTAGTCGAGACCCGTCAGGAATGTAGCTGCTTGCAGAGTAGGCCCGCCGCTCAATCTTCCCATCGATTGGAACCAGCACCGTAAAGAACTGACCCGGCAGACACGGAATCGGCAGCCCCGCTGGGTCATGAAGCAAAAGCGTCAGCGCATCATCTGTTTCCCGCCGGACCTCGGTTACGCGAAGCGCACGCGGTGTCACCGCTAAACGCTCGGTCCTCACCCGCACAAGGGGAATCAGTGGTGGTGGATGCTGTCCCTGGAGCAGTAGCGCGATCATCCCCAGATCCCGCTTCGTCGTCTCCCAGCGCTCGCGAAACTTCCGGGGCAAGTGCAGAAGGTCGATCATGAAGATCAGCGTAGGGTGACAACTGTTTTGTGTAAAGTAACACTTTACAGATTTGATCTTGGGCGACGAAAGAAATCGCAACATGGCGTGCCGATTGATTCCCAATGCGCATCCACAACAATCTCGGACTGTCTTCCCGCAAGGGGGAACGTCGGCCCGCTTGGCGACGACGAATTTCGATGGCGAAAGCCCCTGAAAACGTGAGAAGATGATCGGTTGGAGCCGTCTCCCAAGATGAGACGGGAGCTGCGTGAGACTCAACCTTGGTGTACACAACTTGACTCGCCACAAGCGGCCGTGCGGTCTGCTGCTCTCGCTCACCCTGCTTTCCCACACCGGTACGCACGTGTGTGCGCAGGTTCCACCCCCACCAAGAATGGAGCCGCCACCGCCTCCTTTGTCCGCGCGTCCGCCGGGAATTCCTGCACCGCCGCCGATGGAACCGCCACCGCCGCGAATCGGAGCGACGGTTCCGACCGCACAGCCTGCCGCGAAGGTAGCGCTCGCCCCGATCGTGAAGAGTCCCTGTCCGAACGGCAGCGTACGGCTCGGTACACTCTGTTTCAGTCCTGCATCCCAGAAGCGGCTGACGTTTTCCCAGATCGACGATCACTGCGCCAGCCTCGGAATGAAAGTACCGGGTCTGGCTGAATACAGGCACGCAAGTCCCTATATGCCCGAGGGAGTCTTTCCCAAAGCGGAGGCCATGTGGATGGCCGATGCGTGGCAGAACAACCGCAACACCGAAGAAAAAGGTGGCTTCGTGATGTACTACGGACCCGGGAATCTGAACTTTGGTCCGTATCCTGCGTCCGTTCCGCTTCCTGTCGCTTGTGTCGATCGCCTGCTCAAAAGTGACCGAGTGCACAGCACGTATGTCGGGCTTTCCAAAGAGCGGGTTTTGCCGTTTCTGCAAAGCACCAAGCAGCAAGATCCAATGTGGTGTTGGGCTGCGGTCGCACAGATGATCCTGGCACTGCGAGGTCGCAGCGTGTCCCAAGAAGACATCGTGCGCACGGCGCTTGGTGATGTGATGGGAAAAGGAGTCTCATCGACAGAGCTGGCGCAGCGGCTGTCACGGGTCGGAGTCGAAGCGGTCGAAGAAAAGTACCTCAAGAAGATGGGAGTCGAGTTCACCCACCATTCGAAGGAGCACGGAGCACAAAAGGAAGTTGGCTTCGATCCACTGGCAGACTCAGGCGGCAGCGACATCGTTGATAGTCGCCAGCTTGTACTCGATCTGTTCGAAAATCGGGTCTTCATCTTCGCCTATGGAACAGGTGCAAGCCGTGCCCATGCAGTGCTCTTGATTGGAGCAGACATCACTGTCGAACCCTTTGACTTTGTTGGCGGGCTGGATCGTGCGCAGATCCAGAGGCCGCACCACAAGTTCACGATCAAAAAGTATCACCTTCTCAACCCTTGGCCCAATAAGGGCTATCAGGTGGTCTCGCCCGACGAGCTAGAAGAGCTTGTGAAGTGGCGGGTCAGCCTCTCACGTTAGGTGAAGCCATGGCCGGTGAATCCCAGGCAGCAGCGCAAGCAGC
>CAYTGC010000389.1:0-1596 GCA_964437195.1 uncultured Myxococcales bacterium | reverse complement strand
AAGGAATCCGCTAAGGAATCCGCTAAGGAATCGGGGAAAGAGTCTGCGGAGTCGCAAGCCCAGCAACCCACAGCAGGACAGAATCGATCCACCGCACCGACCCGAATGGAGAGCCCAGTATCGACGGAAACAGGAGCCCAAAGCAGGGAACCGCTCTACAACCGACCGCTGTTTGTCATCGTCACGGCGATGCTCATCACGCAGCTGCTTTTGCTGATCGGAAGTCTGTGGTTTCAGTATCACAACTACGCAGCTGGCATCGCGCTGGCCCAGCAATCCGGCGCCGGTCCAGAGTCTGTTTCCCTGATCCTGGTGTACTCGCGTGCGTGGGATTTTGCCGTTACCAAGACGGTGTCTCTGTTTCTCGGTTACATGGTGCTTTACACGGGTGCGCTCTACGTCCTGCGGTCTGCCGACACAAGCTACGAGCTGACAGTGAGCCAAGGGTCGCAGCAGAGCGCGAGCCTCAAGACGTCATCCCCAGGACTGGTGCTGGTGACGTTGGGCGGTGCGCTGATTGCACTGGTTCTGCAGACTCGCTCCGAAGTTGGACTTCAGGTACATCCGGTCGGTACATCGAGTGGCACCGAGTCATCGATTACGACCAGCACCGCTTCGGCAGCGTCAGCGACAAGCGAGAGCCCTGCCCCGCCAGCCGCAGCAAGACCAGCCGCAGCAGCCCCAGCTCCGGCTCCGGCTCCGGCAGCGTCGCGACCGGCGGCACCAGCCCAGCCCGCTGCGGCCCCTGCGGCAAACGGGGACGATCACAGAATGCCAAGACTTTTGGAACCACGGTAGGAGTAGGTCAGAATGACTGGGAAGCGTCTCTTTCTGTTGCTCGTTTCGATCTGTCTGGTTCCAGCTTCTGCCGAGGCCAAAGACGTGCCGATGACACCAGCGGAGTACCAGATGTTTAACATCCTGGCCCCGCGCGGCAAAGAGAAGCAGTGTGTCGCGGTCACGAGCACCGGTGAGCTGGTTGAGCAGCTCACCAAGCTGGGTGTAAGCAAGCCCGATTCCGTTCTGGGAATGATCGATCCGCCGGTCAACTGGAGTCAGTCGGCCATGCTGCTGCTCTACCAACCCGATCCGCCGCTCGACGTGGTTCCCGCGGTCCGTTCGCTCCTCAAAGACGTGAACAAAGAAAAGCTCACGCTCTTTTTCCGTTATGCTTCGCTCGAGCCCGCAAAGAGCCAAGCGGTGCCATCCCCCGCAGCAAGTCCGCAGCCCACTGCGCCGACGGTAGCCATCGCGGCAGTGCCGAACAAACCCCGACCGCTGTATGCGATTGAGGCCCGCACCGTCGGAACAGATGACACACGCGATCGCAGCAAATTCCCAAGTCCGCTGCTCCTGGTGGTGATGCAAAGACCGCCGTTTCTGACCAGCAAGACCCTGATCGAATGCACCCCAAAGCTGTAGGAGCAGCGACATAAAGCGGGTCCGTCCAGCGCCAGACTTTCACAAAGGGAATCGCGAAGAGACGCTCGAATGTATTGACATCGCTTGGGTTTCCCATAAACGCTCTGCCCGAAAGCAAGGAGCGCTCATGCGGAAGCACCGACACAGTCTGTGGTTGGCGGCAGGTTTTGTGGC